>JAIETO010000036.1 GCA_019745005.1 Burkholderiaceae bacterium
AAGAAAATTAGAAGAGCATAAGAAGACTTCATGAGAATTGTTATTGATATGCAGGCTTGCCAGTCAACTGGTAGCCGAGACAGAGGCATAGGACGTTACTCACTCGCACTAACAAAAGCGATGCTAGCCAACGCTGGGCGGCATGAAATGCATTTGCTATTCAATGGCTTGTTCTCAGATACAGTCGAGCCACTCATCAGCGCCTTCTCTGAGTTTCTACCGATGAGCCAAATGCATGTTTGGCACGCGCCAGCGCCCGTTTCGGCGTATTTTAAAAAAAATGAATGGCGATGTCGGAGCGCAGAATTAATGCGTGAGCAAACTTTGGCACACTTACGGCCAGATTTTGTTCACGTGACTAGCTTGTTTGAAGGTTCAGGGGACGATGCAGTAACAAGTATTTCATCAAACGGCGAACACCTTGCAACAGCCGTGACACTGTATGACCTGATTCCATTTGTGTACGAAGACAAATACCTCAACGACGAGCGACAAAAACTCTGGTACTACAGAAAATTAGGTAGCCTCAAACAAGCGGATCTTCTATTGGCAATTTCAGATTCGTCACGCCGCGAAGCGATAGCGCACCTCGGTCTCGATGCTAAAAAAATCGTCAATATATCTTCGGCAGTTGAGCCGCATTTTGTTCCGCTGCGCGGTGATGATGTTGGTTTCGAAGCGATTAAATTGAAGTTTTCTCTAGATCGTCCGTTTGTTATGTACACCGGCGGTTTCGATCTACGCAAAAATATTGATGCACTTGTGCTGGCCTTTGCAGATTTACCTTCGCAAATTCGCAAACGTTATCAGTTGGCGATCGTATGTGCGATTAGTCCAAATGAGAGCGCGAGGTTAATAAAGTTAGCTATCAGCGCAGGCATGGCGCAAGGTGACTTAGTCTTAACAGGATTTGTTTCCGACGTTGAACTTACTTCGCTATATCAACATTGTGCGCTTTTCGTTTTTCCCTCATGGCACGAAGGTTTCGGACTCCCGGCACTTGAGGCGATGTCTTGCGGCGCAGCGGTGATTGCGGCGAATACGAGTAGCTTGCCGGAAGTGCTTGGTCGAAGCGATGCCTTGTTCGACCCATTCGACCAGCAATCGATAACGAACAAAATAGTTGATGTACTCAGTAACGAGTCTTTTCATGCCAGCTTAACCGCACATTCGCTCATTCAAGCCAAGAAATTTTCTTGGAGTGCGTCGGGAAAAGCTGCATTGGCGGCATTCGAAGACCAACATGAGATTAGCAAAGTAAACGCTCCAACCAAGGTAGGCATCGAGTCGCTGCCATTGCAAATAAAGCTTAGGATGGCATACTTTTCGCCGTTTTTGCCCACTCGTTCGGGGGTTGCTTTTTTCAGTTCCGAGCTGTTGCCTGAGCTTCAAAAATATTACGATATTGAGTTAATCACCGAGAGTGAGAACATCGATGATCCATGGCTACGTGCAAATTTTAATATTCGTAGCGCAGAGTGGTTTCATAAAAATGCCGATCATTACGATCGTGTCGTGTATAACTTTGGGAATTCACAATTCCACGCATTTATGTTGAATGCATTTTCGGTGCATCCGGGTGTAGTGATTTTGCATGATTTCTTTCTGAGTGGGTTGCTGCTTAACGTTCAGCAAAGTAATCGAGATTCAAGCGTTTTTTTTGATGCAATGTATGAGTCGCACGGTTTTTTGTCGTTACTTCTGACGCAACGAAGCAATGATATCGATGGGGCAACGTGGAAATATCCCTGCAATTTTGGCGTACTCAAAAATGCAAGAGGCGTCATTTCACACTCCCAGTATGCAATAGATTTGGCAAAAAAATGGTACGGAAAACAGTTCGCAGAAGCATGGAAATCTATTCGTCACTTACATAGAGTTCCAATCGAAGTGAGTCGCAAACAAGCTCGAGAAAAGCTAGGTTTAGCTGAGAATGACTTCATTGTATGTTCCTTCGGGTTGCTGGGTTCAACCAAAATGAACATCCAGCTTTTAAAAGCGTGGAACGATTCGCCCTTGGCTGCTGATACACATTGCAGACTCGTCTTCGTCGGCGAAGCTGATAAGAGCCCATATTGCACAGAGTTCTTTGATTTACTTGCCCGCACGATAAAGGATTTGGGCGCGCCGCGTGTCTCAGTGACCGGTTTTGTCGATGAGCACATTTATTCTCAATACTTGTGCGCGGCAGATATTGCAGTGCAGTTGCGCGGGCGCTCTCGTGGCGAGGCGTCCTATACGGTGTTGGATTGTCTATCGCACGGCTTACCAGTCATTCTCAATCGCCATGGCGCGATGCAAGAATTTCCTGCGAACTGCGTTTACGAATTGCAGGATGATTTTACGAGCGAGGACATGATTGTGGCACTGATGGCGCTCAAAAATAGTTCTCAAAAGCGTCAGGAACTATCTCAATTTGGTCGAGAGTATGTAAAGAGAAGTCACTCCCCGGAAATCATTGCTGCCGATTACTGGAAAACAATTGAGCATTTTGTTTCAACCGAGCCTGCGAATAAAATGCAGCGTACGACCACAAAATTAGCGGCACTCGCACATCAAGCTGCCGTCGAAGAGGCTGAGTTGGTCGACTTGGCAATTTGTTTGGCAGCAAATCAGTGTGCTTCAGACCGGCCCCAAATTCTTGTTGATATTTCGGAGTTTATCGCTGCGGCCTCAAGCAACTCCTTAACTGAAAAAGAACAAATCTTACGTTCATTTTTGATTGCGTTTATTGAAACTACACGAAGCCCGTATCGAGTTGAGCCAGTAAATATTGAGCGGAAGGATGGGCGGAGAGTTTTTCACTACGCGCGTCAGAGCACTTGTGAACTATTGGGACTCCCAAGTCTAAGTTTGGTCGACGATGTGGTAGACGCCAATTTGAACGATCAAATTGTGCATGTTGGGTTTCGTCAACTAATAGATACTAAGGGTCAGCAGACTGACGAGTTCAATTTTCGCTATATGAGACGGCATTACCTTGACTTAGCGACTTTTTACGAAGGTCACGAAGAAAAATGGAATGAAATGTCACGTCAGACCGCGCTTGATTTATGGAATAAATTGTTATCATAGAATCACAGTTTAATTGCCGAAACCTAAGACCAATACTTAGCAAAACAAAGTCGAGATTACCTTGAATAATTCAAAGCAAGAATTCATCCAATTCGCGATCAGCGCCAACGTAATTCGTTTTGGTGAGTTTGTTACCAAAGCGGGTCGTTTATCCCCCTATTTTTTTAATGCGGGGTTGTTTAATGATGGACATAATCTAGGACGGATTGCGCACTTTTACGCCCAAACACTGCTCGATTCTGGCGTTGCGTTTGATATGCTTTTTGGCCCGGCTTACAAAGGCATTACTTTAGCAAGCGCCACGGCGGTCGCGCTTGCGGCGCAAGGTAGAAATGTTCCTTTTGCTTATAACCGTAAAGAGGCGAAAGACCATGGTGAGGGCGGGCAAATTGTCGGTGCGGCACTTACAGGTCGGGTAGTGATAGTCGACGACGTGATTTCTGCCGGTACATCGGTTCGCGAGTCCGTTGAGTTGATTCGTGCAGCAGGAGCCACGCCAGCCGCAGTTTTAATTGCCTTGGATCGCATGGAGCGTTCGGGTAAAGATGATGCGCTATCGGAACTCTCTGCAGTGCAGGAAGTGAGCAAAAATTACCACATTCCTGTTATTGCCATTGCCGATTTGAATGATTTATTTGCGACACTTAGCGCCGCCGACGCGGCAGCCGACTTGGCCAAGTACAAAGGAAAAGTTGCTGATTATCACCAACGTTATGGCATCTAAGGTAAGGCGCATTGAAAAAGTCACCAAACTTACAATCTGTTGCAACACTTTGCCGTAGCCTTTGGTGATTATTGTATACTTATAAAGTGTGACTTAGGTCACAGTTTTCTTTGGACATGAATGCCACACTGTGGCGCTGTCGTCGACATAGAACTTGCCAAAAATAAGCTGAGTTAGACTTTGATCGCCAAAACCAGC
Organism: Burkholderiaceae bacterium; assembly: GCA_019745005.1. Taxonomy (GTDB): domain Bacteria; phylum Pseudomonadota; class Gammaproteobacteria; order Burkholderiales; family Burkholderiaceae_D; genus Undibacterium. The sequence continues at coordinate 3,998 of JAIETO010000036.1, forward strand.
AAAAAATTTTTTGGTTCAATCATTTCTTCTTGATGCGCTTAGTGGGATTAAGAAAAAAAATAATCATGAATTCGCGTAGGCGAAAAGGTTTTTGAATGACTAAAAAAGCATTAATTACGGGCGTTACCGGACAAGACGGTGCCTATCTAGCGCAACTATTGTTGGAGAAGGGCTATACGGTTATAGGAACATACCGGCGCACCAGTTCGGTCAACTTTTGGCGCATGGAAGAACTTGGTATTGTTGACCATCCCAATTTGCAACTAGTCGAATTTGACTTGACTGATCTCTCATCGAGTATTCGTCTGTTACAAACGACACAGGTGACAGAAGTGTACAACCTGGCCGCGCAAAGTTTTGTGGGTGTCTCGTTCGAGCAGCCTATCACAACAACAGAAATCACTGGGGTTGGTGCATTGCATTTGTTGGAAGCTATACGCATCGTTAATCCAAAGATACGCTTCTATCAAGCCTCAACTTCCGAAATGTTCGGTAAAGTGCAAGAGACACCGCAGCGCGAGTCAACGCCTTTTTATCCTCGCAGTCCATATGGCGTAGCCAAACTATATGCGCACTGGATGACGATCAATTATCGTGAATCGTATGGAATTTTTGGTTGTAGCGGTATTTTGTTTAATCACGAATCACCGTTGCGTGGTCGTGAATTTGTCACCCGTAAGATTACTGATTCAGTGGCGAAAATAAAGCTTGGTCAACTAGATTGCCTAGAGCTGGGCAACATGGACGCGAAGCGCGATTGGGGTTATGCAAAGGAATACGTCGAAGGGATGTGGCGTATGTTGCAAGCTGAGCACGCTGATACCTTTGTTTTAGCGACAAATCGAACTGAAACAGTGCGTGATTTTGTCACTATGGCCTTCAAAGCAGTCGATATTCAATTGAAATGGCAGGGTCAAGGTGAGACCGAGGTCGCGCGCTGCGCGGCAACAGAAAAGATCCTTGTGCGTGTCAACCCAAAATTTTATCGGCCAGCAGAAGTCGAGTTATTGATTGGTGATGGGCAAAAGGCGCGTGATGTGCTTGGTTGGGAAGCAAAGACGAGCTTGGAGCAGTTATGTCAAATGATGGTGCAGGCGGATTTAAAACGTAATGCCAATGGCAATTCATTCTGAACACACTGGAAAACCGCGCGCGCTCATTACAGGCTTGCGCGGTTTTACTGGGCGCTACTTAGCACAGGAATTAGCGTCAGAGGGGTATCAAGTGTTTGGCACGGCGCATGGTGATGAATTGCGTGGCCCTGAAGTTTTCTCCGTTGATTTGCGTCAAGCAGATCAAGTCCGTACCTTGGTTGAAAGGGTGCAACCAGACATCGTCGCGCATCTCGCTGCAATTTCTAATGTGGCTTATGGAAATGTGGACACCATCTACGGTGTGAATGTGATGGGCACGCGAAACTTGCTCGCTGCATTGGCTGCGCTTGAGCATAAACCGCGCATGATTCTTGTCGCAAGTAGCGCGAATATCTATGGCAATACGCAAACGCAAAACATCAACGAACGCGAGCCAGCACAACCCGCAAACGATTACGCAGTTTCAAAATTGGCGATGGAATATGTGTGCAAAATCTGGATGGAACAATTACCGATCGTAATTACGCGACCCTTTAATTACACAGGGGCGGGGCAAGCTGAAACATTTTTATTGCCGAAGATTGTCGCCCATTTCCGCCAACGCAAGCCTGTCATCGAATTGGGTAACTTGGATGTTGAACGTGATTTTTCAGATGTACGTACTGTCGTTAAAATTTACGCAAAACTACTTGCGCTTGCGCCAGCGGGCGAAATTTTTAACATTTCCTCGGGCGTCGGTACAAGTTTGCGCGAAGTCATAGCGCAGGTTGAAGCGCTCGCAGGATACAAAATCCAGGTCGCCGTGAACCCCGCTTTCGTACGCGCAAATGAAGTAAAAAAACTGGTGGGAGATTCGTCAAAACTGGTGAACTTAGTCGGTTCTGTGCCAACATTTCCGTTGCAGGAAACCTTGTCGTGGATGTTGGCAGCTGAAGTTGAATCGGCCACAATATGAATCTTGTGCTTTCAATCGATGCAATACAACCGCCTTTGGCTGGTATTGGCCGTTATGCGTGGGAATTGGCGACTCGCTTGCCAAAGCACGGCGAAATTGAATCGATTCGTTTTACCGCCGATGGATTTTGGCGAAAATTGCCCCGGCTTCAATCAGAGGCACAATCCAACGAAAGATATAGCGAATCTCCTCGTAAAAAAATAGAAATCCAGCAAAGTTTAAAAGCGCGACTGCGTCAAAGTTTTGGAAGAATTCCGTTACTTGCCATGGCACATGCCAAGTTTATGCCCCTTGCAACGTCTATTCAATTGAATTCCTTGTCGCGAGGTGTTTTTCACGGACCCAATTATTTTGTACCCAAGACTCGACTGACAAATGTCGTAACAATGCACGACCTCTCAATTTATCGGTTCCCGCATTGGCATCCACGAACACGTATTGAACGGATGCGACAATTGATGCCCGTATCGGCGCAGCGAGCGCAGTTAGTATTGACCGACTCTGAAGCGACGCGACGTGAGGTGATCAAGGAATTTGATCTTCATCCAGATAAAGTGCGTTCGGTTCTCTTAGGCGTGGATCAAAATTACTTTCCCCGTAAAGAATCAGAACTAACAGAAGTTCTTGCTCAATTTGGCTTGTGTTCGGGGCGATATAGTTTATTTGTTTCAACCATAGAACCAAGAAAAAACATTGCCAATTTGATCGCCGCTTATCGTAATCTTCCCTTGGTCACACGTTTGCAGTGGCCGCTCGTTTTGGTCGGGGGCAAAGGCTGGCAAAGTGAAGAAATTCACGCGGCCATCGACGCTGCTAAGGCAGAAGGCTGGCTCAAGTACTTGGGTTTTGTCAATCAACGGTGTTTGCCTTTTCTTTATGCAGGATGTCGGTTATTTACTTATCCCTCATGGTATGAAGGCTTTGGCTTGCCAATCGCCGAAGCAATGGCATCCGGCGTGCCAGTGCTGACATCCAATTGTTCGTCCATGCCAGAAGTGGCCGCGGGCGCAGCGATCTTGGTTGAACCAGAAGATATCGCAGATATAACAGAGAAACTCCAGTATGCGCTAGAAAATGAAACGTGGCGCAGCCAAGCAATTGAACGCGGACTACTTCGTGCAGCGCAATTGACATGGGATAACTGCGTGGCGGGAACAGTGGCAGCGTATCGTTTTGCGGAACAACAGCGATGAAAGTCTTACATTTTTATCGCACGTATTATCCCGATACCTTTGGTGGTGTCGAACAGGTAATTCGTCAAATGGTCGTTGGTACGGCGCGTATTGGCGTCGATGCCGAAGTGCTGACTTTAACGCGCGACAAGCAAAACTTCGAACTTGAATTTGAAGGGCATAAGGTACACCGTGTGCCGCTTAATTTCGAAGTTGCTTCGACAGGATTTTCTTTTTCCGCTTTTAGAAAATTTTCGCAGTTAGCGCAGCAAGCCGACCTCATTCATTATCATTTCCCTTGGCCTTTTATGGATTTGGCGCATTTCTGCGCGCGGATAAAGAAGCCCTCAATTGTCACCTATCACTCTGATATCGTGCGACAGAAGCATCTGCTAAAACTTTACCAGCCGTTAAAGTATTTATTTCTCAACGATGTCGATAGAATCGTTGCGACATCACCGAATTATCTGGCCACCAGTTCGATTTTAGAACGCTATAAAGCCAAGACTGAAGTCATTACCTACGGTTTGGACAAAGAGATTTACCCTGCGCCAGAGCCAGCCCGACTTGATTATTGGCGTGAGAAAGTAGGAAGTAATTTTTTTCTGTTTGTTGGCATGCTGCGCTATTACAAGGGCTTGCATGTTTTATTGGAAGCTGCCGCAGGTACGCAGATTCCTGTTGTGATCATAGGCCAAGGGCCAGTTGAGCAAGAATTAAAGCGCCAAGCCAAGCGTTTGCGACTTTCGAATGTGCATTTCTTAGGTGCGCTTCCAGAAACTGACAAGGTTGCCTTACTAACGCTTTGTTATGCGCTGGCGTTTCCGTCCCACTTACGCTCGGAAGCATTTGGTATTTCTCTGTTAGAAGGCGCGATGTTTGGCAAACCCATGATTTCAACTGAAATTGGCACGGGTACTACCTACATCAATATTGATCAAGACACAGGTTTGGTGGTGCCACCAGATGATGCCAATGCATTTCGTATGGCCATGCAATATTTGATCGAACATCCACAAAAGGCCGCAGAGATGGGACGTAGGGCATTTCTGCGCTACGAAGCCCTTTTTACCGCCGACCGCATGTCGAAAAACTATGTGCGCTTATATCAAGAGGTTTTGGCGAAAAGCGCCATCAACCCGAGTTTGGTTGGCTGCGAGTGATTTGAAAATTACCTTGTAACCAAGCGCTACCGATGAATTCAGGTTTGTCTATGTTCACGACATCGAAAACCAGCAAGTTGTCAGACCATTCAAAATTTTCTTCTAAATGGGTCTCTGCACTCGTCAAGGCCGTGGTCACGGCGTACGAGCCTGCACCCAAATTGCCCGAGAAGGCATACACGTATTTGACAACGTCGCCAGCCTTAAGATCATGAACAACTTGTTTGGTGTACCAAGTATTGCTACCCCAGATAATGCTGCCCTGCTTGTCTCGAATCATCAGTCCCAAAACTAGTTCTGCAATCTCACCAAAGACTTCAACCTCGCAGAAAATTTCTAGCGCTTGTCCGACCTGTGCTGTGCTTAATACAGCTTGGCTTTGTTGATCCTTCAAAACAACTGAACGAACGCTCGCCGTGCCTTTACCGGACTTTGTTTGGAGCCATCCTTGTTGCGTACGTTTTTGCTCGATACTCGCCTGCTCGTTCTCTTTCAATGCAATCATCGCATTGTAGAAATCAACGACTTCGTCTGCTGCACCTTGTTTTAAGACTTGGCCTTTGTCGATTAAGATCACTTGGTCGCACAGGCTTCTGACATCGCCCATGCCATGGGTTACCAAAATGATCGAGGTACCTAAGGCTTTAAACTCGCGAATGCGGTCGAAGCTTTTGTGTTGAAAGTAGCTGTCACCCACCGAAAGAATTTCATCCACGATGAGAATATCTGGCCTAACCGCGGTAGCAACCGCAAACGCCAAACGTGCTTGCATGCCGCTTGAATAAATGCGCAAAGGCTGATCAAAAAAATCGCCGATCTCAGCGAAAGATTCGATGCCCGGCATCAGTTCCTCGAGCACTTTGCCACTAAAACCCATTAAACCACCGGCCATAAATGCGTTTTGCCGGCCAGTAAATTCAGGGTTGAAGCCCAAACCCAGTTCGAGCATGGCACTGATTCTTCCATTCACAGCGATGGTTCCGTTGGTAGGGCGTACCGTACCCGTAATCATTTTCAGTAAAGTACTTTTTCCCGCCCCGTTTTGCCCGATGATGGCTACAGCTTGCCCAGCTAACACGTCAAAACTAATTTCGCGATTTGCCCAATACTCATAGGCTACGCGCGCGGGCAACCCCGCCCAATGCAGGAGTCGCGCCGTTAAGCTGCTGTACTTGGCGTATCGTTTGCTGACGCCCTTCACACTTAGTACGACTCGGCTCATAACGCGTCCACCAAATCAGTGCTTGCGCGCCGAAAAATCCAAAATGAAAACACAAAGACACCAATAGAAATCATGCTGGGCAATATCAAATCATGCATCGCGGGGAATTTACCGTACAAAAGCGCGTTTTGATAGATCCTAACCAATGGCGTCATGGGGTTGAGTTCGAGTAAGAAAGCAAATTTCTTTGGCAAGGTGTCTACTGTGTACACCACAGGTGTGAACCAAAACCAAAGCTGCAAAACGATGCCCATTACCTGCCCGACATCACGGGAAAATACGTTCAACAAACCAAGTAAGATGCCCAGGCCAAACGCGAAAAGAACGATGAGTGCGATCCCAAGCGGTAGCACCAACCAAGCAAGCGTTGGGCTATGTTGAAAAAACAAAAAAACGATCCCTATCGCGGCTAAAAGTAAGAGATGGTTGAGTAAGGCGCTACCACCGATAATGAGCGGCAAACATAGTCGGGGGAAAGCAATTTTTTTTAGAGTATTTGAGTAATCAATAAATACCGTCGTGCAGCGTGTGACAATTTCAGCAAACAAACCCCAAGCCGCTGTGCCCGCCATTAGGTAAATGGCATAGGCAGATTTGTTATCAATATTGGGCAACTTCGCCGCTAAGACTTCGGACAAAACAATGGCAAATATCGTTGCTTGCGCCAAGGGATTCAAAATCATCCAAAGTGCGCCTAACTTGCTTCGAGCAAAACGGCCACGAAATTCCGCTTGGATTGATGAGCGCACAAAGTGCCGGTATTGCCACAAGGAGAGGAGCAAGGCTTTCAAAATACCACCAGCCTTTGCTGGACTGGCGTTGAACCTCTAATTAGCATTGCGTGCGTCCGTAAATGTCATCGAACCTAACGATATCATCTTCGCCCAAATAAGTACCAGATTGCACCTCAATCAGCTCTAAATCGACGGTGCCAGGATTCTCTAAACGATGCTTGACGCCTAAAGGAATATAAGTCGATTGATTAGCAACCAAGGTCATTACATCGTCCCCTCGCGTGACTAGCGCCACGCCACTTACGACGATCCAGTGTTCCGCTCTGTGGTGGTGCATCTGCATAGAAAGGCGACCACCAGGCTTGACAACAATGCGTTTAACTTGAAAATGTTCACCACTATCGACCGAGTCGTAATGACCCCAGGGGCGATAGACTTTACGATGATTATCCGTTTGCGCGTAATTGGCTTCTTTTAACCGCGAAACAATGCGTTTGATATTTTGCGTGTTTTGCTTATTCGTCACTAAGATCGCATCGGCAGTTTCGATGACGATGGCGTCTTTCATACCCAGACAGGTCACAAGGCGATTCTCTGCAATGACCAAGCAATCATGCGAATCTTCCATCACAACGTCGCCATGTAGGGAATTCCCAAGGGCATCCTTTTCTGAGACCTGCCATACGGCATCCCACGCACCCACATCAGACCAGCCGGCTTGCATAGGCACCACACATCCCGCGATGTTTAAATTTGGGCTGCTCGGTAATTTTTCCATCACCGCGTAGTCAATCGAATCTGAGGGACATTTTTCAAACGCACTTTTATCGATACGTACAAAGTCGCAATCAACCTTTGCACCATCCATTGACTCTTTGCAGGCACTCAGTATGGCGGGATTCAAGTGCGCGATTGCATCAAGCCAGACACTGGCACGCACCATGAATATGCCGCTGTTCCATAGATAGTTGCCTTCGTCTAAATAATTTTGTGCCGTTTCGTAATTGGGTTTTTCGACAAACGCTTGCAGGGCATGCGCTGTTGAGTTGTTTAAGAAATCGCCAACTTTAATATAGCCGTAGCCAGTTTCAGGCCGGTCTGGGCGGATGCCAAATGTCACCATTGAGCCGCTAATTGCTTGGTCGATGCCTACTTGAATAGCCTCGTGAAAACGTGCGACATCTTGAATCACATGGTCTGCCGGCATAATCAGTAACACCGAGTCATTGCCTGTTTGCTTTGCAGCCAAGGCTGCCAATGTCAAGGCTGGTGCCGTATTACGTCCTATTGGTTCAAGCAATAAGGTGGCGGGTTCTAGGTTGATGTTGCGTAATTGTTCGGCCGTAATAAAGCGGTATTCTTCATTACAAACCACGATCATTTTCGATGCAACTTCCAAACTGCCAGAAAAATGACGAATTCGCGTGGCCGTTGCTTGTAGCATGGTTTCTTCTTCCACCAGCGCAAGCAATTGTTTCGGATGTTTCTCGCGAGATAGCGGCCACAAGCGTGTGCCAGAACCGCCGGAGAGAATAACTGGTTGTAATTGCATTATGAGCTTTCAATGGGTGCAGGAACAGTAAACTTATGTCCTTTGCCTGCCGAGCGCGATTGAGATTTTTCAAAAAAAGATTCTTCTCATGTCGTGCGGTCAAACACCATGTTTGTTGACTTTGCGCGGGTTTAAAACAGAAAGGTGCAGAATACTACGCAATTGCAAAATCAGAGGCAAACAGAGGGTGAAACAAATATCTATTTTACAATGAGCTCGCGTACTGTGTCTTTGAAAAATAACATCGCTTATTGCATAAGCGTAGATCGACATAAATTGAATCCTCTATACTGCTCGATTGCATGAGTTCTATTGCTGTCTGCGTCGCGAACATCACTTGGATCATTCATCGTGCCGAAAAATGCATAGTAGAACTAAATACGTCGCTCGATTTCTCAAGCTGCGTGAACAAACACAGATAAAAAATGGAAACGAAACCAAGTTTACGTCAGAAATTACGTGCTTTGCCTTTTTTGGGTTATGCGCTCGCGTGGCTCTACGCTATCGTTGAATTGCCCAAGACAAGGCGTCAAAATGGGCTAAACATTGAGCGCTTGCAAATTGAACAGGCGGAATTCAGAATTTGGCGACAACAAGTGCAAAAGCAATTAGATGAGCTTGATCAAATTTTGCAAACAAATTTGACGCCCCGCCTGTCAAGTATTGAATCGCTCAATATCGGTAATCGCCTAGAGCGTTACGACATGCTCGACATCGGCAAACGTTTAATGCAGTTAGACCAATTGCAATTAGCGCGACAAATTAAATCGATTCAAATGATGATGCGCGATATACAAGGCCGCGCACTGCAAGTTGATTCGCGGTCGTTAGCGCAAGTAAGCCATGCCAAAGCCGAGGTAGTCTCAGAGGAACCAGAAGAAATAAAGTCCAAACGTCACCAAACAAAACACCAAAGCCTCGACGACTTTTATCTCGAGTTCGAAACGCTTTTTCGTGGAGAGAAAGCCGATATTAAAGACCGTCTCAAAGTGTATTTGCCGTATCTGAATTTCATTCACGCACAAGACAAGCAACTCCGCATGA
>JAIETO010000152.1 GCA_019745005.1 Burkholderiaceae bacterium
GATGTGTCGTTTTCCACCAACTTTTTTTTCATCAATGGTAAAGTGAAACTGAGTCGTTCAGGCTTGGAGATTACCGCTTTGCTTGAGCGCAGTGGCAACCAAACCAAGATACTTTGGGTCAAAGAAAATTGAAACCAAGTAGCCACTAGCAACATGAAAAAACACCCTTAGTTCCACAAATAAGCAAAAAAGAATAACGCGTGAGGATTTAAATTTTTATGGCAAATACTCTGTACATCTTGTTGCCCTCAAAAGCCGCGGCGCACGATGCGCCGGACTGGGCAACGCTTGTGCGGCCATTCGCATTGGTCAGTGCTGAAGGAAAGATTTTGCAGCAGGGCAGCGAGACACTGTCGGGGCTCAAGCAGTTTGCCGTGAACGCCAACCAGGTGGCATTGCTGCTGGCTGCGAGCGATGTCAGCTTGATCTCAATTAAAGTGCCACCCATGTCCCACGCCAAACTCAAGTTGGCGCTACCGAATTTAATTGAAGACCAGCTCTTGGGCGATCCAGCCGATGCCATTCTTTTAGCCAGCCCGGTGGAGCAAGGCGTGACGACCGTTGCAGTGGTTGAAAAGGCTTGGATGCAGGCGGTATATCAAAAGGTCCTCGTTCTGGGCGCTAAGAAGCTCTCTGCATTTGCCACATCGTTAGCGCTGAAGCCGTTGGCGCATGCGGCTGTCGCTTTGGTGGATGAAAGTGATTTGAGTCTTGAGTTGGCAATATGCGCAATCGATAAATCGGCACGTGGCGTGTCGATTAAACGCAATGCAGCTTCCGCTGATGGCGTGGCGCAGTCCACCAAGACAAATGAAAGTGCGGAACTACAAGAACTAATGCAGATTTTGGATTTGCTTGTGCCAGAAGGCGATATCCAATTGGCATTGCCGAAGTCGCGACTTGAGACCTATCAACATGCATTAGCGACCAATCCCGATTTAGCTGCGCGAGTGAGCATTCAGGCCGCCGAATGGGCAACCCGAATCGCGGGTTTAGGCGCGCACAGTCTTGACCTCATGGCGCCGATTGCCCATCAAAATCAGACATCATTCAATTGGTCGCGCTGGCGTTGGCCGCTACGTTTGAGCGTTGTAAGCCTGTTGATTTGGATTGTTGGCTTGAACGTGGAGACATGGGGTCTCAAACGGGAAGCGAGTGCATTACGTTCTTCACTGATCAGCACCTATCGACAGAGCTTCCCGAAGGAAACCACGATTGTGAATCCGCTCGTGCAAATGCAACAAAAAATAGCGCAGTCGAAGAAAGTCGCAGGCCAATCAGTGCCTGACGATTTTTTGGTACTTGCTGCGCAATTTGCACAGGTATGGGATAGAACTGTCACCACTACGCAGCCCGAAGCGGCCGTAGTGTCTGTGGAATACCGCGCGCAAAGTCTCTTTGTGAAAGTGAAATCCATTGCTTTGATTCCTATCGAACCATTACGCGCCGCGCTAAAAGAGCAAGCCTTGGTTCTGGTCAGTACAAACGATGGTGCGTTGCAGATTCGCGCTAAGAAAGGAGATGAAAAATGATCTTCTCAAGCTTGAGCGACTCATTCAATGAATCCTTTTCTGCGTTCTGGACCAAGCGCGATGCGCGTGAGCGGCGTTTGTTGAGTATCGGCTCTGTCGTGGTCGTTTGTTCTTTGATTTACTTTGTCGGAATTGACCCCGCCATCACAAGTAAAAATAAACTACAAAAAGAAATTCCGCTATTACGCCAACAGGCGGCAGAAATGGCGGGTTTGTCTGGGCAGTACAACCAAATTGCCGGGTTGATTGCCGAAAACGTTGATCCCATTTCTCGTGAATTTGTTGATTCTTCATTACAGCGTCGAAACATTAAGGCGCAAACCTTGTCTGTATCAGACTCAGTGGTAAGGGTGCAGGCGAATGCGGTGTCTTACGCGAACGTGATGGAGTGGATTTTGGAAATGCAGAAAGTGGCACGCTTGTCGGTGGATGAAGCAAAGGTCAGCGCATTGCCAGAGCCTGGACAAGTGAATATCGTACTCACGATGCGCCAGCAGCGGGGCAATAACTAGATGTCGATGCGGGTTGTACTTGTTTGGCTGCTGTTTGGCGTGTTGAGTATTGCGCTAAGCTTGTTGTTTTTTTTGCCTGCCAGTTGGTTTGCCTTAGCGTTAGAAAAACAAACAGGTGGTCGTATTGTGTTGGGCGATGTGCAGGGAAGTTTTTGGCGTGGTTCGGCATTTGTAGGAGGTGCTTCGGGAAATGCAGGCGCGGTGACGCCGCTTTTCCCTGGACGTTTTTCATGGCATATTTCTCCCGCGATTTTGTTTGGCCAGTTAAAGGTAGAATTTGAGAACAGTGCAGTGATGGCAACGCCGATTCAAGTGACGGGTGATTGGAGTCGCTGGCGCGTAAGTCCAGGGAGTTTGTTTTTGCCACCAGAGCGCTTAGAAGGTCTAGGTGCGCCGCTGAACACCATAGGTCCAAGCGGGAAATGTCGCCTGACGTGGAACGCGTTGGACATTGCAAGTGTGAATCAGCAGATCGAACTAACAGGCGTCATGCAGTTGGAACTAAACGATATGGCCTCGCGTCTGTCATCGATCAAGCCACTAGGCAGTTATCGTTTGGACTTTAGCTGGCGTGGGTCACGAGCAGAACTCGATTTGGTGTCGCTGCAAGGTCCGCTTTTGTTAAGCGGTAAAGGAAATATGGAAGGCGGGCGTTTTAGTTTTAATGGCAAAGCGTTTGCCGCGGATGGGCAAGAAGACAAGTTGGCAAATTTACTGAATTTGCTTGGGCAGCGTCGTAAAGACGGTAATAAAGACGTAATCGCGTTAGAGTTCAAATGAAAAAAAATATCATCCAGACGACATTAAATATGCAAAAAGATTGTTCTGCCTTCGGCTCTCAAGCGAGCTACGATTCTTTGCAAAGTAATTTGCAAAAAAGTGCCACCAAAAAAACCAATTGGCATCGCTTGTCAGTGATGACGATGGTGATGGCGAGTTTGTTTTCTAGCGTGTCGTCCTTGCCCGTTTTTGCACAAGACCCAAGTCAAAATGCCGCCGCTTTAAACTTTGTTGGTGCAGATATTGAATCAGTTGTAAAAGCGATTGGTCATTACACAGGCACGACTTTCATTATTGATCCGCGTGTCAAAGGACAGATCAATTTGGTGTCAGAAAAGCCGCTGACGAAGGAACAAGCGTTTAAGTTGCTTGCTTCAAGTTTGCGCCTGCAAGGTTATGCGATAGTCACGGCCGATGGATACACCAAAGTCGTGCCCGAAGCCGATGCAAAGCTACAAGCGGGGCCGACGCAAACAGAGGGCGCAAAAGGTGATCAAATTGCGACCCAAATATACCGACTGAATTACGAATCCGCCAATAATATTGTGACCGTGTTACGGCCTTTGATTTCGCCTAATAACACCATCAATGCGAACCCCGGCAATAACTCGATTGTCATCACTGATTACGCCGATAATTTAAAACGATTGGCAAAAATCATCGCCGCCTTAGATGTGCCAGCAAGTAATGATTTAGATGTGGTTCCCATCAAACATGCAATTGCGAGCGATATCGCTGCGTTAGTCGTAAAGCTCACCGACAACAACGCGCCAGGCGCAGGGGACTCTGGTCGTTTGGTCTTATTGGCAGATCCACGTACGAATTCGATATTAATCAAAGCGCCTTCGGTAGCGCGCGCCAATTTAGTTAAAACCTTAATTAGCAAATTAGATCAACCGACCACGTTGCCCGGTAATGTCCATGTCGTGTATCTGAAGAACGCGGAAGCCGTCAAGTTGGCAGCGACGCTGCGCTCAATTTTGAGCTCTGATAGCGCATTGCCTAGCAGTGGTCCTTCCAGTTCTAATTTGAGTGCGTTAGCGCCAGGGCAACCTAGCCCTATCGGACAAGGCAATCAAAACACGGGTGTGGCAGGCGCTGGCTTGCCGCCAAGTTCGTCCAATACTTCGTCGAATAATGCTTCGTCTGGAAGTGGTGGTGGCTTTATCCAAGCAGATTCTGCGACCAATACCTTGATTATTACTGCTAGTGATCCCGTTTTTAGAAACTTGCGCAGTGTGATTGATCAGCTCGATGCGCGCCGTGCACAGGTCTACGTTGAGGCCTTAATCGTTGAAGTAAATTTAACTGAGGCGTCCGATTTTGGTGTGCAATGGTTGGCGGCGACGGGTGATGCCAATAGTAATTATCGTGTTGCGGGTGGTGTCTTAAGCGCCACAAATAATTTGCTCGGTCTGGCGACTGCTGCTACACCGACCTTAGGCGCCGGCCTTTCGGTTGGTATTGTTCGGCAAGTGGGCAATCAAGTTGGTCTTGGTGCACTGGCACGCGCGGTACAAACCAATGACAAGGGCAACGTGCTCTCTATTCCGAATGTGCTGACTTTGGATAATGAAGAAGCACGCATAGTCGTGGGCGAAAATGTGCCGTTCTTGACAGGCTCATTTGCCCAAGCAACTTCGGGTACCGCCGGTGCAAACCCGTTCCAAACGATTGAGCGGAAAGATGTCGGTTTGAAGCTAACGGTGAAGCCGCAAATTTCTGAGGGTGGTACGGTGAAGCTCGCGATTTATCAAGAAGTTTCTGGGGTTATCGAATCGAGCCGCAATAGCAACCAAGGCTTGAGTACCACGCAGCGTTCAATTTCGACCAATGTGTTGGTGGACGATGGCGCCATTATTGCGTTGGGCGGGCTGATTTCCGATGACAAGAGCGGACTCGAAGAAAAGGTACCGTTGTTGGGCGATATTCCCATCTTGGGCAATTTATTCAAGTACAAACGTAACAGCCGCACCAAGCGCAATTTGATGGTGTTTTTGCGGCCAACAATAGTCCGCAATGGCGAGCAAAGTGACGCCGTTTCGCTTGATCGTTACGACCATTTACGCACCGAATACGTGAAAGCCTCAGGCAATATTGATGATGGCGGTCTGCCAAAAGCAGAAAAAGGTCGGCTCTTGAGTTTGCCGAATGGTGAAGGAAAGCAGACGCCGACCGCACCATCGGCTGAAAAAAATGCGAGCGATCGTAAAGAAAGCAAGTAATGAGCATGCTAGAGAATCGCTTACTGCCATTCGCTTTCGCACGAGATTTTTCAGTCTTAGCCTGTCGCGAATCTACGGCAAATGAGGCGCACGTTGAGGTTTTGGTTTCAAAGCAAACCAGCCCTAGCGCCATTGCTGAAGTAGGGCGTCGGTTTGGTCAGATAAAGTTACGCGTCTTACCGCAAGAGGCATTGCTGGTTGAAATTGCCAAAGCCTACGCTGGTTCGGGCGGCGACGCGGCAGATGTCGTCGGTGAGGTCGAGTCAGATTTAGATTTGGCGAAGCTACTGCAAGACTTGCCAGCGATTGAAGATTTGTTGGAATCGGCTGACGACGCACCTGTTATCCGCATGATTAACGCCTTGTTGACCCAAGCGCTGCGCGAAGGGGCATCGGATATTCATATTGAACCGTTCGAGCAAATTTCGGTGGTGCGTTTTCGGGTTGATGGTGCTCTGCGCGATGTCGTGCGCCCGAAGAAAGCCATCCATGCCTCATTGGTCTCGCGTATCAAAATCATGGCGCAATTGGACATTGCAGAAAAACGCTTACCGCAAGATGGCCGTATCACCTTGCGCATTGGTGGCAAACCTGTCGATGTGCGGGTATCAACCTTACCAACAGGGCACGGCGAACGTGCAGTTTTGCGTTTGTTAGATAAAGAAGCTGGCAAGCTCGATTTAACCAATTTGGGCATGGATGGTCGTGTGCTTGAGCAGTTCGACAAACTCATCGCACAACCACACGGCATCGTCTTGGTCACGGGTCCAACGGGCTCTGGTAAAACCACCACTTTGTACGCGGCACTGTCGCGCTTAAACGCAGGCACCACCAATATTCTGACAGTAGAAGATCCGATTGAATACGAGTTGGCGGGAGTGGGGCAGACGCAAGTCAACACCAAGATCGACATGAGTTTTGCAAAAGCGCTGCGCGCTATTTTGCGGCAAGACCCTGACGTCATTATGATCGGTGAGATTCGCGATTTAGAGACGGCGCAAATCGCTGTGCAAGCCTCATTGACGGGGCATTTGGTGCTGGCGACTTTGCATACGAATGATTCTGCAGCGGCGGTTACACGTTTGCTGGATATGGGGATAGAACCTTTTTTACTGTCCTCGTCATTGTTGGGTGTCGTCGCACAGCGGCTGGTGCGCAAGCTGTGCAACCATTGCAAGGTATTTGAACATGAGCGCTGGCACGCTGTAGGTTGCGATCAGTGTGCGCACACCGGCTACCAAGGCCGCGTTGGCGTGTACGAATTGTTGCTCACAACGGAAGCGATACGTGCACAAATTCATCATGAAGCGGCAGAGGCAGAAGTGCGCGTGGCGGCGCAAAAAGACGGTATGAAAACCATGCGCGAGGATGGCGAGCGGTGGCTACAAGCTGGCGTCACGACTCAAGAAGAACTTCTTCGCGTGACCAAGGAATAATTGCATACATTGACCAGTATTAAATTGATGCGCTTGTAAATTGAGCGCAAATATGGCTAAAAATAGGCATACTCCGTGTTTTTTAAAATCAATAGGCTTCAGTGAATGCATCCTGAAGGTATTGATCACTTAATAGGACTTACACAAAAGACCGCTGGCAAAGCGAAGCAACCGCGCCAAGCTCTGTTTTGCATAAGTCCTAACTCAAGAAAGATTTAGTCCGTGCCTGCATTTCGATATGAAGCCGTTGATTCAACGGGCGTGACAAAAAAAGGTGTTTTGACGGCGGACAGCGCACGCGCCGCGCGGGTTGATCTGCGCGCGCAGGGGCTGGTGCCGATTTTGGTTGAGGCCATCGTCAATCAGCTTGACGCCGAAGGAAACAAAAAGCGCAGCATGTTTGGCGAACGCCTCTCAAGCGTTGAAATTGCCTTGTTCACACGCCAATTAGCCAGTCTTCTGGAGGCGGGCTTGCCGCTGGAACAGTCCTTCTCCGCCTTACTTGAACAAGCGGAGCGGGTTTACATGCGCGATCTGATCGCTTCAATACGGTCCGAGATTTTGGCGGGTGCCGCTTTGTCTGATGGCTTACGCCAGCATCCAAATGATTTCCCGACAATTTATTGCGCCTTGGTCGCCTCCGGCGAGCAAATCGGCCAGTTAGCACGCGTCTTGTCGCGCTTGGCGGATTACATCGAGCGACGTAATTCCTTGGTGCAAAAAATACGCTTGGCATTCACTTACCCAGCCATCGTGACGGTGGTGGCGTTCTCAATTGTGATTTTCTTGTTGACCTACGTGGTGCCACAAATTGTGACGGTCTTTGTCAATACCAAACAGAAACTTCCATTTTTGACGGTGATGATGCTCGCAGTGTCCGATTTTGTGAAAACCTACGGCATTTTTGTTTTGTTCCTGTTGATTGCTTTTTACTCATCGTGGCGACTCTCTCTGCGCAATCCCGCCGTAAAAATGCGTTGGCATGCTTGGCTATTAAACGCGCCAGTGTATGGGCGTTTTGAGCGCAGTTTAAATACCGCTCGTTTTGCCAGCACTTTAGCGATTACCACGGGTTCGGGTGTGCCGATCTTGCAAGCCTTACAGACCAGCAAAGAAACCCTTTCGAATGTTGCCATGCAAGCGCAAGTTGAAGAAGCAACCGCGAGTGTGCGAGAAGGTGTGGGCTTAGCCCGCGCATTATCGGCGCATAAACACTTTCCGCCGATGTTGATTCACATGATACGCGCGGGTGAAGTGACAGGTGAGTTGCCTGCCATGTTGGAGCGCGCCTCAAACCAACAAGAACAAGACTTGGAGCGCCGCGCTCTCACCATGGCGGGCTTGTTAGAGCCAGTGCTCATCTTAGCGATGGGCGTGGTCGTGCTGCTGATTGTGTTGGCCGTGCTGTTGCCTATTATTGAAATCAATCAATTGGTGCGCTAACGTTGTGTACCAGTTCAAACAGGAAATGAAATGAAGCGCATGCCCTTACTAGCAAGTTTTCTGCTTTTTTTATTGCTTTGCATGTCCCTCACGTATTGGGCTTTACGTATTTTTAATCCAAAGTCACGTGAGGTGATTGCCCCTGCTGCCGTTGCGAGTTTCGAGCCGAGTGTGGGTCAATGGGGTGGCATCTTCGGGCGCAACCCTGTGGCGGAGGCGGCGCCGAGTAACTATCAATTAAAAGGCGTCGTGGTCGCGAAAGAGAACGGTATTAGCTCGGCGATTGTGATTGCCGATGGAAAAGCGCCACAAGCAATACAAATAGGGCGTGAGCTCGCGCCCGGTGTGCGCCTGCAAGAAGTGCATGAAGCGTATGTGGTGATTTCGGAGTCGGGCGCGATGAAGCGTATCGAATTGCCGCAAGCGACACCTATCAATTCAGGTGTGCAAGCATTCCCTACACCAGTGCCTGACAATCGTGCGAATACGTATGTGCCGCCACCGCCAGAAAGTCGTCCAAATACCTACGTACCTCCCGCACCGACACCGCCACCCAGTGGCGGCCAGCCGATCATTTCTCCGACAGGCATCCCTGTACCGCCACAAGGGCGACCACAAGAACGACGCTAGCAGCCTCCGTTCTCGCTTAAACGCGGAAAAGTTTTTCAAAAAATGGAAACTGATATTTCCCCTTTTTGGTCGCGACAACTGCAATTGGCGCATCCAAGCTGGCAGCCTCATTTGAAAAACGGATTAGACGCAGTTTATGCGGCAAGCCCGAGTTATCTCGCAAACTTGGAGCGCGCGCATTTTTTACCCACTCAAGATAGAATTTTTGCTGCCTTTGCTCAAGCGATTGACGATGTGCGCTATGTTTTGATCGGCGAAGGCCCTTATCCACGGGAGGAGAGTGCGTCGGGCATTTGCTTCATGGATGGCGCAGTCGATGCCTTGTGGTCAGAGGATGGTTTAGCGAAAAAATTGAACCGCGCCACCTCATTGCGCAACTTCATGAAGATGTTATTGGTTGCAGAGGGTTTGTTAGACGACGCCCTGACGACAAAAGAGGCCGTAGCGAAGGCTAGAGATTTGGGCATGCAACAGCAACCGCCACTAATTCAACGCCTCACACAATTACAAGAAAATTTATTCCGTCAAGGGTTTTTGTTGCTCAACGCAAGTTTGGTGTTTCGTGCTGACGTGCCGCCCGTGCAAGACGCGAAAGCTTGGTTACCCTTTTTAAGGGTCATCTTATCGGCATTAGCCGAAAAAAATATGAATCGAAACGACGAGGTTAGGCTGGTGCTTTGGGGGAAGATTGCAGAGCAAGTGCACGCAATGCAAGAAAGCCGATTGTTTGGTTTAATCGTCGCTGAACATCCATACAATTTGAGCTTTGTGACCAACAAAGCGATGCAGGAATTTTTCAAGCCCATGCGCCTTTTACGCACTTGTTAAATATTGCCATACGGAATGTTTATTCCATTTAATTTCGCCGACATTACTGTAAAATGAAACGCAAGAAGTCGTGAAGAAGCTGAAAAGTGCACGCGTTTCTGTCCTTGTTTGATAAACGTTGGCATGCAAATCTTAATGGATTATGTTGAAGAAAATTGAAGTTGTTCAATTGCGAAACGGAATGTATATCCACGAATTGTGTAGTTCGTGGATGTCTTCGCCTTTTTGGCAGAAATCCTTTCTTATTGATAGTCCAGATCAAATCAAAAAAATAAAAGACGCGAAAATTCGGCATGCGTGGATCGACACCAGCAAGGGGCTTGATGTGCTCGAAGTTACTGTTGAAGAGGTCGAACAGGTCGAAGAGGACGCTGATGAAATTGAGCGCCCTGTTGAAGTTGAAGTCAAAGTAGAACCGGTTTCTTTCGATAGTATTCAAGCAGTTTCTATGGATGCAGAACTTGGGCGTGCTGCACAAATCGTTGGTAAATCGAAAAAAGCCGTGTTCTCCATGTTTAGCGAAGCCCGTATGGGCAACGCGATTGACGCTGAAAACGCGATGCCTTTGGTCGAAGAAATCGCTTCCTCGGTGATGCGAAACCCAGGTGCGTTGATAGGTTTGGTGCGGCTAAAGACTGCGGACGATTACACGTATATGCATTCAGTTACGGTGTGCGCGCTGATGATTGCCTTGTCGCGCATGCTAGGTTTAGATGACAAACAAACACGCGAAGCGGGATTGGCCGGTCTGCTCCATGACATCGGCAAAATGGCCGTATCTGGCGAAATTTTGAATAAGCCCGGCAAGCTGACAGACGAAGAATTTGTCGCCGTCAAAGAGCATCCAGCGGAAGGTTACAAGATGCTTTTAGAGGCCACCGGCATAGGGGAAATTGCCCTTGATGTCTGCCTGCATCACCATGAGAAGATGGACGGCACGGGTTATCCCAAAGGTTTAGCGGGTGATCAAATTAGTCTGTACGCCAAAATGGGCGCCGTGTGCGACGTGTACGATGCGATTACCTCAAATCGCCCGTATAAACAGGGTTGGTGTCCCGCAGAATCCCTCAAAAAAATGTCTGAGTGGAGCAAAGGCCATTTTGATCCTGCGGTGTTCCAAGCCTTTGTTAAAAGCATTGGAATTTACCCGGTTGGTACCTTGGTGCGCTTGCAGTCGGGGCGCCTCGGTGTCGTTGTGGAGCAGCAGGCAGGTAAGAGTTTAATGCTGCCAAAAGTGCGCGTGTTTTTCTCAACAAAATCATCGGCGTATATCACGCCCGTTTTACTCGATCTCGCTGGTCCAGGTTTGCAAGACAAAATCGTTTCACGAGAAGACGCAAGTAAATGGGGATTGAAAGATATAGACCGCTTTTGGTTGGGCGACGCCGTACCGCTTTAGCCGGCGTGTCAGTCTCACCGAATTGCGCCTCACGGCACAATAATGACTTTGCCTGTAACTTTTCGTGCTGCCATATCGTTGAGCGCATGTGCTGTTTCAGCCAATGGGTAGCGTGCAGAGATATGCGGTTTGATCTTGCCTTCAGCCAGCCAAGTCAAAAGTTCGCGCATTGCGACTAGATTTGCTTGTGGTTCCCGCTTGGTGAATTCGCCCCAAAATACGCCCACCAATGACGCCCCTTTTAGTAACATCAGGTTAAGCGGAAGTTTTGGTATTTCACCATTGGCAAATCCCACGACCAAATACCGTCCGCGCCACGCGATTGAGCGGAATGCCGGTTCCGTGTACGAACCTCCTACGGGGTCATAGATCACGTCTGCGCCTTTGCCTTCAGTCGCAACTTTGATCGCCTCGCGCAAATCCTCCGTCGTGTAATTGATCAGAACATCGGCACCGTGCTGGGCGCAAACTTTCAATTTTTCATCGCTAGAGGCGGCAGCAATGACGCGCGCGCCGACTGCTTTACCAATTTCAATCGCGGCCAAACCAACCCCACCGGCTGCACCCAGCACGAGCATGGTTTCTCCCGCTTTAAGTTGCGCGCGGTCGACGACAGCATGGTGCGAGGTACCGTAGGTTAATGTGATCGCCGCGGCGATATCAAAAGACATACCCGGTGGCATGGGTAACACTGAGTGCACTGGTGCTAATGCTTGTTGTGCGAATGCGCCTTGCGGTAAAAAAGCGATGACCTTGTCGCCCACTTTCAAATGGGTCACGCCCTCACCCACGGCCCGTATTACGCCCGCTAATTCACTGCCAGGGGTAAACGGTAACTCCGGCTTAAATTGGTATTTATTTTGGATAATCAACACATCAGGGAAATTCACGCCCGCCGCGTGAACGTCAATCACAACATGCTTGGCAGGTGGGGTCAAATCAGCGACTTCTTCCACGACCAAGGTGTCGGGCAAGCCCCATGCTTTACACAATATTGCTTTCATATCTTCCCCTTAGTTGCAGCATGTTTGATAGGAAAATAATTATGCCTGATTTTCAATCGCCGTCGGGGGAGATAGACCAAACGAGGAGCAAGATCAAAGCCGAAATAGAATAAAATGCGGGGATGAGAATACTTATTAGTAATGATGATGGTTACCTCGCGCCCGGCATTGTGGCGCTTGCGAATGCTTTGCGGGAGATCGCGGAGATTACGGTCGTCGCGCCGGATAGCAATCGTTCAGGTGCTTCCAACGCATTGACTTTAGATCGCCCGCTCTCAGTGCAACGCGCCGACAATGGTTTTTATTTTGTGAACGGCACGCCTTCTGATTGCGTGCATATTGCCCTGACGTCCCTGATGCCTGTGTTACCAGACTTGGTTGTGTCTGGTATTAACCAAGGTCAGAATATGGGCGATGATACGCTGTACTCGGGCACGGTCGCCGCAGCAACCGAGGCATTTTTATTTGGGATTCCCGCCATTGCGTTTTCTCAGGTGGATAAAGCATGGTCCCATTTGGATAGCGCGGCACGTATCGCACGCGAGTTTGCACAAAGGGACTTTGCCCGTTTTTCGCGACCGTTTTTGCTTAATGTGAATATCCCGAATGTGCCCTATGCAGAAATCAAAGGTACGCGTGCAACCCGCTTAGGGAAACGACATGTTTCTGAGCCCGTGATTCAGGCAACTGACCCGCATGGAAGGCAGATTTATTGGATAGGCCCGCCGGGTGCCGCGAAAGATGCTGGCGAGGGCAGCGATTTTCATGCGACGTCCGAAAACTATGTGTCGGTAACGCCGCTACAAGTTGATTTGACGAACTATAGCCAAATACACGATCTGGCGCGGGATCTAACATGACTAGCAAGACGAGCAGCA
>JAIETO010000038.1 GCA_019745005.1 Burkholderiaceae bacterium
CTTGGCGTGACAAGGCTTGCACGTGGTGTTCCTGTCGGCGGTGAGCTCGAATACGTCGATGCCGGAACCATCGCACGCGCCATGCTAGATCGGCGCACGCTCTAAGCCCATTGAAAGCACCCAACCATGTCCAAAACACCAATGGGGAACGCAACGTCAGGCAATAGCGGCGCGTTAAAAGGCGTCAAAGTATTAGAACTGGGTACATTGATAGCGGGTCCGTTTTGCGCGCGCATGTTGGCCGAATTTGGCGCTGACGTCATCAAGATTGAAACGCCGGAAGGCGGCGACCCGCTGAGACAATGGCGCGTCCTCAAAGACGGCACGTCACTGTGGTGGCAAGTGCAAGCGCGGAACAAGAAAAGCCTTACGCTGAATTTAAAAAAGCCTGAAGCGCAAGCCATTGCGCGCAAGTTGGCGCTCGACGCGGACATCATTATCGAAAACTTTCGCCCAGGTGTTTTGGAGGCGTGGGATTTAGGTTATGAGGCGCTTCGTAAAGCTAATCCCGCCACCATCATGGTACGTCTCTCAGGCTACGGCCAAACCGGTCCCATGAAAGATTTGCCTGGCTTCGGCGCAATCGGTGAAGCCATGGGTGGCTTGCGCTATGTTTCTGGTCATGCAGATCGCCCACCCGTTCGGGTTGGTGTTTCCATTGGTGATTCCGTTGCGGCCTTGCACGGCGTGATAGGCGCAATGATGGCGCTGCGTCATCGCGACGCGACAGGTGGCCGTTGGAATGGTCAATCTGGTGCGCAGTGTCAGGCAGGTGAGGGACAAATGGTCGACGTTGCCTTGTATGAGTCGGTTTTCAACTTAATGGAATCCCTGGTGCCAGAATATGACCATGCTGGCGTGATTCGAGAACGCACCGGTGGCGCGCTGCCCGGTATCGTGCCTTCGAATACCTATACCTGTGCCGATGGAGAAAACATTGTTGTCGCAGGCAATGGCGACGCCATTTTTCACCGCCTGATGTTGGCAATCCAACGTGTTGATCTAGCGAATGACGCCAGCCTCGAAAGAAATGATGGGCGCGTGCCCCGCACCGCTGAAATTGATGCTGCCATACAGACTTGGTGCGCACAACATGATATTGACACTGCGTTGCAAATCTTGCGCGATGCGGATGTGCCGGTTGGAAAAATCTACTCCGTGAAAGATATGATGCGCGATCCGCAGTTTTTGGCACGTGGCATGTTTGAGCAACACCAATTTCCAGACGGCACGCCCGTGAAACTTCCAGCAATTAGCCCCAAGCTGTCGGCGACACCCGGTGAGACGCGTTGGCTAGGTCCGTCTTTAGGCCAGCATACCAACGAAGTCTTGCGTGAACTGGGATACACAGACGGAGAAATTACCCTGCTTCGCGAACAAAAAATAATTTAGGAGACAGTATGAATCGCCAGTTTTTTAAACAGTTTTTTATCGCATTGGTTTTGTTTTTATTGGGCTACCTTACGTTTAATAGCAAATTGTTTTTTTGACGAATTAAAACAATGTGAATATTCGTCAAAGCGCTATAAGTAAAATGAACGTCGATGCTCAAACAGACTTTATAAGCGATGTACGCGGCGTAGCGAAGACTTCAAATTAGAACCAAACTAATTTTTCGTACTTAGCATATCCAATGGGTTCCAACATTGATTTAAACGAAATCTCACAGAAACCTTTTTTTGAAACTGGCGTAACAAAAAATCGTTTTCGGATTGGTATTCAAAGCACTTGCATATATTTTTTCAAATCCTATCCGTCATAGTTTTTACATTTTGAGTTGTTTTTTCAATCGAGCAAGCACATGACTCAAGCAGTTCATGAGCGATTTACTTAGCGACGAGCACTATGTCTATTAGCAGCTAACGAATTCTTCGCCAATTCCTCCAGTGCCGCTAGGAGTACCGTGTCCTTGCCTGCGCGAATATCTGCAACAGTTGGCCGTACCAACTTGTGCGGTTGAACACCGACGCCAACAAACTGTTTTCCGTCGGCATAACTATCAAGCTTGGTACAAACACGGGCACTGCCGCCGCCTGGTAATTTGAAACTCAAAGGTTGACCAGTGCTACCACCTGTCGGTTCTCCGTAAATCTTTCCTCGTTTCATGGAGTCGAAAGCAACTGCCATATCTTCTGCCGCTGAATAGGTCGCGGCACTGGTGAGAAGTATCACGGGCTTGGCGTATAGACGTTTGCCGTCAGGTGCGTTGATGCCGGCTGGCGCCTCGTGCGCAGGCACCGTACGTCCCCAAGCGCGGAACGTGGGCTTATAGGTGCGGGTGAGCCATTTTGAATCTTTAAAAGATTTGTCGGTTAGTGTCGAAAGGATGCGAAAGCCGACATTGCCGTTACCGCCGCCGTTCTGTCGAATATCTAAAATCAGTCCTGAAGCTTTAGCGATTTCGTCAAAGTGTTCAAGAAATTTTTCGGAAGCGGAGTCATCCTCAAAACTATTTAGCGCCACATAAGCCACGTCATTCGGAAGCATTTTAAAATCGAAATTCGGGCGATTGAAAAATCTTGCGCTTGCCATTGCTGCCTGATCTGGCCGTTGAATCGCCAGACTGAAACTTTCCCCATGTGCCGTATTGAAAGTGACACGAGGACTCTCTGACAGTGGCCCCCGCAAGAACGCATAGTTGTAAGCCCTTACCTGCAGATCCTGCGCTGTTGAGGCACTTTGAAAAGGGGCAATTTCACGTTCTGCATAAGCCTTGACCGGCTCGTCATTGACGTGGGTGACTTCAACACCGGGCAGTACTCCCTGTGCTTCTAAGCTTGGGTCAAATACTGCTCGCACCAGAACGCGACCCTCTATCAGGTGCGTGCGAAATAGCGGGTTAACGTTGTATTGACTTCGCACTTCTGCTGGGAGGCTCACATTGGTATGGCCGTCCTTCAATTGGGCACAAATTTCTTGTAGAACGCGATAATATTCGGCGGTCGATTGAGTCGCTCTGACTTTGGTAAGGTATTTTAGATAGAGGCCGTCCCAATCAAGCTCTACGAGCCGCGCGCTATTCCAGAAATTGAATTTCACTTCTGACCAGAGTTTTGAAAGGCCAGCGACTTTTTCATCTTCGCTGATATTGTCGCGATACGGTGTAGTGAGTGATGGTGAATCCCAGAGCAAGGCATTTTGTTTTGCTGCACTCTGGAAATCTAGCATCAAAGCTTGCCAACGTTGGTCACTGCGCAGTGCCTTGAATTTAATGTCGTTCGCCAGTGAATTTGTATCTAATAAACCCTGTTTTTTCGCCAACGCTAGCATTTTGAATGCGTTTTCCTTGTCACCCGCCATTGAATAACTTGCGGCAGCGTTGTACGCAAAATCTATATTTTCCGGTTCACGTTCAGCGGCTTTTAAAAATAATGAGGCAGCTTTGGCATATAGTTTTTTATCGTAGGCATTCGTTGCGCTCGTGCTCAAAACGTCAATCGATTGGGCAAAACCACTGCCGGCGACGAGGAAGAAAAACAATGGAGTCGCCAACAAGCAAGATTTTTTCATGAGTGTTCCTAGCAAAAGTTGCTGTATCAATGAGGTATAACAACAACGGTGTTCAAAGGATTTGGCTGTGTTTTGGTTTCAGACCAACTTGAATTTCCTTGCGATCGCGCTGTTCTAGCTTAAGGTCTTCAAATAATCGCGAATACCAGCCAACAACATCTCCACCGACATTGCAGTCAAGATTAATCCCATTAAGCGCTCAAATGCTGTCATGGCGCGCACCCCCAATACGCGTTGCATGCGTTCTGCACTGAGCAACACGGCTAACCAAACAATCGCAACGGCGACCAACGCGGCAAGATGCACTGCCACATCGAGGCGGCTGTCTGACGAAAACAGTAGTACCGTCGCGAGTGAAGAGGGTCCTGCCAAGGCAGGAATGGCAAGCGGGACAATGAAGGGTTCCGCGCCATCCTCCACATCACCAAAAATGCCGCCTTCTTGCGGGAATACCATACGCAAGGCAATCAAAAATAAAATCACGCCGCCACCGATACGTAATGACACTTCAGACAACTGCAAGGCCATGAGGAAGTGTTTGCCGAAAAACATAAATAGCATCAGCAAAATAAACGCAATGGCGCATTCGCGCACGACGACGCGCCAGCGCCTTTCGGGTGCGACGTGGGACAACGCGCTGACAAAAATTGGGACATTGCCGAACGGGTCAGTAACGAGGATGAGCAGTACCAGCGACTGAAAAAAATCTTGGGTCATGGGCGAGTTTGCAAGTGGAGCAGCAATCGAAGTGCGTGTTGCCGACGTGAATATGGATTGTCAGTTCAAGGGCAATATGTGTCAACCTTTCTTGTTCCTCGCCTGTAGCATGACATTGCGCTCTTTTGAAGGATGGGTACGAAATTTAAGTCACTTCGTGCCGCATTTACATTGTCATTTTTTATACTACTTACAGTAATTTATAAAAGCGCTTATTTATAAAGCGCAAATTGTGCATCAATTGATAAAAAATAGGGAGTATGTTCATTTTTGCGAAATTGCTTGCGCAAAAATGATGTGCGGTTTTGCGTAATCAATTGCCTTTTACTCCATATGCAAATTTAAGCGATACTAGCGAACAGAAAATTTGCTGGTGTTTCTTGCCTAGCGAATACGATAAATCGTGATCACAGCACTTACCGAAGAAATCAAAAAATAGAAGAGTCTTATGGATGAAGTAAAAGAGCGCCCCGACACGCCTTGCGTTGCTGTTTGC
Source organism: Burkholderiaceae bacterium (assembly GCA_019745005.1). GTDB lineage: Bacteria > Pseudomonadota > Gammaproteobacteria > Burkholderiales > Burkholderiaceae_D > Undibacterium. Next base: position 4,724 of record JAIETO010000038.1, read on the forward strand.
TCGACCACGTTTGATGAAATATGCCGTGGTTGCGGACGCACAGTGCTTGAAGTTGCCCACTGGGTTGCCATGACGGCCGAGGAAAAAGAAGTCGTTTGGGTCAGAATCACGGCGCAAGGGTATCCGCGTCGACAAGGATAACGATGCGAAAAGTCAGCAAGCGAAACAGTATTGAAGCGCCGCATACCGGTCCACGTTAAAGCCACTGATAACGTCATTAATATCATTCGCCATTTTGGAGAATTTGCTATGCAAGAGCCTAAGAAAAAAACGCGCCGCCGCTTTATTTTGGGTGGTTTAGGTGTCTCGGGTGCTTTGATTGTTGGCTGGGGTTTGTTGCCACCGCGTCAGCGTCTGCAAGGAGCCTTGCCTCTGCTGACCGAAGCGGGCGAAGTGGCACTGAATGGCTGGATCAAAATCGCCGCCGACGGCACCGTATTTGTGGTGATGCATAAAAGCGAAATGGGTCAAGGTATCCATACCGCCTTGCAAATGTTGGTGGCCGAAGAATTGGACGTGTCGCTAAGCCAAATCAAGACCATGGTGGCACCGATAGATAAGATCTACGGCAATATCGCCGCCATCGCAGACGGTCTGCCTTTTCACCCAGACAATCAAGGCAGCATAAAAAAAACTGCGCAGTGGATGACGGCAAAATTGGCGCGTGAATTGGGCATACAAATGACGGGTGGCTCATCCAGCGTGAAAGATTCATGGATGCCAATGCGGCAAGCAGGTGCGACGGCGCGCGCGATGCTAGTGCAGGCCGCAGCGAAAGAGTGGGGCGTCGATGCGGCGCAATGCAGCGTGAGTAAGGGTGTGGTTAGTCATGCTTCTGGCAAATCGGCTCATTATGGCGAGCTGGCGCCCAAAGCCATGGGCGCTGCGCCAAACAATGTGCGCCTAAAAGACCCGAAAGACTTTAGCTTGATCGGTAAGGCGCAAGCCCGCACCGATATCGCAGGTAAGGTGAACGGCGCAGCTTTATTTGGTATTGACGCGCGCCCTCCAGGTTTGGTGTTCGCGGCAATCAAAATGGCGCCCGTGCTTGGCGGCACAGTACGCCAAGTTCATGCGGAACAAATAAAACAAAAGCCCGGTGTCCTGCATGTCATCGACTTTTCTGCCGAGGTTGGTGTGGGTCACGCAGGTGTGGCAGTTGTGGCAAAAGATTTTTGGCGCGCCAAACAAGCCTGCGAGGAACTGGTGGTGGAGTGGGATGCAAATACCCATGGCCAACTCGATAGCGCTAGCGTGTTTAAGGAATTGGCGCAGCAACTCGATACCGAATCAGGATTTACCTATTACAGCCAAGGCGACGTCAAACAAGGCTTGGCAGACGCAACGGCAACCCTCATTAAAGCGGAATATCGCGCACCATTTCTGGCGCATGCCACGATGGAGCCAATTAATTGCACAGCACAAGTGAAGGATGGTCGTGTTGATGTTTGGGTTTCCACCCAAGTCCCGAGCATTGCCGTGGGTGCGGCAGCGAAAACCGCAAAGATTAGCGCCGACAATGTGCACATCCATATGTTTTATTTAGGCGGCGGCTTTGGACGGCGGCTGGAGGTGGATATGGTGGTGCAAGCGGTCGCCATTGCACGCCAAACTCAAGGCGCACCTGTGCAAGTGATTTGGAGCCGCGAACAAGATACCCGCTTTGACATGTATCGCCCCGCAGCCTTAGCGCGCTTTAGCGCCGCCGTGAGCAAGCAGGGGCAAGTGCTGGCGTACGAAAATAAATCGGCATCGGGCTCAGTGACGCAACAAGTGATGAAGCGTAGTTTTGGCTTGCCAGCCGCAGGGCCAGACAAAACCACGGCGGAAGGCGAATTTGATATGCCGTATGAATTCCCCCATCAAAAAATTGCTCATGTCATCGTGCCGACGCCTGTGCCGATTGGTTATTGGCGTTCCGTGGGGCATTCGCATAATGCATTTTTTAAAGAAAGTTTTATCGACGAACTTGCCCATGCAGCGGGTAAATCACCGATAGCTTTTCGTCGTGAGCTACTAAAAAATCACCCACGTCATCTGGCTGTAATGGAGTTGGCAGTGAAGGCGGCGGCCGAACCAACGCCAGCAGGGCGTGCACGAGGAATCGCTCTCCATCAATCGTTCGGTAGCATTGTTTGTGAGATTGCGGAAGTCTCCGTCGAAGATACAGCAATCAAAGTGCATAAAGTGTGGTGCGCAGTGGATTGCGGTATCGCAGTGAACCCCGACACGATTGCGCAGCAGATGGAGTCCGCCATCATTTTTGGTTTAAGCGCCGCCTTGTATGGCGAAATTACGTTTAAAAATGGCGCAGTTGAGCAGAGTAATTTCCATGATTATCAGGTTTTGCGCATGCATGAGATGCCGGAGATTTTTGTGGAAATCGTGAAAAGCACTGAACCACCAGAAGGCATAGGCGAACCGGGCACACCGCCAATCGCGCCAGCCGTGGCAAACGCCTTGTTTGCATTGAAAGGCCAGCGTTTGCGCAGCCTGCCTCTCAAACTTGTTTGATGAAGGCATTTGGCAGACGTCCTTAATCAGACAATAAAATTTGGTGAATGCAAAAACGCACTTTGATAGTGCGTTTTTTGTTTTTTATGTGAAAAAAATAGACTTTTTCCGTTAATTATTCGGGACAAACCTCGAATCTTTCGCCAAGTTTCGTATTTTTTATAAAAACATTGTTGATAAAAATCGCTATAAAAATATTGATTTAGTGCATTTATTTAATCAACTATGCGTTTTTTTGAGCAAAGCGGCCAAGTCGACAAAATTATCTTCGGTACACCAACAATTGCACTGTTTTTTTGCGTGAAAAAAAACAACGAGCACATTCTATTTTGCCCCTAGGTCTGATTAACTTATAGGCATCTGCATGGGCGGCAGTGATGGTTAACACTCTATCGTTATAGGGACGAAGTTAGGCATCGGTTGGTCAGTGTTTTCGCTGGGAGAGTGATCAAATGCCCTTAGTCACATCCACTTCAAGCTGAGTTAATTAAAGAGGCAGAGTTCGTGCAATCCGCGCGATCAAGACCTTTAGTCCGAACGACACCGTTCGGTTCAACAACGAAATTGGAGAAATAATGGAAAAAGCTTTGAAATTGCATCAAATTGCTCGTCCTTTAATGATTGCCGCCATGGTTTCCGCTGCGTGCAGCGCGATGGCAGCCGATCGTGTGGATCTTGAGAACTTTGTCGTGCCTGCGCAAGCCGGTATCACTGCGGCGTCACGTGGCCTTACTGGTCAAGCTGCGGTTGCTGTGCATCAAAAACTTGGCATGGCCGCAGACGAGGTACAGAGCCTGCGCAGCCAAACTTATGCAAATGGCCGCGTGGTTACCCGTTATCAGCAATTCCACCAAGGCGTGCCCGTGTTCGGTGAAGGCATCGTGCATCACGCTGATAGCAACGGTACCGAAAGCTTTAAAGGTACGATGCTGAGCAATCTTGCCACTGATATTCCAAGCGCAAAAGCAAAAATGAGCGCCGCGCAAGCCTTAAGCATCGCCAAGACAGCAATGCGCGCTGGTACGACAGAGAACGATCAATCTAAGTTGTTTGTACGTATGAACGACAACAACGTGGCGCAATTGGTGTATTTGGTTTCCTTCGTGACCAAATCTAGTACAGATCAGCCAAGCCGCCCTCATTTCCTCATGGATGCCAACACTGGTGCTGTGATTCAACAATGGGAAGGCATCACGCACGTCAATGCAACCGGCCCCGGCGGTAACGCGAAAACGGGCGCTTACGAATACGGCTCAACTGGCGCGAAGTATGGTCCATTGGTGGTCAGCGCAAACTGCACGATGACCAGCACAAACGTGGACGCGGTTGATTTGAAGAACGGCACGACAAGTCTGACTCCGTTCCAATTTACTTGCCCACGCAATACCTACAAGGCAGTCAATGGTGCGTATTCGCCAATCAACGATGCGTATTATTTTGGTCAGCAAGTGTTCAACATGTACCAAACATGGCTGGGGATTCGCCCAATTAGCCAAAAGTTGATCATGCGCGTGCACTACAGCACCAACTATGAAAACGCATTCTGGGACGGTAGCACCATGAGTTTTGGTGATGGCGCAACAACCTTTTATCCGTTGGTGTCGATTGACGTTGCAGGCCATGAAGTCAGCCACGGTTTCACTGAGCAAAACTCTGGCTTGGTGTATTCCGGTCAGTCAGGTGGCATGAACGAAGCGTTCTCTGATATGGCAGGTGAAGCAGTTGAAAACTTCGTCAGAGGCACTAACGATTGGCAAGTCGGACCAGAAATTTTTAAAGCGTCTGGCGCATTGCGTTATATGAACAATCCACCATTGGATGGACGTTCTATTGACAACGCGAGTCGGTATACGTCGGGTCTCGATGTCCATTACAGCAGCGGCGTGTACAACAAAGCGTTTTATCTGTTAGCCACAAAAGCTGGTTGGTCGACTCGTAAGGCATTTGAAGTATTTGCTGACGCAAACCGTTTGTATTGGACTGCCAACAGTACATTCAACCAAGGTGCTTGTGGTGTGCAAACTGCCGCCACCAACCGTGGTTACGTGGTAGCAGATGTCACCTCAGCATTCGCTGCTGTTGGCGTAAGCTGTGCAACAACACCAACGGCAACGCCACTCACTCGTGGTGTTACTGTGACCGGTGTTGGCATTACAAAAGGTAGTTCGCGTCTGTATTCCATCGTTGTGCCAAGTGGCGCTGCTAGTTTGACGTTTAGATTGTCTGGCGGTACGGGCGATGGTGATATCTACGCACGTTTTGGGGCTGTACCAACGACCACAACGAACGATGCGAAATCGGAAGGTTCAACTAACGCTGAACTGATCACGATTACCGCACCAAGAGCAGGAACATATTATTTGTTGGTCAACGCTTTCGCTACAGTTAGTGGTGCAAGCTTGGTTGCCAATTATTAATTCTCGCTGTTCAATTGAAAATCCCCCGAGAAATCGGGGGATTTTTTTTGCCTAGTTCTTGGGGCGGCGCAGATAAAGAAAAAACGAGCTCAACGTAAAAATTCCATTTTTTTAACCCAGATTTTCCATTAGGATTTGTGACGATGGCGGATGCAATTTTCGAGGCGGTTTTGTTGCGACGGAGACGCCAATAGCCAGCTATTGGCACCGAAGAGCAGCGAAAATGACCAAAAATGCGCCGTCAGCTCACAAATAGCGCTGAAAGCGCGCCTAATGGAGAATCTGGGTTTAATACTTATGCCTGTATTTGGTGAAGGTGCTTAAAAATAAAGCGCGTAAATGCCTATTTTTTACGATACTCTTCGATTTTTGTATAAGTTTTCTATAAGGCATGAACGTTTTACGATATTTTTTGTATCGATTGTCGTATATTGAATGTTCGGTCGAAGCCGTTTTCTGATTTGAATTTTTGTTTTGTAAGGTTTCGTAAAAGCCCGCCACGACGCGGCATGACAGGCTAGAATACAGCCGAGGCTTTTTGTCGATGAGGATTGTCGCAAAACAGCCGTTGGCGTTGTTGCTTTGCTTTGCCTTGCCGTAGCATTTGGTCTGTCTGCGGCTTCGCGCTTAGCCAACGCAAATTTGCCTCAGTTCTAATTATTTGGCGCTTTGCGATTTGATCCACATTTTTAGTAAAAACATCTATGTCTATTTTTTTCAATACTGCTGGTTTGCCTTTATCGTCTGTGCAAAAGAACCTTAAACCAAGCAAGCTTAAGCAACGCGGCTTTACTTTGATCGAAATTATGGTGGTGGTGGTTATTTTAGGTATCTTGGCCGCCTTGGTTGTTCCTAAATTGTTGGGTCGTGCGGATGACGCCCGAATTGTCGCGGCGAAGCAAGATATCGCTAGCATTGTGCAAGCACTCAAATTGTACAAACTCGACAACCAACATTACCCCAGCACAGAGCAAGGCTTACAAGCGCTTTTGGTAAAGCCGACTTCTGGGCCTTCGGCTAATGGATGGAAGACGGGAGGTTATCTCGATAAAGTGCCTAAAGACCCTTGGGGCAATCCCTATCAATACTTAGCACCTGGTATTAAAGGTGAGGTCGATGTCTTTTCCTATGGCGCAGACGGTCAGCCAAACGGCGTTGAAAACGACGCCGACATTGGTAATTGGGATTTATAAGTATTGAACGACGTGCCTGCGCTTAACCGAGAACGTGGATTTACACTGCTTGAGTTGCTTGTGGTGTTGGTGGTCATCGGCATCATGCTAGGTGTCGTTTCCGTCAATGCGCTACAAACAAATCGGCAAAAATTGTTGACTGACGCGCAGCGTATTTCCTTGCTTTTGCAGGTTGTACGCGAAGAGGCAATCGTGCGTAATCGCCCTACGGCATTTGAAGCGAATGCCACCAGTTATCGGTTCTTAGTTAAAAATGATAATCGCTGGGAAGAAATTCGTGACCTCGACATGCTGCGCGAGCGCGAATTTACTTTTTTTCCGACCCGTTTATCCTTATCGAACAATACGCAACTTGATGGTAACTCGTTACGAATCTTGTTTGGTCGCGAGCCGGTCGATCGCCCATTCGTGCTTGAACTCGTGTACGGCGAAGAGCGCGCTGTCATTCGCGCTGACGGCATTGGCCACTTTGTGGCTGAGTAGGAGAAATTCGTGAACACAGCAGCCAAATTTAATCGCGTAACCAAGCAAATGGGTTTCACTTTGCTCGAAGTTTTGGTGGCATTGGTCATTGTCGCCACGGCTCTGGGCGCGAGTCTGCGCGCGGTGGGCAGCCTGACACAGAACAGCGCAGATCTGCGTGCGTCGATGATGGCCAGTTGGTCTGCCGAAAATCGTTTAACGCAAATTCGCTTAGGTAAAGAGTGGCCACAAATTGGCGAACGTAATTTTCCCTGCCCGCAAGCTGAGCTTAATTTGGTCTGCGAAGAACATGTGATCGGCACACCCAATCCCTCATTTCGTCGTGTTGAAGTGTATGTGTTCGAAGCGAATCGGCCAGAGCGCCGCATTGTCAAGCTAACGCAGGTCGTGCCAAATGCGCTTTAAGCAAACAAGCAAGGCGCGAGGATTTACGCTCATCGAATTGTTGGTGGCGATCACCGTCTTGGCGATTGTGGCGGTGTTGGGTTGGCGTGGCTTAGATAGCATCGTGCGCGCACGGGTCGGTCTCACCAATGAATTAGAACAAACGCGCGGCGCGCAAATTTTTTTCGCGCAATTAGAAAATGACAGCGCTCATTTAGCCAGCCCTAGCTTACTCGGAACGCGCGATAGTTTGCGTGGCGGACAGCAGCGCTTAGTCATGGTGCGCACCGTGTTTGAAGATAATCAACCGACCCGTCTGCAAGTCGTGGCTTACCGCCTCGTCAATGGCGAGCTCAGCCGGCGCGAATCGATTCCCACACGTGACTTGGAGACGCTCGATCTGGATTGGCAACGCGCCATCAACGAGACCGACGCCATGCCAGTCGTCAGTTTGCAGAAAGACGTGGCAAGCTTTGAAATGCGTACTTGGAATTCGGATGAAAATAGCTGGCGGATCGCAGGCACAGATGTCGCACCGAATCCGGCGACTTCACTTGTCAGCAAACCTATTCCGCCGAAATCGGGCCTAGAAGTATCACTGCAATTGAACGGCAGACCCGCACCGCTGTTGAAGTTATTTTTGTTGGGGGCGGCGTGATTCCTAAGTATCAGCGCGGCGTCGCCGTTGTGACAGCTCTGTTACTCACCACTTTGGCCATCACGATCGTGGCGAGCTTGTTTTGGCAACAGCAAGTGCAAGTTCGTTCAATCGAGAATCAACGTTTTCAGTTACAAAAAAAATGGGTGCTGCGGGGCGCATTGGATTGGGCGCGACTTATCTTGCGTGAAGACGCGAATAATTCGAACGAGGTCGATCACTTGGGCGAACCTTGGGCCGTGACCTTGGGCGAAACGCAGCTTGATCAATATGTAGAAAATGGAAAAAG
>JAIETO010000238.1 GCA_019745005.1 Burkholderiaceae bacterium
GAGATCTCGTCTTGAATCTCTGCATAACGTGCTTTTTTTTCCGCATCTAGCTCAGCACCGCCCAATTTAAAATCACGCAATGCGTTGTGAATAATTTTTTGGCGTGCGGCAGACATTTGATCGAATTCGCTGCTCGCGTGCAGGCGCTTGTATTGTTGGTACAAAGCGAGGTTTTGCCCTAATGCCGTCCAAAATTCGGTGAGTTTTCCTTGATTGTCATTGTAAGCCGCACGTAATTCGGGTGTATCGACCACCGCGTTTAAGTGCCCGACGATACCCCAAGCACGTGCTAGTTTCTCTGTCGTGTCTTCTAAGGGTTCGACGAAATTGTTCCAACTCACAGGCAGCGTTTGATTTTCTAATTCTTCGATCACAGCACGGGCTTCATGCAGTAAAAAATCAATCGCTGGCGCAACATGTTCCGGTTTGATATCGGAAAAGCGCGGTAAGCCGCTAAAGTCGAGTAGGGGATTTTGTTCGATGTTTAACATTATGAATAAGCTTGCTTAGTTGATTGTCGTTATGTTGTAGTGGGAACATTACTCTTTCATGCGACGCAAACGAATGTTGATTGCGCCCATGTGTTTCAGCCTTTTATGGCGCTTGCCTTGCGTTCCGCAGCCTCAATTGTATTGACCAGTAACATGGTAATCGTCATAGGGCCAACGCCACCGGGCACGGGTGTAATGTAGCCAGCCACTTCACTCGCACTGGCAAATTCAACGTCGCCACAAAGTTTGCCTTGGTCATCACGATTCATGCCTACGTCCAGCACTACTGCGCCGAGCTTCACCATGTCGCCGGTGACGATGTTGCGCTTGCCAGTTGCTACCACCAAGATATCGGCATTACGCGTATGGCTGGCTAAGTCACGTGTCTTAGAGTTACAAATGGTGACGGTGGCGCCCGCTTGCAAGAGCAGCATGGCTTGTGGTTTGCCGACAATGTTTGAAGCACCCACCACCACAGCGTTAGCGCCACGCACGGGGTAGTTGATGGACTCCAACATTTTCATTACACCGTAGGGCGTGCAGGGGCGAAAAAGGGGTTGCCCCGTCATCAGTAGGCCAGCATTGCTGATATGAAAGCCATCGACATCTTTGTCGGCGGCAATGGCCTCGATGACTTTGTTGGCATCGATGTGCGCGGGCAAAGGCAATTGCACCAAAATGCCGTGAATTTTTGGGTCGCGATTTAAGCGATCAATATGGGCGAGTAATTCAACTTCACTTAATTCAGCAGAATATTTATCTAACAGTGAATAAAAGCCGCAATCCTCACAGGCTTTAACTTTGTTGCGCACATAGACTTGGGAAGCGGGATTTTCTCCCACCAAAATCACTGCAAGCCCAGGTTGATTTCCTGCTGCGCTGAGTGTGGCGGCACGTTGCATTACATCTGAGCGCAGGGTTTGCGAAAGTTCGATACCACTAATGAGTTTTGCTGTCATGGGACTTTGATTTTGGTGAATTAAAGGGAAACGGGTGTGGGGCACACCAAAGCAAGGATTATAGGTGAGCAATTCACCGCGAACATGGTTTGGCGCGCCAGAATATTTTTTGTTTCTTCAAAATAAATTTTCCATCGATCTGATTTTTTATGAGTGTTTTTATTTTTTTGTGGAGTATCGGTATTTTTAGGTACTTTAGCGCTCTCTTTGTAAGCGCAATAAAAATATACCAGTGAGAGTATTTATTTTTGCGTTCAAATTGTGGCAGCTCAATTTGCGGCAAGTTGGGGGTGAAATCGGTATGCAATCGGTTTTTCTGTCGGTTTGTGACTGGTCAAAGCGCGCATGGCAATTTTGATTTGTTGCGGTGCAACTCGCTTGAAATGAGCACTGTAAAAGCGATTCTGATTTTATGGTTAAAAAATATTGCATCGCAAACAAAATTTCATAATATGAAATCATATATCGCTATTTGAAATTGAAAAAAACTCCTGTTAGAATGCTTGCACTAAAAAATTACAAGCTTTATTTTCTTGTGGAACACGTGTTTTCAATAAACATGGCGTGCCCGCAAACGTTTGTAATTCTGTGTTTTGTTGTTGCGAAAAGTAGGCGCCGTGTGATGGTTTTTGTAACAGTTCAAGTGCGTTGTTGACGATTTCAAATAATTAGGAGACCTGAATGTCACCCCAGATAGACCAAGTGTTAGCACAAGCAGCGAATGATCCCGATGTAGTTGAAACGCAAGAATGGCTCGATGCACTGGAGTCTGTGATTGATAACGAAGGCCCAGAGCGCGCGCATTATTTGATGGAGCGGCTGACTGATTTAGCGCGTCGGCGCGGTGCGAAAATTCCGTTTTCCAGCAACACTGCCTACGTGAATACGATCTGTGCCGATGAGGGGCAACATTGCCCCGGCAACCTCGAAATTGAAGAACGTTTGCGCTCTTACATGCGTTGGAACGCCATGGCAATGGTAGTGAAAGCCAACCGTTTTGATGGCGATTTAGGCGGACACTTATCTAGTTTTGCCTCCTTGGCAAATATGCTGGGCATCGGTTTCAACCACTTCTGGCACGCGCCAACGGCAGACCATGGCGGTGACTTGTTGTATATCCAAGGACACTCTTCGCCGGGCATTTATGCGCGCGCTTTCCTTGAAGGACGTTTGACGGAAGATCAGTTGTTGCATTTTCGCCGTGAAGTCGATGGCAAGGGTTTGTCGTCGTATCCGCACCCAAAGCTGATGCCGGCGTTTTGGCAGTTCCCCACAGTCTCAATGGGTTTAGGCCCGTTAATGGCGATTTACCAAGCACGTTTCTTAAAGTATCTGCACGCACGTAGTATTGCCGATACAGAAAAACGCAAAGTGTGGGCGTTTTGTGGCGATGGCGAGATGGACGAACCAGAATCCATGGGCGCTATCGGCATGGCGGGGCGTGAACAGCTCGACAATTTGGTCATCGTGGTGAACTGCAATTTGCAGCGCTTAGATGGACCTGTGCGCGGTAACGGCAAGATCATTCAGGAACTGGAATCCGATTTCCGTGGCGCTGGTTGGAATGTGGTTAAAGTAATTTGGGGCAGTGGATGGGATGAGTTACTGGCCAAAGACAAAGAAGGCATCTTACAAAAAGTAATGATGGAAACCGTTGATGGCGAGTATCAAAACTACAAAGCCAAAGACGGTGCGTATGTCAGAGCGAATTTCTTTGGCAAGCATCCTAAGCTCTTGGAAATGGTTAGCAAAATGTCGGATGACGATATTTGGCGTTTGACGCGTGGCGGGCACGATCCGCACAAAATTTACGCCGCATTTAAAGTCGCACAAGAACACAAAGGTCAGCCGACGGTGTTGTTGGTGAAGAGCGTGAAGGGCTTTGGTTTTGGTAAATCGGGCGAGGCAAGGAATACTGCGCACAATACCAAAAAGCTCGATGACGAGGCGATCAAAGCGCTGCGTGACCGTTTCCAATTGCCAATTTCAGACGAGCAATTGCCGAGCATTCCTTTCTTCAAACCGGCTGATGACACGCCGGAAATGAAATACCTGCAAGAGCGTCGCGCTGCGCTGGGCGGGTATTTGCCACAACGGCGCGAAAAAGCGGACGAGGCTTTGGTGGTGCCGCCACTCTCCGCATTCCAAGCCATGCTAGAACCCACTGCAGAAGGACGCGAAATTTCCACGACGGCAGCGTACGTGCGTGTGCTTACCGCCTTGTTGCGCGACGCCAGCTTGGGACAGCGCGTGGTGCCCATCATGGTGGACGAATCGCGTACGTTTGGAATGGAAGGTTTGTTCCGCCAGATCGGTATCTTTAGCCAAGTCGGGCAGTTATACGAGCCGGTCGATAAAGACCAAGTGATGTATTACCGCGAAGACAAAGCCGGGCAGATTTTGCAAGAAGGAATTAATGAAGCGGGCGGCATGAGTTCATGGATTGCGGCGGCAACGTCGTACTCCACGAACAACCGTGTAATGATTCCGTTCTACACCTACTACTCCATGTTTGGTTTGCAGCGCATAGGTGATTTGGCGTGGGCAGCGGCAGACATGCGCTCACGCGGCTTCTTGATGGGCGGTACGGCTGGGCGTACGACATTGAATGGCGAGGGTTTGCAGCATGAAGATGGCCATAGCCATGTGTTGGCATCGACCATACCAAACTGCATTCCATACGACCCAACCTTTGCGCATGAAGTGGCAGTGATTATTCATGACGGTTTGCGCCGCATGGTCACGAACCAAGAAGATGTGTTTTATTACATCACCATCATGAACGAAAATTACTCGCATCCTGGCTTAAAAGCGGGTCAGGAAGAGGGCATTCTAAAGGGCTTGTACCCATTGCAAACGTCGCCAGAAAAGACCAAGCATCGCGTACAACTTTTAGGTTCTGGCACGATCTTGCGTGAAGTGATTGCAGCGGCTGACTTGCTGTTTAGCGATTGGGGTATCGCCGCCGATGTATGGTCCGCACCGTCCTTCACCTTATTAGCGCGCGACGGACAAGATGCAGAGCGTTGGAGTATGTTGCACCCAACCGAACCAGCACGCGTTCCGTATATAGCAGAATGTTTGGGGGCAACCACGGGTCCTATCGTGGTTTCAACCGACTATATGCGTACATTTGCAGAGCAAGTTCGTGCCTTCATACCAAAAGGACGTAGTTACAAAGTCTTGGGAACCGATGGTTTTGGGCGTTCAGATTCTCGTGCGAAATTGCGTGAGTTCTTTGAAGTGAACCGTTACTTTGTCACGATAGCGGCATTGAAATCCTTGGCTGACGAAGGTGCCATTTCTGCTTCGGTGGTTGCGCAAGCAATTACCAAATATGGCATTGATACGAATAAACCTAATCCAGTCACGGTGTAAGCGAAATTGCTTAGCCGGGGGCGTTTTTTCAAACGCCTCCGCAAAACATCGCGAACAAATGCAATAGACCAAACTAAACGGAGCAAAGTTCATGAGCGCAATGGAAGTCAAAGTCCCGGATATCGGTGATTTCAAAGAAGTGGAAGTGATTGAGTTGATGGTGAAGGTGGGTGACACGATTAAGGTCGACCAATCTTTGATCACCGTGGAGTCGGACAAAGCCAGCATGGAAATCCCGTCAAGTCATGCGGGTGTGGTGACTGAAATTAAAGTCAAAGTGGGCGATAAAGTTGCCGAGGGTTCTTTGTTGGTGATGATTGATGCAGCAGGCGGCGCGGCAGCAAGTGCGCCAGCCAGTGTGCCCGCAGCGGCTGAATCAGCGCCAACAGCGAGTGTTGCTGCACCGACGCCAACGCCAACAGTGGCAGCACCAGCGCCTGCGCCGGTAGCCCCTGTTAGCAACGCGGCAACTGCGCCAGCAGGCAAAGGTCACGCTTCACCTTCGGTACGTAAATTTGCGCGCGAATTGGGCGTCGATTTAACGCGGGTAATCGGTTCAGGCCAAAAAGGCCGGATCACACAAGAAGACGTGCAGAATTTCGTCAAGGGCATTATCGCAGGCAGCAGCACTTCGGCAGCACCCGTTGCCAGCGCAGGCAGCGGCATGAATTTGTTGCCGTGGCCGTCTTTGGATTTCACTAAGTTTGGCGCGACTGAGTTATTGCCTTTATCGCGCATTAAGAAACTGAGCGGCCCCAATCTTCACCGGAACTGGGTGATGATTCCGCATGTCACGCAGTTTGACGAAGCGGATATCTCTGACTTGGAAGAATTCCGTAAATCATCCAATGAAGCCTTGGCAAAGTCCGGCGTGAAGTTGACCATGTTGGCGTTTGTGATTAAAGCCAGCGTCGCTGCGCTGAAGAAATTTAAAGCCTTTAATGCCTCGCTCGATGCTTCGGGTGAAAACTTGATTTTGAAGCAGTATTACAACATTGGGTTTGCAGCCGATACGCCGAATGGTTTGGTCGTGCCTGTGATCAAAAATGTGGACCAAAAAACCTTATCGCAAATCGCGCTTGAAATGGGCGAATTGTCGGCGCAGGCACGCGATGGCAAATTGAAACCGGCAGACATGCAGGGCGCAACTTTCACGATTTCGTCATTAGGCGGCATCGGTGGAACAGCCTTCACACCAATTATCAACGCACCAGAAGTAGCGATTTTGGGCTTGTCGAAATCCAGCATGAAGCCAGTTTGGGACGGCAAACAATTTGTGCCGCGCCTGATGTTGCCGCTGTCGCTGTCGTATGACCATCGGGTAATCGATGGTGCGATGGCCGCAAAATTCACTGCATATTTGGCCGATGTCTTGGCTGATTTGCGCAAAACGATGCTGTAAGCGGAGTCCACTATGAGCACAATTGAAGTCAAAGTTCCTGATATCGGTGATTTTAAAGAAGTCGAAGTAATTGAGCTGATGGTGAAAGTCGGCGACAGTATTAAAGTTGATCAATCTCTCATCACAGTTGAGTCCGATAAAGCCAGTATGGAAATTCCGTCTAGCCATGCGGGTGTGATCAAAGAACTGAAGGTGAAAGTCGGCGATAAGGTTGCCGAAGGCAGCTTGCTGGTTATTTTGGATGCAGCGGCGAATGCGGGTGTAAGTGCGTCTGTGTCAGCGGCCACATCCGTACCAAGCGCGCCTGCGGCGGCTGTTGCCGCTAGCGCAGCGGTGCCGCCAACCGTAGCGCCGGCCAGTGCACCTCCCGCAATGGTAGCAGCGTCCGTCAAGTACGAAGGCAAGGTTGACCTTGAATGCGACATGATGGTGTTAGGTGCAGGGCCAGGCGGTTACTCTGCTGCGTTTCGTGCCGCAGATTTAGGCATGAATGTGGTCTTGGTCGAGCGTTACGCGACCTTGGGTGGTGTTTGTTTGAATGTTGGCTGCATACCATCCAAAGCCTTATTGCATGTAGCTGCAGTCATCGACGAAACGGCGAGCATGAGTGCGCATGGCGTTACCTTCGCAAAGCCGACGATCGATATCGATAAATTGCGCGGTTACAAAGAAAGCGTGATTAAGAAGATGACTACCGGTTTATCTGGTATGGCCAAAGCGCGCAAAGTCAATGTGTTGCAGGGCACAGGTCAGTTCCTCACGCCGTTTCATCTTGAAGTAGTTGCAGAGGACGGTAGCAAAAAGGTGGTGCAGTTTAAGCAGGCGATTATTGCAGCCGGTTCATCTGTGGTGAATTTACCATTCGTTCCTGAAGACCCACGCATCGTGGATAGCACAGGTGCGCTTGAATTGCGTCAAATTCCCAAGCGTATGTTAGTCATCGGTGGGGGCATTATTGGCTTAGAAATGGCCACCGTGTATTCAACACTCGGTGCGCGCATTGATGTAGTCGAAATGATGGACGGTTTGATGCAAGGAGCAGACCGCGACATGGTCAAAATCTGGCAAAAATTCAATGAAAAGCGCTTCGACAATGTTATGTTGAAGACCAAAACCGTTGCAGTAGAAGCCTTGAAAGAGGGCATTAAGGTCAGCTTCGAAGCGGCGGAAGCGGGCGGCACGGCACCCGCACCGCAAGTCTATGATCTCGTTTTAGTCGCCGTTGGCCGCAGCCCGAATGGGAAGAAAATCGCTGCGGACAAGGCTGGCGTTACCGTTACGGAGCGTGGCTTCATCGAAGTCGATAAGCAAATGCGCACCAACGTTCCGCATATTTTTGCGATTGGTGATTTAGTTGGTCAACCCATGTTGGCGCACAAAGCCGTGCACGAGGCCCACGTTGCCGCTGAGGCAGCAGCAGGTGAAAAAGCTTACTTTGATGCTAGTGTGATTCCATCAGTCGCCTATACCGACCCTGAAGTAGCATGGGTAGGCCTAACTGAAGACGAGGCAAAGGCGAAAGGGATTAAGCTTGAGAAGGGTCATTTCCCTTGGGCCGCATCGGGGCGCGCGGTGGCGAATGGGCGTGATGAAGGTTTTACGAAATTGCTGTTTGATGCAGAATCCAAGCGTATAGTCGGCGGTGGCATCGTCGGAACACACGCGGGCGACATGATCGGCGAGATCGCATTAGCCATTGAGATGGGTGCAGATGGTGTCGATATAGGCAAGACTATTCATCCACATCCAACCTTAGGCGAATCAATTGGTATGGCCGCAGAGGTGTACAAAGGCGTTTGCACCGATTTGCCGCCCATGCGCAAGAAGTAAAGCCGCGATCCGACGGCTCGGAAAAAAGCCCTGAAGCTTATGTCGCTTCAGGGCTTTTTTGGTTTCTGATGAAACTGCTTATTGCATCGCCGACTCTTTTTTGCCGTATCCAAAAATGATGGTGTACAAACAGCCGAACACGATTACCGCCCATGGCAGCGACCAGACCAAACCGATGCCTAACGGGATCGCTGAAATGACCATCAGCACGACACATACCAAATAAAGTCCAAAAATTTTAAACCATTTGTGGGTAATCGCTTTTCTTGAAGCTTCCATTGCTTGCCATGGGCTTAGGTTTTTCTCAGCGACAAGCTGCAACGCCATTCCATAGGCAACCGCCAAATAAATGCCTGGAATAACTAATAAAACTAATCCGATGAATATCATGAGGTACATCAGAACCATCGTGATAGCAAGTGGAACAATGGATTTAAAGTAGGCGATGACTTCCGAGGGGTTGGTGGGTTGACTAGCCGCTATTTTAATTCCCATCAGGTACAAGCCAACCGTGAGCGGTGCGCTAATCAATGTTTGTATGATTTGGGATAAAAATTTCCCGCCGATTGAACTACCAAATGCAATCTCTGTTACAACAGATATCGGAATTAAAATCACAATGAAAATAAGAATACCTAGCCAGATCGTGCCCTTATTTCCATTGGTTTTCTGCCACGCTGTATCGATTAATGCACCGATACTAAAGTCATAATTACCTGCAATACCGTTCTCTATAGAACCTGTGCCATCGAAAGCCATTGCAGGCGGAGTAAGATCGGCATTTGGTGCTTTGTAAATATCATTCACTTGGTTTTCCCCTAACGAGTTGTTCAATATTTTTTAGGACTAACGCAAAACAGACGTTGGCGTTGTTGCTTCGTCTTGTCGTACCGTTTGTACTGTCTGCGGCTTTATGCTCAGCCAACGCAATTTTGCGTAAGTCCTATTGTTAAGTTTTGTTAAATTTTTTGCCACATCAGAAAGTAGCTGAGCGTGGCATACTTTGTCAAGCTTGCAAGAAAATATCGCCACAGCAAAAATTAAACCGCTATAATTTTTTTTCGGAAACGATGATGCGAGGAAATCACCAATGACTTCAGCTAGCCCCACTTTTACGTGCCCAGAATTTTTATCCATGGAGCGCGGCATCATTGACGATTTTGTTGGATGCATGCGTGAGTGCTGTGAGGAAACCGAGCTTTGCGTTCGTTCGCTTAATAGCGGTGGGGGGCAGCCATTTATCCATCAACTGTTCCGCGCCATGCATTCGCTCAAAGGCAATTGTCAAATGGTCGGCTTAGCGCCGTTTTCCCAACTCTTGCACCACGTTGAAGAGATCGTTGCGCGAGTGCGCTCCAATCAAGATATTTACTTTCGCGGCATGGGAGAATTTCTCTTGTTGGCGATTGATGAAGTGCAGGATTTATTGACCGACTTAATCGCAAACGGTCACACCAGTGAAGTGCGGCGCCAAAGACTGACCGATATCTGCGCATCGCTACAAAAACAAAGTGCCGACGGCGACCGGGTGCAGCAATTTCGTGATGCCATCATGCTGTTTGAAGGCAAAATCACACAAAAAAGCACTGTGCCGAAAGGACCAAAAGTACAGCTTGAGTTACCAAATGATATGGAATTGATGCGCAAGCTTTCCATGCATATCGACAATCTGAGCATCTACCGTAAAAACCGTAGCGATCAAGTGGTGCAACTCGCTGAACAACTGAATGAAGTTTTGGGCCTGCCACTTAATGTTGATCAATTGCGTGCCGCTGCCTTGATGCACGATGTTGGCATGAGCTTTATTCCTCATAACATTTTCAACAAAGAGGGCTCCTTATCAAGGGAGGAAAAAAGCAAGATTCAAGAACATGTGGTCACAGGAAGCCAGTTGCTTTTACGTTTTGGAAATTGGAACGACGCAGCGCGCATGGTGCTTGACCACCATGAAAGATTTGATGGCTCTGGTTATCCAAACGGTTTAGTGGGGCAACAGATCCACGCAGGGGGGCGCATGCTATCCATTATCGACACGTTTTGCTCGATTACCAATGAGCGTTCAGATCGAACGTTTAAAAAGAGTCTGCTCAACGCCATCTCAGAAATCAACGCCAACGCCAGCATACAATTTGACCCCGACATGGTCACGGCTTTTAATGACGTTGTGCGTAAGATTATGATGAAGCAGTAGACATTGAAACTAGGCAGGGTGCTTAAAAAACCCAACGCATAGTGGAACAAAAAGCGTGTTTTTTTGCCCGCTTTTATTGAGCGCCAACAAAAGACTGACACAAAATCTCAATCGATCTCCTTGAAACAAGTCGCAATAAGTTGTGCAGAGGTGTTTTAAATTCGCTTCGCTTCGGAATGTGATTAGTGCGTTTTGCTTGTCGCAGATATGCTGGCCAATGCCAGTTCCGAGGTGTTCAACGCACCCTCCACAAATCCTTGGTAATCCGAATAAGCCTCGCCAACGATGTGGATATTTTTTGCGCCGCTGCCAAAATCAAAGGCTTTGAATACATCCATCACTTTCCATGAGCGAACCCCAGGTTGCCAGCCATGGTTCGCCGCGCCGTAAGGTGCGCGTGCCCAGTCACGTATGCCATACGTCAAAATCGATTCCTTGATGTGGTCGCGGGCTTGGTCTAACGACTCCTCTTTAAACATCAATTCTGCCTTCTCCGTGAGCTTTAAACCTGAGCGCTTAGAATCGATCAATCGCTTTACATCACGGGCTACAAATAGAGAAAAGGTCTCCACGATCTTTGCGTTTTGATCAATCTCGGCGCGATCGTGTTTTTCAGGTTCCATTAAATAGTGCTTCCAAAATTCCGTCGAAGGGCGATCCATGTAAAGCAAAACCATGCCGTGACCATCTGGGTCATTATTTTCTGGGCGACGAAAATAATGAATCTCGCGTGTCGGCAAACAGTTCGCATATTGCTGCGGTCGCTGCGCGTAATCCCACCACGGATTGTTTGTCACAAAAAACACTTTCAGCATCGGAAACCCGTTCACGGTTTCTAATTGTGAGGCCACATGTTCTGGCAGACTTTGGCTTAACTTTACCAATGGCAAACGGGGCAGGGCAAGAATAAGCCTATCGGTTTGTAGGCTGAGTTTGCCGTTTTTGGTAAGGAGTTCCAGTTCTAAACGCGCCTGCCCTAAGGCGACTTGTTTGAAGCCTTGTAGGCTGTGTCCGCCAGCCATCGTTACATTGGGATTTTCGCGTAACTTTGCCAACAAGCCTTCGGTTAATTTTGCGGTACCACCTGCCACACTCGCCAACTGTTGCCCTACAGTTTTTAACGCTCGTAACCACCAAATGATCCATTCGATCGCGTTCAAGTTTTCCGGAATCATGTGATAAAACGTGCCTGTGTCACGCAGTTTTGTCAGCGCTAAATGGCTTAAAACGCCTTGCGCCGATAAGGCGTTCCAAAAGCCTATGCTCCACAACGGCTGTCCATTGAGTTGTGCATGTTTGCGCATGCGTTGGTAATCTTGCTCAGTGAGTGAATCGATCCAAGCTTGGTCATCCGGCGCGCGCCCCATCACCAACATAATGCCGCGCTTTAAAAGCTGTAAAGAATTCAAGCCCATTTCTTCTGGCGGCAAATCATAATTCGGCGCATTGACTTCTTCACCTGCAGGGCCGCTGAAATCAATCAACTGCACGCCAAGGTCTTTGCACAATTGGTGGAAGCGGGGTTGCAGCGTAGGCTCAAAACGCATAGGACCATACTCAGCGATAAAGCCATCCATTTCTTCCGTTTCAATACGCCCACCCCAACGATCAGACGATGCTTCAATCACCAACACCCGTTGCCCCGCTTCGGCCAAACGCCACGCGCAATACAACCCAGAAATACCGCCACCAGCGATGATGTTGTCATGAAAATCCATAATCAGCCTCAAAATAAAAGTCTGCGTATTGTGCCACCACAGGCGCGACCTTTGAGGTTTTTCTGTGGTGAGTGTCGCGTGCAAAAAGGATTTAAGGAAGCTCTGATTGAGTTACTGCGCGGCCAAATTTTGTACCTGCGACACCGGTTACCGTGCTCGCTGACCAGTCGACTAGGCGCGCTTCTTGATTTGATCTTTGACCGCTCGCTACACTCTATGAGCTTCCTGAATCTAAGTAAATCGGATTGATGAAGTTGAATGCCAGCGTCAACTTGTCTTTTTGAGGTTAAAGCTTATACATTGTTCAGTATTAATGGAAAGTGCTGATAGATAAAGCGCAAATAGATCTATAAGAATGTAAAAAACAGGGAGTATAGGTAATTCGTATCATAAGCCAGAATCAAAATTCACTTAACACCCACTCAAGGCGCGGTTCTGGATGTGGCAGATGAATAAGCATTCGCCTGTGTAAGTTGTACAAATTGCGTCTCTTCTAAACGAAAGCTTGCTCGATTGTCTCCCATCAATGCACGCAAGTCTTTAATTGAGATATCCGTTACCTCATGCAAACGCAATAACAAGCTGGCACCCACGGCTAATTTGCCGTTGCGGGTTTTACTGATGACGGGTGGGGCAACTTCTAAATGACGGGCAAGGGC
>JAIETO010000273.1 GCA_019745005.1 Burkholderiaceae bacterium
CTGCCCCAACACCACACCAAAACGCATGCACTTCACCGCAACGCCAAAGCTCGCTGCTAGGTGCGCAGTGGCTTCCCACTCTTGGCACAGAGTGGACATGAATATGGCCTGCGGTGGGCTGTCTTCTCCTAGCTCTGTGTTATCGCCTTGCGCTTGCACACCGTAATAACCAATTGCCGAGGCAGAGAGTAACAAGCGTGGCTTTTTTTCCGCGCGTGCAATCCATTCAACCAGACTTTGCGTGGTCGCGACGCGACTTTGCAATAAGACCTGCCTGCGCGCTGCACTCCAACGCCAGCCTAAAATTCGCGCCCCTGCCAAGTTAATGATGACATCGACAGCTTGATTCGCTGGCAGTTCTGCCATGCTCATAATGCTTGCCACACCGCCATCAAATAATGCAGCGGCTCGCTTAGCGTCGCGGCTTAAGACAATCACGCGTTGGCCTTCTGCCAATAATACCCGCACCAGCTTTTGGCCAATGAAGCCAGTTGCACCGGTGATTAAAAAATTCTGAGGCACGCCACTCGGCATGCGATTAAACAAATTTGTTTGCAGGTTTTCCATCAATCCACCATAACATGCCGAGAGGCGGCACGAGTAAAAGCACAGCAATCGCATCGATCCACACATTAACGATCACTCCCGCTTGCAGGGAAATCGCCATATCTTGCGGCGCCCAAAGAATAATCGAAGCAATTAAACCGCCCCATGCTAAACGGCTGCGATGAAAATGTCCGACCAGCGTTAGCACTAGCATGCAAACTGCCAGACTTTGTATCGTTGCACCAAAAATACCCATCCACCAGACTTGCTGGGCGCGCGCTGCACTCGGTGCTCCCTCGCGCCAAAAACCCGCTTCGATAAGTTGGTGATAGGCGTCCGTCCAAGGTGCCGCGGCCAGCCACGGCATCAGCAAACCCACCAGCAAATGCACAAGGGCAGCAGCGATCATCCACGTGACTAAAATCAAACGCCATTTTTGCAGTTGCGTGTTACTCATGATTCTTCTTGAAAAAGAGATTGAAAAGGTGACGGGAAAACCCAAGTGTAAGGGAGATTCAAAAGTCGCATCGCGGATCGTATTGTTTTTTGTCCTTTAAATGGAGTGAGCATTCCTAGGGCACATGCACTTTCGCCAAAAAAGCAAAAAATAGACGACAATCAAGCTCATCATCAACGAATCGCAATATCTATTTTTCAGGAATCTACATCAAATGCCCCGCCTTCAAAATACCTATCTCAACTCGACGATCTGGAAAATTTTATCGCTCCCAATGGTCGTCTCCACGCTAGTTTCATGCAGCACACCAAATTACCCGCCCTTGCCCACCGTTGCTTCAGTTGACCTAAGTCGTTATCAAGGAAAGTGGTTTGAAGTTGCGTTAATCCCTAACCGCTTTCAGCGCATGTGCGTTGCCGATACCCAAGCGGAATACAAGCGGGATGACGATTTGATTCGGGTCACCAATCGCTGCAGAAAAGACGACGGCAGCATAGAAAAAGCGAATGGCGTGGCGAAGATTGTAGAGGGGAGTAATAACGCGAAACTGCGAGTCAGCTTCTTCCGACCGTTTTACGGAAACTATTGGGTGTTAGCCCTTGACCCCAACTATCAATGGGTTTTGGTTGGCGAACCAGCGCGCCAATATGGATGGGTTCTATCACGCACGCCGCAACTCGATCCAAGCACACTGAATAAAATCTTGGATGAAGCAGAGAAGCTTGGTTATACCCGTTCAGCCTTCAAAACAAGCGCACAAACCAAGCCTTTAATTGACTAAATTTGCCACACGTTTTTCACGATGCGCACCGCTGCGCATCGTGACGAAAATACCTCTTACTTGTAAATGCCGACACCCACCAATATATCGCCATCCGCTTTCTGGATGTAGGTCGATTTTTTCTCTATCTCACCTGAGACTGGATTCTTCCATTTATAGTCAAACCAGCCGTTTCCTTGTGGGCTGGTCGCGATTTTGATGAAATTCTTGGTGATAAAGGTGTCGTCTGCGTCCTTCATATTGATGAGGTCTTTACCAACAATTTTTGGATTATTGCCGTGCGCGACGTTAAATCCTTTTAAATCAAACACCACGACATACAACTCACGATCATGAAATTTTTTGTTGCTGGTGTCGGCGATTTCGGCAAAGGTCTTTTCTTTGCCGTTCGCTTTAAGGGATGCAATTACCGCTTTCACCATCGCAATCGCTTCGTCTGGCGTGGCTTTTGCGTCAGCCGCATAGGCAGAAAAATGAACGAAACTTGCGGTTAATACCAAGGCAATGAGTTTAAAAAGTTTTTTCATGTTAAACCTCTCTTCGAGCAAAAAATGGAAAGAATATCGAGCTGCCGTAAAAAAAAGCGCCTCAGAATCGGTGTCTCAAACCAAGCTGGAAAGCACTATCACCAGAGCCCGTTTCGATCACACTACCTACCGTGTAACCCGCGCCGCGCTTATTGTTAATTTTTGCGTAGCCAGTGTAGACATCGGTGCGCTTTGAGAACGCATACATATAGCCCACACCCCACTGCGTTGCATCTTGATTGCGGACAGTTTTGTCATTTTTTTGTACAAACGAGCCAAGAACCGTACTTGCACCAAACGGTACTGAAACACCCAACACCAAGTCAGTGCTATCTGTCGACGCGGTTGGTGCCACTAAGGATTTATACGGATTGGTGGTATTGCGCAAGGGCGAACTGTTGACTCCCTTGTCAATACCGTAGCCCGCGTGAGCTTTCAAAAATCCAAAATTATATGTGGCGCCAAAAATCGTCTGCTTGGCACTATCAATATTCGTGAGCGAAGAAAGGTTGTTGTCTTTGTGGTGATAAGCAACACCTAGAAAAAGTGGTCCGTCTTCGTAGGTGATGTTGCCGTCATATTGCGAATTGGGTGAATTACTTCCCGCCGTTTCGCCGAAACCGTAAGCAAGATCAATGCGTATGCCAGAGTATTTGGGTGAGGTATAGCGTATTTGATTCTCTAGCCGGCCAGAAGCGGCTGTGTATGGGACGAGGTTGGTTGAATTGCCGCCGAAGCCGCCCAAAAACGGATCAATCGCCAAGGTGATCAAATAATACGGCGTGTATTGCCGTCCAGCCGAGACAGAACCAAAGTCGCCCATTAAGCCTACGTACGACTGACGCCCAAAGGTCAGCCCCCCTTGCTGGCTAGCCCCAGTGTCTAAGCCCACGCCCATCTCCAACAGGAAAAACGCAGATAGCCCGTCGCCAATCACTTCCGTTCCGCGAAAGCCTAGGCGCGAACCTGAAGCAACACCACTGGTGAGCTTACGCACATGTCCCGCTGCGCCGCCGCTTTCCGCAGCAAAGCCCATATCGGCTATCCCATAGATCGTCACCCCACTTTGTGTCGCCGCAGCGGCAACAGGCAGCTTCTTTTCTTCTACCGCCTGACTAGCTTTGGTTCCTACCATATCGGCCGGAAGGCTAGACTGCGCAGCGGCAGCACCAGCAAAAAAAAGTGAAGTACAGCAGGTCAAGGTCATTATTTTTTTCATTTTGAATCTCCTGTTGATTGATTTAGATGGGACAACTGTGAAGTGTGACTCTCCCTAGAGGGTTATAGCGCGCAGCATTTAAGACAACAAAAAAGTGATGCAGATTAAAATAAAATCTTAGAAATAATTATCGATAATTTTTACTTATTGATCAAAAACTTACAAATTTTTCGATTAATATGTACGCTAGCATGTTGGCGACAAGTGCACCACCATCTTCGTCAGGTAAGTTTCATTGACTGTTGTTAATTAACAAAACGGCGACACAGTTCACATTAATTGACATTCAATTTTCAAGAAAAATAGTTTGCTTTCGCCGCCAATTGCAAGCGTTTTTTGCGCGCATGGCTTACTGCGCTGGGCAACTATTTGGGAGGTCAACTTTTACGCTTTGAGATCGCCTGTTAAGCACTGGTAGCGAGCGCATTGACATTCAGCTATGATTGCTTTGAAAAGCGCATTCTTGCTTACTTTTTCCTGTTATTCATCCAGTCACGATTTGAAATTTTATGATGCAAAAACGCGCTCGGTTTTGATTCAAATTTTTTTAAAAATATCGAACCCAAAAAGCAAACACTTAGCGATTTGAGGCTTACGTTTTAAAACGACTTCCAACAAATTTTCAAATCTCAGACAGAAATATTTTTGCTGTACAAAAAAAATCTTCAAATCTCGTTATAAGTTTTTCGCTCTAGCTTTTCGCCCTAATTTTGCGTGCCACGTTTTGTTTTTTTAGCTCCAAATTTTTCTGTAATTCGTCGTCAACTATTCGAAATTTTTTACGTACAAATTAATCACTGCGGAGAACCATAATGCAAGGCTTACTGAGCAAACTTCGGATAGGACCACGCCTTGGACTAGGCTTCGGAATTGTTTTGCTGATCATGGTGGCGATGATCGCTTTCACGATTTCGCTTAACGCGGCGAACAAAGCAAAACTCACGCAAGGCCTCGAAGCGGCGAATGCAAAGAGCCTGCAGGCAGCGGCAATGAAAAGTGCAATTCTGGAAGCGGGATTATCGATGCGGAATTTGTTTTTGCGCAGCGATGCAAATCTGATGAACAAAGAAGACGCCGCTGTAAAAGCGCAAATGAAAGTATATGATGCAGCGCGTGAAAAACTAGCCAAATCAGGCCTTAGCGATACGGAAAAAAAAATCCTTGATGAGATCGCTGCCACTGACACTGAAATTGCAAAATCGTTTAAGGAAGCCATGGGGCAAGCCTTGTCTTTTGACAGCGAAGGTGCCGTCAAAGTCATGGCGAATCGTATTGATCCACTCAACGCGAAAACCCTGGTAGAAATAAACAAACTGGTCGAAATTCAGCAAAATGCAGCGCGCGCAGTTTTAGAAAATTCTGCCCAAGGCGACCGTCAATTAATCATGATTTTAGTTGCCTGCGGCGGTATTGCGTTACTGTTTGGTGCCTTCTTTGCGTGGATAGTCACGCGGAGTATCGTCAGCCCTTTGCGCGACGCGGTCGAACTTGCGCAGCGTGTCGCATCAGGCGAATTGAAAGCACAAGCAGATGCTTCTGGCGTATGCGAAATTGGTGACTTGTTGCGCGCCTTAAAAGACATGAATGACAGCTTGATCAATATCGTGACGCGCGTTCGTGGCGCTACCGATTCCATCTCCACAGGCTCTGGTGAAATTGCCGCTGGCAATATGGACTTATCCGCACGCACAGAACAACAAGCGGGCTCGCTAGAAGAAACAGCATCGTCGATGGAGGAATTGACCAGCACAGTGCGGCAAAACGCCGACAATGCACGGCAAGCAAACCAATTGGCGAATTCGGCATCCGATACTGCGACGCGAGGTGGCAGCGTGGTCAATGAAGTGGTCGAGACCATGGGATCAATCAACGCATCGGCGAAGAAGATTGTCGATATCATTGGCGTCATTGACGGCATTGCTTTCCAAACCAATATTCTTGCGCTGAACGCAGCGGTCGAAGCGGCACGGGCTGGTGAGCAGGGTCGCGGTTTTGCTGTGGTGGCGTCAGAGGTGCGGAGTTTGGCACAGCGTTCTGCGGCGGCCGCGAAGGAAATCAAAACCTTGATTGGCGATTCGGTTGAACAAGTCGAACGTGGCAGCAAATTGGTTGACCAAGCGGGTGCGACCATGATGGACGTGGTCGCCAGCGTGCGCCGTGTGACCGATGTGGTAAGCGAAATCAGTGCCGCAAGCCAAGAGCAAACGGCGGGGCTGGATCAGATCAACGTGGCAATTACGCAGATGGACCAAGTCACGCAACAAAACGCGGCCCTGGTAGAACAAGCTGCTTCTGCAGCAGAGTCCTTGCAACATCAAGCGGAAGTGTTGGTCGATACTTTAAGTGTCTTTAAACTTGAAGGCGCTAATAACATGGCAAGCGCGACGAAGAAAGTGGCACGTTCAACGCCCGTCGCTGCAAATACGCGCAGCATCCCTGCACCTGCTGCGCGAGCCGTGCAAACTAAGCCTGCCTTACGCATGAGTGCGACCGATAAATCAAAGCAAACTAACGCAGCAGATGAGTGGGAAGAGTTTTAACCCAGATATTCCATTAGGATTTGCGACGATGGTGGATGCACTTTTCGAGACAGTTTCGTTGCGAATGAGGCGCCAATAGCGAGCTATTGGCAACGAAGAGCAGCGAAAATGACCGAAAATGCGCCGCCAGCTTGCAAATAGCGCTGTAAGCGCGCCTAATGGAAAATCTGGGTTTATAGAGCTAAGGGCATGAACCGCAACGAAGCATTCAATCTTGCTGCGAGCGCGCTCGGACTCGATCCGAATGCCGATCTACGCATTGGCGGCAATTACACCTCACTTTTGCAAGAAGACCATCTCATCTACATCAGCGGGCAAATACCGCGCATTGGCGACGTGGTCATGGTGACGGGGCGCGTCGGTGAGGAGGTCTCAGTGGCTGAAGCACAACGCGCCGCAGAAATCTGCGTAATGCGTGCGTTGACGCTATCCCTACAACATCTCGGTGACCTCGACAAACTCAAACGCGTCTTGCGCATGAACGTGTATGTGCAAAGTGCAAATGGCTTCACGCAACAAAGCGAAGTCGCCGACGGTGCGTCAAATTTGCTTCGAAAAATTTTAGGTGAAGCTGGTGTGCACACACGCACATCGGTTGGGGTATTTCAACTGCCAAAGAATGCCGCCGTTGAAATTGATATGGTGATCGCACTCCATCGTTCGGCACCAGCCTAAAGAGAATTGGCACGTTTAAGTCTTTTTGCGTGCCTACGCGATATTTAGTTTGTGGGTTAGCGATCCTCATCGCAAACCAGAAAGATCAAAACCATTCAACACACGGGCACAAAGGACAGAGAAGAACAAAAAATCTTTGTTTTTGCCTTCCTTTTCTCTTCCGCCCTAGCGGTCGTCAAACTTTGAATTTGCTCTTGGTTCAAAGCTTGGTTTCTTCATGGTGCAGATCCTTAGAATGATCAACGCCAAACTTGAAGATAGGCTGCACTAGCATATACTGTGCACAGTAATTTTTTGATTCGCTTTAAATACGTGCGGAAATTCCTAATAAATATTTAAAATAATGGCAGTATCTTATTTTTCGCATTTTTTTAAATACAGAGTCGAGATAAAAGCCGCCATTGAAAAATCACTCGGCGAGCGAAAGCTCTTTATTTCACTTGCTTAAGGCGAAAAAAGTCCCGCTCATGCGGGACCATTTTTCTACTCTTGCATGCTCGAGGCCGCTGCATTACCAACCAATTTGCACAGCCACCGCCAGCAAAATAAGGGTGATGACCAAATACATCAACTGCAACGGTATCATCCATTTCGCCCAGGTTAGCCAAGGTATGCGCGCTAGCGCCAACACGCCAACGGTGATGCCAGAGGTGGGGATCATCGGTGTGGTCAACTCACCCAATTGAAATGCCAACACCGCGGTTTGGCGAGAGACACCGACTAGATCGGACAAGGGCGCCATAATGGGCATCGTCAGTGCCGCTTGGCCTGTGCCAGAGTGAATAAAGAAGTTAATCACCGACTGAATCACATACATTTTGTGCGCAGAGAAAATCGGATTTGCCGACTGCACCAAAGGTGTCAAGTGGAACAGCATGGTGTCAATGATTTGCGCATCCTTCGCCAAAATGACCGTGCCGCGTGCGAGGGCAATGACCAAGGCGGTGGTCACTAAATCTTTCGCACCGCTGGTGAATGCTTCGACAAATTCATCTGCCGTTAGGCGCCCAACAATGCCTACCAATATCGCAAGAACTAGAAATAAGGCGGCGATTTCCTCGATAAACCATTGGTACTTCACCACACCAAAAATCATAATCGTCAGCGCGCCCACGAACAGCAGCAGAACCGATTTGTGCACGCCCGTCATGCCCTTGAAATCTGCCAAATCCGTGTTGACCATGCTTTTGCGACGTTCCTGATCTAAGGCATAGGTTGGACTGAGGTGCGGCGATTTTTTGATTTTTGCTGCGTACCACAAGAGAAACATGATGGTAATGGCGGTAATAATCAGCCACACAATGACCCGAAAACCTATGCCTGAAAACAAAGGCACACCCGCGATACTTTGCGCGATACCCACGTTAAAGGGGTTTAAAAATGCCGCAGCAAAACCAACTTGGGAACCAATAAAAGGAATTGATACTCCGATGACTGAGTCATAACCGAGCGCCAAGGCCAAGGGAATAAAGATCAAGACAAAGGGTATCGCTTCTTCCGCCATACCGAACGACGCGCCCCCCAAGGAAAACAAAGTCACAAAGACAGGAATGATGGTCGCGCGCACCACGGGCGAGCTGGCGTGTGCTTTCGCCACCGACTTGATCATCGAATCAATCGCCTGGGTTTTTTGTAAGACGGCGAACACGCCACCCGTGATTAAGACAAACCCAATGATTAAAGCCGCCTCAACAAAGCCCTTGATGGGCGCCATCATTAGAGCAACAAAACCCTGCGGTTTGCTATCAACATAATGGAAGGTCGCTGGGTCGATGAGTGCCTTGCCATTAACAAGGTGGGTCTCATATTTACCGCCGGGCACAAACCACGTCGCAAGCGCCAACAGCGCGAGGATGGCAAACAACAATACAAAAGTATTGGGCATTCTTAATTTTTTTAACACGCGTGTCTCCGGTGATTTTACTTTTTCTTACTTTTTATTGGCTAAGGAAGCTCTGACTAAGTGTAGCGAGCGGCCAAAGTTTGGATCGAGAAGCGCACCTGTACGAGAGTACAGCGAGCATCGCAGGTTCAAAATTTGGTCGCGCAGTAACTTAATCAGAGTTTTCCTAATTTAAAAACGCCCAACTGGTGTTGCCATCTCGATTTTATAATTGCCTTACATCGATAAAAGCTGGCTAGACCGAAACGCGACCTTGCCCGCTATTTTTGCCACTCGCATACCATTTTGTGCGTAGCGTCGTGCCACACGCGCAAACAACACGCCTGAAACGGTGGCCCGTAATGGCGTAGAGACGCCATTAATCACGTCAATGACGTCACCAATAGACTCTCCGGCTTCAACCATTTGCCCCAGCGCCTTGGTGAATACCAATACGCCAGCGTGCGGCGCTGTAATGGGATCAACGCCCTCAAGCGGCGTAGGCTCGCACAGCGCTTTGGGTTGTGGCCTTGCTTCACCTGTTATGTGCCCCGCTTGCTGCAAAAACGCAATAATGCCGTTCGCATCCGCCTGAGCTAAATCGTGACTTACTTCGGTTTCTCCACGCAGTTCAACCGTAATCGAAAGGCAAGCCATCGGGATCGGTTTCGCTGCGCCAAAATGCGCCGCCAACTCCCACCAATGGCGCGAGCAGTTTTCGTCCATCGGGTCACCACCAGACAAGGTGGTCACCAATAAAGCGTGTGCGCCGAGCTGCGCCGCCAAGGGCATGGTCGCGTCGGCTAATGGTGTACCAGCATACAAATGCATGACGGCTTGATTATCGCAATGCAAATCGAGCACGATGTCCGCATCAATCGCCATGCTCTGTAAATACTTTTTCTGAAATTCAACCTCCGCTTGCGGCTGCCATTGCTGCAGCGCGTCTCGCGCCGCTTGTCGAATGATTTCGGTGTTTGCGCTTGGGTCACTACCCAATTTATCGGCCACGGCGGGGATCAGTTCTGGCGTCAGGTAGCGGTAACCGCGATTAAAATTCACGCCTGTACTCAAATCGAAACGCCCAAATGCTGTGCCTTGCACATCTTGCGCCAAACCAATTGGATTAGCCACGGGAACCAGAATAATCTCACCGGCAATATTGCTTTCTAGAGCAGTCAATTTTTGGCGTAAATAATGCGCCACTAACATGCCGGGAATTTCATCCGCGTGCAATGAAGATTGGATATAAACCTTTTTGCCGCTGCGGCATGCGCCAAAATGAAAACTATGCAGTTCGCGGCCAGTACCGGAAGTCATCGCGGGCAGAGCCTGCTGTTGTATGCGCATAAAGAAACCTTCATTAATAGTGAGAGCTAGGCTAAAGGGTAACATTTTCAGCGCAGTAATTACCTCGTTACCCCGCTATGTTCACTCTGTTACCACTATAAAAAATAAAATCGTCAGACTTGTGAATCCATCTAACGCCATCGTCT
This sequence comes from Burkholderiaceae bacterium, assembly GCA_019745005.1. Lineage (GTDB taxonomy): Bacteria > Pseudomonadota > Gammaproteobacteria > Burkholderiales > Burkholderiaceae_D > Undibacterium. Next base: position 10,124 of record JAIETO010000273.1, read on the forward strand.
TTGCGATGATAATTTCGAGCAACTTCTATCGAAGCACGCGATAAAAATTCAATTAAAAACTCATTCAAAAAATCGTTTTTATCACTTCACATAAGCAAGCCTTGCTCGACAACATGTTCCAAGCAAGCTTCCCTCTATAAATTATATAAACCCAGATTTTCCATTAGGCGCGCTTACAGCGCTATTTGTGAGCCGGCGGCGCATTTTCGGTCATTTTCGCTGCTCATCGTTGGCCTTAGTTGCCAATAGCTCGCTATTGGCGCCTCATTCGCAACAAAACCGCCTCGAAAAATGCATCCGCCATCGTCACAAATCCTAATGGAAAATCTGGGTTAAATGAAAATCATCGTGAGGAAAGCCAAACCTGAAGTGTTGTTTTCAAATGAGTGATTTTTTACATATTCTATCTTTTTGAAAAAAAACTGACAATAAGTATTGAAAATTATTTTGAACAGGTCTACAGTTGACTCATCGCATTTTCATCCTCTGACAAACAAGGCCCATGAAAAAAACTGCACCTATCATGCAATCTGCCTCACCCGAATTGGTCTTTGCCCAATCAAATTTGGGTGCAGCACTCATGCGTATGTTGCAAGATGGTTCTTCGTCGTATAAACGAATCGCCGATTTTCTCTTACGTAATCAGGTCAAAGTAACAGCATTAGGGATTGAGGATTTCGCGGCACAGTGCCAGATTTCGACGGCCACCATTAGCCGCTTTGCACGGGACATTGGCTTCTCAAACTACGCTGGCTTGCGCAATGAAATCGCTGAAACAGTACAAGCGGTTTTTCAACCAGTTGAAAAACTACGCAACACGATCGAATCACGAAAAAATGCCCCCTCGCCTGGCAGCGTGAGCTTCCAGTATGCGGCTGCTAATACAGAAGCGGCCAGCCAAGGTATGTCGGAAGAAGTCATGCAACAAATCGTGTCGCGGCTGAGTAAAGCACGCACGGTCTACATCATGGGTTTTGGTTTAAGTTCCCATATCGCGGGTATGTTAGCGCTGCATTTGCAACCGTTTTGCGCGCATGTTGTTGAAGTTGTGTCTTACGGCGGCACCGAAGTTGCTGCGGGCAACTTAGCCAATATCAACGACAAAGATGTGTTGATCGTCATTTCCTTCCCGCGTTACGCTTTAGATGTCATCAAACTGACGCAATTTGCGCGCAACCACGCGACTTGCATTGTCGCCATCACTGATTCAACGGCTTCACCCATTGCACAAATGGGCGACTATTTATTGCTAGCGCCAAGTACCCACGCCGTGTTGCCAAGTAGCTCAACAGCAGCGATAGCGGTGATCGAAGCCTTGGTCAGCAACATTATGGTGTCGAACAAGAAGAACGTGGAAAAAGCCATGTTACTCACTGAAGCGCTTTCAGAATTTTTACACAGCACAGAAACACAGACGAAGTTACCCAAAGTCGAGGCGAGCGTTTCAAGCAAAAAGAAGGTTTCCAAACAGAGGCAGCAGTAGCGGCGAAGACCGCAAAGTAAAGCAATTTTTTTCACACCAAAAGAAGGTAATCACAGAGGTCAATTTCGACCCCTGGGGGCGGCGCTTTTTTTATTTTTTATCTTGAGGAGAGTAAGGCAATGAATCATAGACAACAGCAAAAAATGCCCGCGCCAAAGAAGTTGGCGGCGGCAACTTGGTCGGCGCTCAGCGTCATGGCCATGTTAAGCGTAGCCAGCCAAGCTGCCTATGCACAGACAGAACCAGAACCAGCCAAACTGCAACGGGTTGAAATTACTGGTTCGTCGATCAAACGTATCGATGCTGAAACGGCCCTGCCTGTGCAGATTTTGACGCGTGACCAAATTGAAAAAACTGGCGTCACGACAGCGGCAGAGTTACTGGGGAAAATTTCAGGCAGCACAGCTAACTTGACCGACGGCGCAAGCTTTAGCGATGTCGGAACACAACGCGGCTTTAACGGCGCAAACTTACGCGGTATCGGAGTTTCTTCCACCCTGATTTTGCTAAACGGCCGTCGCTTGGCTAACTTCGCGTCACCTGGTTCGCAATCAGGTGTGGATTTAAATAGTATTCCCTCCGCAGCGATTCAACGCGTTGAAGTTTTGAAGGATGGTGCTTCTGCGATTTACGGCACGGACGCAATTGGCGGTGTCATCAATTTCATTACTCGTAGCGATTTTGAAGGCGCTGAAGCCTCAGTCTACTACGGTGATTCACAACACGGCGGCGCCGGAAAAACCACCGTGAGCTTGTCTGGCGGTATCGGTAACTTAGCAAATGATCGTTACAACTTGTTTGGTGTTTTCAATTACCAAAAGAGTGACCCTCTGAACGCGTCACAACGCCGTTGGATTGGTAGCCCGTTCCAAGAAGATATTAATCTTGACGTCAGTAGCTCCAACACTTTCCCAGCAAACGTACGTCGCACTACCGCGTCAAATCGGACTACTGGACCTCGCTTAAATCCTAGCGCACCAACCTGTAATCCTCCTGCGACCATTTACGAGCCAAA
>JAIETO010000212.1 GCA_019745005.1 Burkholderiaceae bacterium
GTTTTGTCCGTTACTGTTTCGGTTTTGTCGGATGGTGTTGCTGCAGCCGCATTCGCTTTTTTAGTTGTTGCTTTTGGTTGAGTCGCCATGATGATTTCTCCAAAAAAATAAAGCCCTGCGATTTGACGCGCAGGGCTTTATTTCAGATTGCGATTAATTCAGGTTGCGATTAAACGTGCTCGATGGTGACAGCGCGTTTCAGATACTGCGAACCAGCCGTTGGGATGATGTTCACGTTTGCAGTTGAATCGGTTGGCGCCACAAAGCCACCAATCCAGAACCACGCTTGTGAAACGATTTGTGCCAAACGGTCAATTGGTGCACGAGTCACGCAACACACGCTGTCAATCATCTGGATTTCGGCGTTAGTGCCAGACAAATCAGCCGCCTTCTGTGACATGCCAGCGTAATCACCTTCAACCAATGCACCAGGGGCGCAGAGGATAGGGCGACGCACACGTAATGCCGCATTAGTTGGATGCGTTTGTACAAGCGCTTCAGTGGTTGGCACGAAATTCACGCCGAACAATTGGAACATCTTTCCTTCACGCGCTGTCGCAGAGCCGTACTGGCCTTGGTACATCAGTTTGAAATCGTTATCCGCGAACAATTGACGCATAGACACGTTGTCGAGATAGAGATTGAACATCTCATCTTGCATACCAGTGTTGTTGCGCAATACCGCCACAGCATCCTCGATCACACCCAAGGTCAACACGTCGGTGCTTACAAGCGCTGGTGTTGCAGTCGCAATACCAAACGCAGAGCCACCGTTGTATTTGCCGTTCGGGCGAATCAAAGCGGGGGCGTTAGCGTGGGAAATGGTGTTGAGCGCGGTACCGTCTGCCACTGTCACGTTGCCTGAGAAGGTCAAGGTGCCTGAGAAGCCGCCGGGCGTGGTCGATACGTTGGAACCGTCGCGTGCCGTACCAACCAAGGTATAGACGTTCAAGCCAACGATCACAGGCGCTGTGTAAGTCGCAGACACGGGCACGAACTTACCAGCTTGTACACCTGTGCCCAAGACTTGCTCAAAGCCGCGCACGTCATCAACGTTGATCGTTAACGCTGGTGCACCAAGCGTGGTACGAACCCGTGTATTGCCGCCCAAATAGGCAGCAAACAAGGCATTACGCGCCAAACGGTCAAGCGACTGCATAGCTTGTTTGCCGTTCGTCATCACGTTCAGTAAGAACTGATTGGCGATGCCGACTTGCGACGTGACAATGTTTAAGTCAATCGCGTCGCCGTATTGGTCGATGCCCAAGACGTATTGCTCAATGGTTTGGCTGGACGGCGTGATGCCGTTATCCAAGTTCGTGTTACCTGCCGCTGATAACGGCGTGATAACTGGGGCTTTTAAGCCTGCGCGAGTCTTGGTAACGGTTTCACCGATGTTGATTGAGACAGGTTCTTTGTCTGCAATTGCGCGATAACCCAGTGCTGAGTTCAGACCTGTTTTAAATTCGCGCTCTAAGAAGCCTTGTTGAATCGCATTTTGCAGCGACGCAGGCATATTTTGAATGGGCATTTTCGATACTCCAAGTAAATGAGATTGATGTCATTTCCCTGGGCGTCTTGCCCCGATAGAAGGGTGTTGCTTGTATTGCTTTAGTTTGTTACTGGTTTTCCTGTGATTACTTCAAAAGTTCCGACTTAGCGACGGCATACTCTTGCGGTGTCATCTCCGTTGCTTTCTTCGCAACCGGTGGCGTTTTTGGCGGCGGCTCGGTCGTCGAGCTGCTTGATGCCGCGCCAAACAGGTAGGGCTTGGTTTCTTTCAAACCTTTGAAAAGTGTGTCCACACCCTCAATGGTTCCATCGTCTTTGAGAACGACTTTCGACAGATCGGCGAGCTTCAGCGCGTCCAGATCGATCAATCCTGCATCTTTTGCAGCGACTTTTAGTTCAGCCATCAAAACGCGCTGGTTCGAGGCTTTCTTTTCCTCGCTCAGTTTCGCCTCAAGGTCTTTCGCGGCGTTGGCTCGCGCCTCTTCTGCTGCTTTGAGCTTGGCTGCTAACTCCTGATTGCTGAGACGATGAGACTTATTCTCTTCGCGCAGCTCGCGCACGTACTCATGGCTAAATGTTTGGGTTACTTCTTCTTTTTTCGGGGGCGTATCGATTGGGTCTGACATCAGTCACTCCGTAAAATAAAAACCCGCATCAAGCGGGTCGTTGGGGGTTATGTGGCATCTGCCACGGGTAAAAATTAATCGTCGGAATTGCTCAGCGGTTGCTTTGCTGGGTCATTCACCGGCTGTGCGTTCGGGGGTGGACCCTCTTTTTCAATCTGCCGAATCTCGTCCGCCGTGTCTGAAATATCGTAACCAGACGCCAAGGACTTGACCGCCGTTTCCTGTGACAGCAAACCCGCTAAGCGCAACGCGTCCAGCGTTTCCGCCTGCGTTTGCTTATCTGCATAGGTCGGTGCGTACCACTGCGGCCAGCGCAAGGACAAATCTTCATTCGACAACGCGCCAAATTTATTGCCCTTTTTGTCAACCAAAGCAAATTTGCTCGATGCCGCCACGACCATGTTCAGCAGTGACAACAAAGCACCTTCGCCGTAGCTAATGCGCAGCTTGTCCGCCAACCAAATCAAGGTTTGATTCATCAACTCCATCGCGCGACCAGATTGCGCCGCGGCTAACTTGTCAGCATTGGAACGATTACCGCCCATGCCTTCCAGTGCCAACTCACGCAAACCCTTGACCCAGTCCAACACTGCAGCGGCGGCGGTGCCGTTGATTTCCAATAACTTCGCGTCACCTTCCGAGCTGGTGATAATGGCATTTGCGGCACCGCGCACGACTTCTTTTTGATCGCCGAACGCTGGTTCTTTAATGTGTAATGTCGGGTCGGCTGAGTATTTCAGTCCACGCCCACCCTGCGACAACAAGTAATCCGCCTCAATCTGCACATCGATGGCTTCTACCGAAAACGTCGGCTCTCCATCGATCGCATCGCCACCGGGAAGATTGCGCACCCACACACCCGGCACAAAGCCCAAACCGTGGTTAGTTGATCGGTTTGGATCTAAAACAGGCTTAAGCCCCTTTTTTGCTTCTTCCAGCGGCTGCGGGAGAAACCAATTTTCGGCATTTTCATCCCACACACGCTGAAACCAGAATTCTTTGGTCTTGTCTGCATCGGGAATGGTATAACCAGACGCGATTAGCAGCTCACCTTTGACCTTGTACCGCTCGGTCATTGATTCCAATGTATCCGGCGCGTTCGCTTTCCACAGGGGCGTTAAAAGCGTTGTGGGCATCACGTCGAAAAACACGCGATTATCCAAAATTCGCATCAACACAAACACAGAACCCACAGCGCCCCGCGTTGCCGCGTCAATCATCACTTGATTGAGTTTGGTTTCTTTAATGATTTTGGTGAGCGTGTCGCGCGTTTCCTCATCAACACATTCAACGGCGGGGAAATGCCCCTCTGAAAACAACAACGATACCGAGTCATTCACCACCGTGCGACACAAACGCGTCTTTGCCGAGGGTCTACGTTTAGCTAGGGAAATGTATTCGCCAGCGTCGTTCTTTTCAGTCGAAAATGGATGCTCCAATTCGTCGTACAACGTGCCATCGATCACGCGGGTCAAAGACGAAATGCGGAACATGCGCGCCGGATAGTCTTTATCGCAGTGATAGGTCAGTTGTAAGTTTTTGAAATCAGCCATAGTTTTAAATTGTGACAGCGCCTGCGCCTAAAATACTCACCACCGAAGGATCGGCCTCGTCTTCATCGCTGTCTGCGTCGATATGTCCCGTCGGTGCGCTTCCGGTCGAAGAACTACTTATCTATTCATGTGTGGTACATGCGCATCGTGTGCTGTCGTTTTCTTGATCACCGGCCAGCGGAAGTTTAGAAAATAGCCTCCAGCATCATTCGCATGATCGTGGCCGCTCTTCTTGTCCGGTTCGCCGTTGTCGTCATAGGCCTGTTGCTCTAAGCAGTCAGTGAACGTCGGGCAAGCATCGGTATTCACGCGCAAGCGCCTGACACCAGCGCCGTTCAATATCAGCGCATTGACGGAGTTCACCCGGTCTTTCACCCGAGGGTTCACTGTACCGGTGCGAATTGTTAGCCCTGCGTTTTGCAAAATCGTTAAATCTGAAACGCTCGCACCTTTGCTGCTTGTGTTCTGACCGCTCGCATCGGGATACACCGTTACCGCATGCCCTTTGCTCTTGTAGCGCTCAACGATCATCGCCGCCATGGTTGGCGTATCGCGCACCTTCACCATCTCATTCACAGCGTGCGGCGCATCTTCACGGATCACAAAGCCAATTGCCGCCATGTTGTTGACGTTGAAATCAAGCCCAATATGCAAAGGCTCGTTCATCATCAAAACAGTTGGCGAATGGTTCAATTCACGCGAAAAATCGGGATAAACCGCCCCACTCGTCAAGTTAACAAATTGCCCGTTCAAATATGCTTCGATCAACTGAGGCGGGTAATCCTCGCGCAGTGAATCAATATAATCATCGGGCAGAAACGGGTTGCTCTTGGTTGCTGCTTGCACCATCCCGTAGGCTGGTTTTGGGTTCTTCTTCCACTTCTTGTACACAAAGCGGAAGCCTTCAGGCGTCGTATAAACAGACACCCGGTTAAACGGTTCTTCTTGCCCTTTTGGACGTTGCCGATTCCGCGCAATGATCTTGCGCCACGCAAGCTCGGCCTGTTTCTCGTTGAGCGTGTCCAACTCATCAACATGCGCACGGTAAGACTCATACCCAACAATGCGCGCCGGATTGTCCAGCGTACGCATCACGAAGTCACCACAACCGCCGGTTGACGTGTAGATGATGTTTTCGCTCTTGTTGTAGCGATACCGGATGCCAAGCTCGATCAACTTCTCTTCCATCCTTGGCGCCAGAATCAAGCGCACCAGGTCGTAAGTTGGTTCGTACATTGCAATCATGGCCGCTGAACTGTCCAGCGCGTCACGAATGGCGCAATTGAGCATCGTCTCAGTTTTGCCGGTACCAAAGCCAGCGACGAAGGCGGGAAACTTGTGCGGCAGTTGGAAGAACTCAGCTTGCGGCTGGGTCATTACCATCTTAATTTCGCGCACTGACCACCTCTACCAGAATCTTACCCACTGGGCGGTTATCGTCTTTAGGTGCTGGTGGTGCCGACTTCATTTGCGACGCAGCGAGCTCAAGCTTACGAATCAAATCAAGCGTGCGGATAATGAGATCGGCGTAGTTCGGTGCTGCAGCTTTCAATTCCCGCTTGTCATACGGAATGTCGCGCATGTCCGTGCCTTGCTTCTCGATGACCTCTAAAGCGCCATCGACCATCTTTTGCATGTCAACGCTGTTTGAAGCTTTGACATAGCGATACAGCTTTACTTTCGCCAAACGGATTTCATCGTCTAAGCCGCCAATCGTGGCGCTGCTGTAGAGGATTCGCTCGTCATCATCGGCGAGCGCGTTTGAGTAAAAACCGTGGGTTATTGCGGTCTTGTTTTCTTTCGGCGCTCCGGTGCTGCTGCCGCCATGCACACGGCATCTGCCGTTCTTCATTGCAGGGGCTTTGCAACACCCTCCAGCGCGTGTTTTAGCCCCACATTGGTTAGCCATCTGGCCTCCGCTTATGGGGTTGTTTCTAAAAATTAAGTATTTTTATAAAAAAATCCTATAAAAATTGATGTTTGTTTTTATCGTTTTTCCAATGCAAAAAGCCCCGACTTTTTAGGTTCGGGGCTTTGGGCGTAATTCGGAAACTTATCGAATTGAAGGCTATATTAAGCACAAAATGCACGGTTGTCAAAAACTTTCATTTTTCCACCATACCCGTTTGCTCCAACGCCATTTCAAACCGCGCCCAACATTGCGCCTCCATGCCGCTCATGGGTCGATCAGAATCGCCTTTCAGCCATTTCAAAAGCTTTTGCTGATGCAGCGCCACCGTGTTACGACTCACATCACAGATCCCGGCTAATTTAGCGATGTCGTGCTTCACGCCAAAATATTTCTCTATAATTCCGCGCCGCAGTCGGTAATGTGACAACGACCCGGCAAGGTGCTGCATGGCTTCACGTGTCAGCCACACAATCGCGTCATCCCATTCTCGGTTTGGCTGTTTACCCGAGCAACACGATCTAGTGCATTCACAAATGACCGACTTCGGTGCTATTCGCGCTATCAGCACGTTTTCGACTAGTTCCCCGCATCCGTGCAGCTCTTGACGAATAAACCCCGCCTGCGCAGCACCATCCAAGCCGCCTAAGCCCTTCCCAGTTCGGCTCGGCCCTGCTACAAGCCTAGCCATTGCCGATTTATAGAATTGCTGGCCTGAGAAATTGAATGCGAAAACTAGCGCGGCGTGAGCGCTGCTAAAGAGGGCTTCAGTCTCGTATGTCATTCTTTATCCTTGTAGCTTAAGCACTTCTTCAACTGCTTTTTGTCCTTGTCACAATACTGCTTGCCCAGCGCTGTTTTTAAATACAAACAACCAGCGCAAGACCGTTCCATCTTCTCTTCAAACTGCTTCGCTGGGTCGCGGTACATACGTTGCTCAAAGACTGTCATGCTTCACCCTTCTTCCCGAACTACGAAACGCTGGTGCCGGTGCTGCGACAACAGGTAATGGTTGAATCTCTTTGTAAAATTGCTCGATGTCTTCAACAACCAGCTCAAAGTCACATCCTTTTGAATAAACGCCAATCAGGTTTTCGCCGTGGGTTTTCAAACGCCGCTCATGCATCGCGGATTCGGGCTTGCTGGCATACACCTTGTTATTCGCCCAATACAGCGCCACCTCAGTTTTCGCTGCGCGGATTGCGTTGTAAGCGCGCACGATCGCTTTTGATTTTGGCTCGATCATAGGTTTCGTACGCTCACTGAGGCGCAAGGTGTTTGCGCAAAACGTTTCGTGATGTGAACCTCGCACACCTGCTTGTCGTCGCCCCACACGATGTCGTTCATGGCGTCAAAAATGCCTTTGATCACGTTATCCACATCCGGTTTGCTCGTCGGGTAAATCTGCCCACTCAAGGCCTGCAGTTGCTTCTTCTGTGACCAGCTCGCCGGCGGCGAAATCTTTAGCTCAATATCAACCGAGACCGCGCCATCGAAAAGCGCCATTCCTTGCATGGCCTCTTCGGCTTTAACCTTGACCAAGTTTTCATAGCTGGCGGTTTTATCAGGCGTGTACGTCGTCACGAAATTACCGCGCCTGGCGAAGCGGGGGCGACCTTTTCCAACAACAGCCCCTGGAATAGTGAACGAAATCATCATTTTTTTATTCCTCTTTTCCAGCCTCTTTTTTGATCGTAGATTCTGTTGTTAAGTCGTTTGCAAATAATGCATTGCCGTTTTCCTTTCGAGCACGTGTAGGTGTTCTCTGGCGTGTACTCATGTCCCTGAGGGCAGTGAGTCTTTTGGCGATTTGTAGAACCTACCTCACCTCTTCTTAGATTCTCTTCATTCGTAACTGCTTCCAAATGATCTGGATTGCAACAAGCTCTGTTTCTACACAAATGATCGATAACCAAGCCGTCGGGAATAGAACCATGCTTGCGCATGTAAGCGAAACGATGAACGAATACCTTTTTGTTATCGGGTCCGCGGAATCGACCATACCCTTTCGCACCGAGCAAGCCAGTCCAAATTAAGCATTTACCTTGCGGCACAAGTTTGCTGTCCAAGCGCTCGTTTGCACTTTGCAGCCTCAGTTCGTAAGGCTGTTTCTGATACGGTCCGCGCTTTCCGAGCCCCTTGGCGACAGGCGTACCGGGGATGGTGAAGTTGATATTCATGCGCGATACCCATGTGCTGCCGCTGCCTCTTCCGCGAAACGACGTTGAATCAATGTCACGGTTTTGTCTCCACTCTCGATTCGCACAAGTATTTTTCGATACCACCAAGTGTCGTTTCCGTTGGTTTTTTTGAGTACACCAGATGCTCCCAATTGATTGAGCATTTTTGTTGCATTTTCTCGCGATAATTGCGCACGACCTGGGGCTGGTAGCGCGAGCGCCGGTTGTGGAATATCAGCCCACTCGCCACGATCCATTTGTTCGTTGTACGCTGCCTCCCATCTGATTTTTATTTGGGAATACGTTTGGTTTCCAAGGTCGAATGACAAAGGCATAGCCGCCCAATAGATTGCCGGATGTGACCAAATGCCCATCTCCCCTTTGGCTCGCGCCTGCACACCGTTGACCGCCTCGTAATACGCTTTCATGGAGTCCGCGACAGGTCTGCACGCTTTGATGAATTCAGCGCAACTTGGAGGCCAGTCGAATTTTGTTCGACAGACTTTCAAACCATTCGCGACTTCTTGCAAAGAAATCTTCTCTTCCTCAAAAGATTCAGCCCACGAAATACGCCAATTGTCGATAGCAGTTTCGTCTTTAAAATTCGAGCGCCACTTGTGCGGATAAGCACCGTCGAGGCGGTTGTAAAGGTGGTCCATCATTGAAATTCCAAGCTTTGGATGAAGCTCGAACCATTTCGAAAATTGATTGATTCCTGTCTCTGCAATGGCGTTCATTTTGCGTTCCTTGGTGCGTTGCGATTGACGTAGGCAGTCGGGTCAAACTTGGCCTTGTTCATAGGAGAAGCGACGTTTTTTACATCGACTTTTATAGGGAATAGACCAGTCCATTTCCCCGACATGATGCTTTGATCGATGACATCTTTCGGGTCATTTCCAGCGGATTTCAGAGCCTCAAGTTTTGCAATGCAAAGCTCTGCGGCCTTTTGCGTCAGTGGGGCTTTGATGCTTTTTCGGTAGTTCACCCAATCCGACCAAATCGATTCTGAAAGCCAAGAGGGAAGCGCTGCAAGCGCTATAGGTTTTTGTAAATCTTTAGATTTACTACTGACTACTGACTTATGACTTATGTTCGTTTTTGCTTCATCATCTGCTTGAGCATTTGGCGAAGCATTTGCTTCGATTTTGCTTGCCCTTTTCTTTCCTGATTCTTTACCGCCTGCTTGAGCATTGGCTTTTAAGTTAGCAATCTTTTCTTGAGCAATTGATACTTCTTCATCGATTCTTTGGTGATGCAATTGCCCTGCAACTTTTGTAAAAAAAGACTTAGCAATGAAATCAACTGCTTCGCGCTCCTTCTTTTCCATCGCCCCGCAAATGCGATACAAAGCATCAGGAGACGCAGGAAGAGGCTCTTCAGTTGAATAGTAGTGATCCATCATTCGACGATATGCACCGTCCTGAGTAAGCGTAAGATGACCCGTATGCCTCTGGTAGTCACCCATGTAGTGTTTGTAATAGATCATGGCTAAGAAAAATACTCTGTTGGCGTTACTGTGTTTTCTTCAGAATTTGTGACATAGCCGATAATTTCTTTTGCAACTTCATATGGATCGTCTAATATCTCTTTTCCTGTAAATCTAAAAACTTTCAAACCAAGTTTTTGCATGTATCGATCTCTTTGCTTTTCATAACGCCGCTCTTTTTCTGTTCTCTCATGAAAAGCAGTGCCGTCACACTCAACTACAACCTCTCTTAACTTTGTTTTCCCAGGGTCGCCATACCCGTAATAGCTAACCATAAAATCAATTCTGTAATTACCAATTTTTACTTGTGGACTAATTAAAATGCCTCCAGTGCACACGCTCTCACCTTCCATATCAAACCTTGTCAAAAAATTTATTTTTAAAACGGTTTCTAGCGCAACGTAAAGCGCCATCTCTATGGGCGATTCAAGTCCAATCTCTTGTAAGTCACACATCATGTTTTGCGAAAAACTTTCTTCCTCATATTTGCCAACGAATGAAGATGATTGATTAACAATCTCAATAACTCGCAACGAAATTTCTTTTTTTGCACCCATCACCGCACCCCTGCGTAAGTCCAGTACTTCACACAATCGCGAACCGTCGAAGCGCCAACCCCGAATTTTTTAGCCAATGTTTCGTAACCGACCTTGCCCGGCACATGAATTTGTCGGATTTGGCGCACCTGGTCGGCTGTTAGGATTTTTCGGCGAGTCATGCAAACATCCTTTGCTGATACAACTGCTTATTCGCTAATGCGTCGCTGCATTGCGGATTGATCCATACGCACTCAGTTCGCAGGGCGGTTCCACGTGCAGAACTAATACGGGATGCGGTTTCAAATTTCTCCCATCCTGCCAATCGTGATTGATATAGATCTGACGGGTAACCAGAAAGCACCACAAAACCTTTTAAATTGAGCAGCGTTTCAATCAAATTGAGGTGATCAGCGTCTGACATTTCATGCTGATAGCAACCGCTCTTTTTCATTTTTCTCGTTGAAAAAACGTATGGTGGATCCACAAAATGTAGTGTCGTCGGTGCGTCGTGCGATTGCATAACTTCGACGGCCGGACGGTTTTCTATCAACACGCCAGCAAATCGCTTACCTGCCGTGGCAAGAGCGTTTGGGTACTGCACCCACGAATCTTGAGCGGTTCCGTAATCACGTTTCGTGTCGACGCGAAAACCTGTCGACCCTTTTGTAGCGCCTGCAGACCCAAAGCCCATTTGAGCGCGTATGGCCAATCGCCTCGCATTTTCAATCGGACAATCAGACGACTCCCATGCCGCATCAAATTCTTCTCTGGCATACGGCGTCATTACCACCGCCTCAATTAATCTAGCTCGAGTAATCGGATTACGAAGTACCTCAAAAAAGTTGACCACTTGGCGATCAAGATCGTTATAGACCTCTGCATAAGCGCGCGGCTTATTCAGCAAAACACCCGCAGCACCGCCAAAAGGCTCCACGTAGCATTGATGATCTGGGAAAAACGACATAATCCATGGCGCCAAGCGAAACTTCGCACCGTGATAACGTATTGCCGGATGCTTTTTTTGCATCATCCCAACCTCCGACCGCCAATGAGCCCACGAAACAACTTGTTCTCTTTTTCCACTTCCCGAATCCGCTCTTCCGCAAGTCGAAGTAACTTTTCCGTCTCAGTCTCACGCTTGCGCAGACTGTGTAAGTCATAGCCGCGCTGGTGCAACATCCATAAAAGAGGCGCGTCATTCCCGCAAGCATCCATCAGCCGTTCAAATTTCGGCCAAACAATACCCTCTGTGCCACTAAGCCACCGTGAGAACTGAGCTTTGTCGACCTCGAGCTCTTGTTGCAAAGTTTTATCCAGCGAATAACCGCCAACCTCTGCGCAGAATTCAAGCGCAGCGCCCAGCGTTTTTTTCCGGTAAATCTCTTCCGGTCTTACTTCGTTTGGGAGTGAAATTTGGCTATTCGTCATGGTTCTTCTCAACTGTGCTCATCAGTGTTGTGCGAGCTTGAGTGGCTAAAATTGGTAAAAAAAAGCAAACTTAAAACATCGAAAAAGGGTGGAGATTCCTCGCATGTACAATCAAAGTCCCTACAACATTGATTCTTATGAAAGGAATCTCCAATGATTTATCCCGTAACAATTTCAAATAGAAATGGCATGACAAGAGTTGAAACCACATTCAAGTTTGGGCATGAGAACTTAGTTACGCTTGATATTGCTGTTGAATCAATTAACTACTCAATTCTTGAATATCAGGCAATTGCGTGTGAGACGGCGGCGGCAGATTTAACCCGATTGGCTCACTCGCTCCGACAACAAATTGCCACGGATCAGAAGAAGGCTTAATCGCATTAAGTTCTGACATTGCCGCGATTAATGCATTCTTTCTTTCGGCAATGTCAGTTGTAAAAGTGCAGGTAACTGCGACAGCACAAAGAGCGTCTTCGATCTTTTCTCTTTGAGCTTTTGTCAGTTTTTCCATGATTTCTTCATTTTTTTGATTGCTAGTACTCATGCCGTTTCCTTTTCAGTTTTCTCGGTTAAATCCGGCCAGATGTCTTGCCAGTCGTGCGGGCGTAGGTCTCGCCGTGTGACTTGGTTGTTTGTAAGCTTTTCGATTTTTGACGATGTGCCAGCAGAAGCGCAGCGGTGACCGCTTGCAAGCTGTGAGATGTAAGAAGCACCAACCCCCAAACCTTTTGCAAGTTGGGTAGCGTTTCCTCTTTCGAGAGAAATATAAGTAGCGAGATTCATCTAAAACCTTTGAGATATGAACACTGTTCAAATGCACTTTAGCATAAGCGAAAGTAAAAAACAAGCAAATGCGAAATTAGCGTTTGCTAATATTCTCAATATGGAAACAACACGAATAAAACGCCTCAGAAAGCTGATTTCTCAAGATTTCGACGGAAGCCAAACTGATCTGTCAAAAAAATCAGGCGTGTCGCTTTCTCAACTTGGACAATATCTAAGTGGGTATAGGGCGCTTGGAGAAAAAACTGCTAGAAAAATTGAACTTGCTTGCGGCAAAGAAACTGGTTGGTTGGATATTGACGATGAGTATGCAACAAGAATAATGCCAGTTCT
>JAIETO010000265.1 GCA_019745005.1 Burkholderiaceae bacterium
GTGCGTATCAAAATGTGCATCAACCCTACCACCGAAGATTTCCTCACGATTCACCATGAGCTGGGGCATATTTATTACGATTTAGCGTACCGCAACCAAGCACATCTTTTCAAAGGCGGCGCGAATGACGGCTTCCATGAAGCGATTGGCGACACGGTGCAGTTATCCGTCACGCCAGATTATTTGCACAAGTTGGGTTTGATCAAAGATTTACCCGATCCGTCGCAAGATATTGGCGTTCTGCTGAACCGCGCATTGGAAAAAGTCGCGTTTTTACCTTTCGGTTATTTGGTTGATCAATGGCGCTGGAAAGTGTATTCCGGTGAAGTGCAGCCAAAAGATTACGACAAAGTGTGGTGGGAATTACGCGAGAAATATCAAGGTATACAACGCCCCGCGCCGATTGAGGCGAATGGTTTTGATGCCGGAGCAAAATACCATGTGCCTGCTGACGTACCCTATGCGCGCTATTTCATTGCCCACATTTTGCAGTTCCAATTTCAACGCGCTTTGTGCAAGGAAGCGGGCTATACAGGTCCCTTGCATCGCTGCTCAATCTTCGAAAATAAAAAAGCAGGCGCCAAGTATCAAGCCATGTTGAATTTAGGTGCAAGTCGCCCTTGGAACGAGGCCTTAAAAACCTTGTCTGGCGAAGAAAAGATGGATGCCACGGCGATTCTTGATTACTTCGCGCCGCTCAAAATCTGGCTGGATGCACAGAATCAAGCGCTTAAGAAACAGTGAAGTGAGTGCCGACTCAGTTTCTGAGCGACTAATTTTTGCAGCGGCGACACCGGCTACGGTGCGCGCTGCGCAGCCGATTAGGCGCGTGTTTGGTCGAAAATTTTTGACTGTTCGCCAAAGTTGCTCAAGTTTTTTATATACTGCAATTAGTATATTTAAATCGCGCAATGATTAAAGGCGGGAGCGTTCATTATTTTTATGAAAAATAGGGAGTATGCCTTTTTATCGCGGTTGCGATTGATTGCGCGTATCTTGAACACGACGACTTTGTTCGTGATGACTTCCTTCGGTATTCCATCAACTAAGCCAAACATGAAGTTTGGCTGGGGCCCTTGCCTTGCTACGGGAAAGTAACCGACCACAACCTAGTTCAAGTTTGGCTTAGTGAAGGAATTAGTTGCTCCAGCGCAAACCGACGCGAGGCATTCTAACAAAAAATCATTGGACGATAAACGCCTGACCGTTTCGATTGCTTACCCGAACGCGGTCACCGATGCGAAAATTGTTCGCGTGATCCAAGAGAGTGCTACGCACCTCGCCATTGCTAAAGCGCAAAACAGCTTCGATCCGTGGTTCATGGTTTTTTGATCGTTCTATTTCGTTGCCTACAACACCACCTGCAATCGCGCCACCGATCGTCGCTACCGCACGGCCATCACCACGCCCAAGCTGATTGCCAAGTACACCGCCCAATAAAGCACCGACGACGGCGCCAGCGGCTGAAGGATTTCGCTGCGCCTCTACTTCGCGCAAACTAATAATCTGGGCGATTTCAACCGTGTTGTCATACGGGACGGGCGCATTGTATCCACGCGAGTTGTTTTGGTATGGCTGTTGGTACTGGCGAGAGTTATCGTAAGAATTTCCTCGCTGGTAGCTATACTGATTTGGGTAGTTAGTCGTATAGTTCGCGGCTTGGGCTGATTGATCGTAATCAGGGTAGCCATTATTTGAAGCGTACCGCGCTTGATGAGCGCAGCCGACAAGTTGGCTTGCAACAGCGATACTGACGGCGAGTGTGTAAATGCGCATGACGATAGTCCTTAAGTCGAAAGTGAATCGGAGCGACTTTTTAAACCTTTAAACGCCTCATGACGTATCGCTCATGCATTTAACGTGGTCGCCATATGGCAAGTTGACGTCAGCTTGTTGCGAATCCGGTGATTTCAATTTCTTTTACATTTTCAGCGCATCCCTCTTATTTGCTCATAGTTTAGACAACCCTCTGATTTTGTAATTCTGCAATTTTTTCGGATGAATAGCCGAGTAAATCGCTCAGCACACGCACCGTATGTTCGCCGAGTAAGGGGGGCGCAGCATGCTGAAAAACGGGCGTCTCCGACAACTTCATTGGGCTGCTCACTAAGCTAACCCGGTCGGCGGTAGGGTGCGGTAAATCCAGCACCATTTCGCGAGCTTGCACTTGCGGGTTATCAAAAACCTCATCTAAGGTGTTAATCGGTCCGCAAGGAACCCCAGCCGCCTCCAAAAGTTCTATCCATTCCGCCTTGGTTTTTTTACCTACCATCTCTGCAAGTATAGGAACCAGTGTGAGGCGATTTTGTACGCGCAGAGGATTACTGCAAAAGCGTTCGTCATCCCCTAATTCAGGCTGCCCGCCAACGCTGACAAATTTGCGATATTGACCATCGTTACCAGCGGCGACGATGATATGTCCGTCAGAGGTGGCAAAGGTCTGGTAAGGCACGATATTGGCGTGCGCATTGCCCCATCGCTTAGGGATTTTTTTGCTGGTGAGATAGTTAGACCCCATGTTCGCCAACATAGCGACTTGCACATCCAACAAGGCCATGTCGATATACTGTCCCTCGCCAGTGCGGTCGCGGTGTGTCAGTGCCGCCATGACCGCAATCGTCGAATACATGCCGGTCATCAAGTCACAAATTGCGACCCCTGCTTTTTGCGGTCCTCCGCCGGGCAAATCATCGCTTTCTCCTGTGAGTGACATAAAGCCGCCCATGCCCTGAATAATGAAGTCATAACCGGCGCGATGGGCATAGGGTCCGGTCTGCCCGAAACCAGTAATCGAGCAATACACCAAGTCCGGCTTGATTTGCTTTAAGGATTCGTAATCGAGACCGTATTTTTTAAGTTGCCCAACCTTGTAATTTTCCAGCACCACATCCGATTTGAGCGCCAATTCACGAATAATTGCTTGCCCATCAGGTGTTGCGATATCCACGGTAATCGCCTGCTTGCCGCGATTCGCCGCTAGGTAGTAGGCGGCTTCGGTTGTGGGTTGGCCCGCACCGTCTTGTAAATAGGGCGGCCCCCAAGTGCGCGTATCGTCGCCCGCACCGGGGCGCTCAACTTTGATCACCTCCGCACCAAGATCGGCGAGATTTTGTGCACACCATGGGCCAGCAAGAATTCGCGTTAAGTCGAGAACACGTATGTGGCCTAACGCAGTCTTGTTTTTTGTGGGGTTCTGCATATATGCTTAGTTCTTTCTCTGATTGTTGAAATGGATGACTATGTGGCCCTATCCCAAAGTGCTTGCTCATCGTGGCGCGGGTAAACTCGCGCCAGAAAACACGCTTGCCGCGATGCGTTGCGGCATGGAATACGGCTACCGTGCCGTTGAATTTGACGTGATGTTATCAAAGGACGGCGTGCCAGTACTGATGCATGATCCCGAATTTGGGCGCACAGTGCAAGGGCAGGGGGCGGTAGCGGCTACATTAAGCAGCGAATTATTGAAACTTGATGCGGGCGCATGGTTTGCAGAAAAATACCGAGGCGAGACTGTACCTAGTTACGAAGCAGTGGTCTTATTCTGCCGTCAAAATGGCATTTTTATGAATGTAGAAATTAAGCCTGCGCCTGGGTTTGAGGCAAAAACAGGTGAAGTTGTTGCGCAAGCAACCTTAGAAATATACGGCGCAACGAGCGATGAATTTCCTTTGTTCTCATCGTTTTCTATTGATGCTTTGATGGCAGCGAAAAGCATTGCACCGCAAGTGCCACGAGGTTTTTTAACTGATCGGATACAAGATAACTGGCACGAAGCTATGCACGAAATAGAAGCTGTTGCATTGCATACCAATCATAAGCATTTGAACCTGACATTGGCTGCGCAAGTGAAACAGGCTGGCTTTGGTTTGTTTTGCTACACAGTAAATACCGTAGAGCGGGCACAAGAAATTCGTTCTTGGGGTGTCGATGGGTTTTGTACTGATCGTATTGATTTGATTCCTGCTGATTTCTAAAAGCACCGTTCGCTTTGAAGCGCACGTTAAGCGATCTGCCGCATTCCGCATCTGGTTTCGTGAATCGATTCGTCAAAACGTTCGTATTTACAATTACTTACTCGCCTTACATTTATTTGCGTCAACGTTGGTTCATGCGTTCGCGTTATTCGAGCATGAGCAGCACGCTCATTTAAAAAATCGTCGGAGAAAGACGAATTGTTTATCCATACTACTTTTAGGGAAAAATCATGAAATCAGTAAAAATTGTCTCTTTGCTCGTCGCTACACTGTTCGCAATTCCTGCATTTGCACAAACGACCGCCACGCCACGCGTTGATCAACGTCAAGAAAATCAGCAAAAACGCATTGCCAATGGCATTAACTCCGGTGCGTTAACAGCACAAGAAACAGCGAACTTGGAAAAGCGTGAAGCAAAAATTGAAGCGGATAAAACTGCGGCAAAAGCGGATGGTGTGGTGACTAAGCAAGAGCGCGCAAAGCTTCACGCTGAAGAAAATCGTGCAAGCAAAAAAATCTACAATAAGAAACATAACGCTCGCACGGCCGCACCGACAAATTAATGTGCCCAAAACTTCTTTCCGTTTGCAAAGGCTGATTTAACCTGCTAAAGCCTAGCAAACGCGAAAATAGAGGTTGGCCCGCCCAGCGCTCATCGCGTTTGGCGGGTTTCTCTTTTTGTGAGGAAAAAAACGGGTCTTATCACGTATAATCAGAGGTGATTTTGCCCATTTTTTGTCTCTTCTTTCTTCTAAAACTTATGAACTCGTCAGAAATCCGCGCTAAATTCCTGCAATTTTTTGAATCCAAAGGCCATAGCATTGTTCGCTCTTCGAGCCTCATTCCAGGTAATGACCCAACATTGCTATTCACCAATTCAGGCATGGTGCAGTTTAAAGATGTGTTTTTAGGACAGGATAAGCGCGCCTATACGCGGGCAACAACGGCGCAGCGCAGCGTGCGGGCTGGCGGCAAGCACAATGATTTGGAAAACGTCGGTTACACAGCACGGCACCATACGTTTTTTGAAATGCTGGGAAATTTCTCGTTCGGCGATTACTTCAAACGCGATGCCATTCACTATGCGTGGGAATTGCTGACGGTTGTGTACGGTTTGCCGAAAGAAAAACTCACCGTCACCGTCTACCAAGAAGATGACGAAGCTTATGGGATATGGCAAAACGAAATTGGCGTGCCCGTTGAACGCATCATTCGAATAGGCGACAACAAAGGCGCGCGCTACGCATCAGATAATTTTTGGCAAATGGCTGACACAGGGCCGTGCGGTCCATGTAGTGAAATTTTTTATGATCATGGTGCAGAAATTTGGGGCGGCCCACCGGGTTCCCCTGACGAAAATGGGGATCGCTTCATCGAAATTTGGAATCTCGTTTTCATGCAGTTTAATAAGGACGAGGCGGGTGTTTTGCATCCATTGCCGAAACCTTGTGTGGATACTGGCATGGGCTTGGAGCGCATTGCGGCGGTGCTGCAGCACGTCCATTCCAACTACGAAATTGATACGTTTCAAAATTTGATTATAGCTGCAGCGCGCGAAACCGCTTGCGCAGATTTGAACAACAATTCACTGAAGGTCATTGCCGATCATATTCGTTGCGCGAGCTTTTTGATTGTGGATGGCATTATTCCTGGTAATGAAGGGCGTGGTTACGTGTTACGCCGCATCACACGGCGCGCGCTGCGGCATGGCCACAAGCTTGGTCAGACTAAGCCATTCTTTTACAAGATTGTGGCGGATTTGGTGAAGGAAATGGGCGGCGCTTATCCTGAGTTGGCAGAAGCCGGCGAGCGTGTCGCACAAGTGCTTAAGCAAGAGGAAGAACGCTTTGGCGAAACGCTTGAGCACGGCATGAAAATTCTGGAAGTCGCTTTGGCGAAAGATAGCAAGCATTTAGATGGCAACACGGCTTTCACTTTGTACGACACTTATGGATTTCCTTTAGATTTGACCGCTGATATTTGCCGCGAGCGCAATGTCGTGTTAGACGAAGCTGGGTTTGATGCCGCTATGGCGCATCAAAAACAAACCGCACGGGCGGCAGGCAAATTTAAAATGACCAACGCCATCGAATACAGCGGTGATAAGACGCAGTTTGTGGGTTATAGCGAGCTTAGCAAAGTAGGCAAGGTGATTGCTCTTTACATTGATGGCGCGGCGGTCAACAAAGTGGTTGCCGGCCAAGCTGCTATCGTGGTGCTTGATGTGACGCCTTTCTACGCCGAGTCGGGCGGACAGTGTGGCGATACGGGTGAACTTCGCTCGGCAAATGGTGCGCGCTTTGAGGTCGCCGATACGCAGAAAATTCAAGCGGATGTATTTGGCCACCACGGCGTCTTGCAGGAAGGGAGCTTGGAAATTGGCCAAACAATCGATGCGCACGTAAATGTTGCCGTAAGAGCGCAAACCGTCAGAAACCATTCGGCAACCCATTTGATGCATAAAGCCTTGCGCGAAGTGCTTGGCTCACACGTATCACAAAAAGGGTCCTTGGTTGACGCTGAAAAGACGCGCTTCGATTTTAGCCATAATGCGCCTATGACGGCTGATGAAATTCGTCAGGTTGAATCTATTGTGAACGGCGAAATTCTTACTAACCAAGCAGCGCAAGCACAGATTATGTCGTTTGACGATGCGGTGAAGCATGGCGCGATGGCCTTGTTTGGCGAAAAATATGGCGACGAAGTGCGCGTACTTGATATTGGTAGTTCGCGCGAACTTTGCGGCGGTACTCATGTTAACCGCACTGGCGATATTGGATTTTTTAAGATCGTTGCTGAAGGCGGCATTGCAGCGGGAATTCGGCGTGTTGAAGCTGTCACAGGTTTGGTTGCGGTGCAGTTAGTGCAAAATTTAAGCGCCCGCTTGGATGCGGCCGCAGGCGCGTTGAAGGCGCAACCCGAGGAACTCACTCAACGTATCATGCAGTCGCAAGAGCAGTTGCGCGCTTTGGAAAAAGAAGTCACTGCATTGAAATCGAAACTCGCAGCAAATCAAGGCGATGCTTTGCTCGCACAAGCGAGCGAAATGAAGGGCGTCAAGATACTCGCAGCGAGTTTGGACGGCGCGGATGCAAGCGCCTTACGCGATACCGTGATTCGCTTGAAAGAACAGTTAAAGACGAGCGTGGTCGTTTTAGCTTCTGTGCTCGAAGGAAAAGTCAGTTTAGCGGTCGCCGTCAGTGCTGATTGTGTCAGCAAAGTAAAAGCGGGTGACTTAGCAAACTACGTGGCGCAGCAAGTGGGTGGAAAAGGCGGTGGTCGGCCCGACATGGCGCAGGCAGGCGGCACTGACCCCGCAGGTTTGCCCGCAGCCTTAGCGAGCGTCAATGCTTGGCTAAGCGAGCGCTTATAAGAAAAATTTAAGCGACCATGATCTTGATTCGACGGGCAGAAGTTGCCGATGCCGCGCAAATTCAACGTGTCTACGCGAGCGTTGAGGCCTATTCGGGCACCTTGCAATTGCCACATCCCAGTGTGGAAATGTGGCGCGAGCGACTAACGACACGCGACGTCAATGATGTGCTGTTGGTGGCGCTGGTCGATGGCGTCGTGGTCGCCACTGGTGGGCTCCATTTAGAGAAAAATATGCGACGCCGACACGTTGCCAGTATTGGACTTGGTGTTGCTGATTCGTATGTCGGACGGGGCATTGGAAGTGCTTTGTTGGCCGAATTGATATCGTTTGCGGACAATTGGCTTCAGGTTCTGCGCCTTGAACTCACGGTCTATGCCGATAACGAAGCGGCCGTCCATCTCTATCAGCGATTTGGATTTTTGATCGAAGGGACGCTGCGCGCTTACGCATTGCGCAATGGCGAGTTTGTCGACACCTACACGATGGCACGATTGCATCCAAAACCTCCGACGGTCGCGCAAAGCCAACAATGAGCGACATCCAATTTTGTCCCGTTTGCACACAAGAGTTGATGTGGCAAAACGATGAACATGAGGCAGGGCGTTTGCGGAAACGATGTCCCGATGGGCATTGGACACATTGGGATAATCCTGTGCCGGTACTGGCTGCCTTGGTCGAATTTGAAGGCAAGATAATGTTGGCGCGTAATGCCGCTTGGCCCGAAAAAATGTTTGCTCTTATCACCGGCTTTATGGAGCGAGGTGAAACACCAGAGCAAGGCATTGCGCGGGAGCTAAAAGAGGAAACCAACTTAAACGCAGATCGTGTCACGCTCATCGGTGTGTATGAATTTATCAAAAAGAATGAATTAATCATCGCTTATCACGTGCTCGCTAGTGGCGAGATTCAGCTTTCCGAGGAGCTGATTGAATATCGCATGGTTGAACCTGAAAAATTGCGCCCTTGGCGGGCTGGAACTGGCATGGCCGTAGCGGATTGGATGCGACAGAAGGGGTTTGAACCCCACTTTTTAGAGTAAGCCCACGACAAAGTGAGTCTGATTTTGTCTATGTTGGTGCAAAATTGTTGCAAAAACTCCCAACAATGAACAATATTTGTTGCGACGCACCATCATTGTGAAATTTCCGGTAGAATCAATCAAAGAGTTGGTGTTTCATTTGCTTATTCATTGTTGTTCGGTACGGGAAAAATCATGCAATTCAATAAAGAGTTGGACGCACGTGGTCTGCATTGTCCTCTCCCTATTCTTAAAACGAAGAAGGCCTTGGCAGAAATGTCGACTGGTGAAGTGCTACGGGTGGTTGCCACTGATCCTGGCTCTGTCCGTGATTTCAAAGCGTTTTCCAAGCAAACGGGGAACGAGTTGCTTTCCCACCTAGAAGGTGTCGAGGAATTTGAATATTTTATTAAGCGCAAATGAGTCAAAATCTGCAAGGCATTTGCGTTAAGTAAGTAGAGTTCCCAAGATAATAAAAAAGCCCGCGAATTTGCTGCGGGCTTTTTTGTTTTTTGCTTCATTTTTTACGAAGGTTTTTTCGAGTCTATGCACTAAACTGCGTCGAATATGAATGGCATCGTTTAAGAATGGCAACAGCTTCTTTTTTTTCCCCTTATAATTGATTCGCTTGCATGCTGCGCAGAGTCATTCAAAGTTGACCCAAGCGTTATTTCTTTATGCATTTACTCCCTGTTAAAAATTAGCTAAGAAAAGGCCGAGTTATGAAAGTCCTAGTTCCAGTCAAACGCGTGGTTGATTACAACGTCAAAGTTCGCGTGAAATCCGACGGTAGTGGTGTAGATATTGCCAACGTCAAAATGTCCATGAATCCCTTTGATGAAATCGCGATTGAAGAAGCCATGCGTTTGAAGGAAGCGGGTATTGTGACGGAAGTTGTTGCGGTTTCGTGTGGCGTGTTGCAGTGTCAGGAAACCCTCCGCACTGCCATGGCAATTGGTGCAGATCGCGCCATTTTGGTTGAAACCGATGTGGATTTACAACCGTTAGCAGTTGCAAAGCTCTTGAAAGCAATCGCTGATAAAGAGCAGCCGCAGTTAATTATTCTCGGTAAGCAAGCGATTGATGACGATTGTAATCAAACTGGGCAAATGCTCGCCGCCCTGCTTGACTGGCCACAGGCAACTTTTGCATCAAAAGTAGTGGTGGCGGATGGCAAAGCCTCTGTGACGCGCGAAGTGGATGGTGGTCTTGAAACCCTGAGCCTCACACTTCCAGCGATCGTGACCACAGATTTGCGACTCAACGAACCACGCTACGTCACTTTGCCGAACATTATGAAGGCGAAAAAGAAGCAGTTAGATAATGTAAAGCCGGCAGACTTGGGTGTAGACGTGGCTTCGCAAGTGAAGACATTGAAGGTTGTAGAACCTGCAAAGCGTTCTGCAGGGATCAAGGTGCCCGATGTCGCGACACTGGTCAATAAATTGAAAAACGAAGCAAAAGTCATAGGCTGATTTTTGCGTCACACGAACAACTTTGTATAGGTTTGAGGCAAATCGATTTGCGCAGGACTCAAACTCTGTTTGACTTTTTTTCTTAGGTGAAAAACATCATGACTACACTTGTCATTGCTGAACATAATAACGAAGCTCTAAAGGGCAGCACTCTCAACACCGTCACGGCAGCAATTCAGTGCGGCGGTGAAGTGCATATTTTGGTTGCCGGCTCAAATGCTGGCGCTGCTGCGCAGGCAGCCGCGCAACTTTCTGGCGTGAGCAAAGTTTTTCATGCGGACGCAACTTATTTCGGCGAAGGCTTAGCAGAAAACATTGCTGCGCAAGCCCTAGCAATAGCTGCAGGTTATAGCCATATCTTGGCACCAGCGACTGCTTACGGTAAAAACATCTTGCCGCGTGTTGCAGCAAAATTAAATGTTTCTCAAATTTCTGAAATTACCAAAGTGGATTCGCCAGATACATTCGAACGCCCGATCTACGCGGGCAATGCGATTGCCACCGTCCAATCGTCCGATGCTGTGAAAGTAATCACCGTTCGTAGCACTGGTTTTGATGCAGCAACGACTGGCGGTTCAGCTTCAATTGACGTAATTGCTGCCGTTGCTGATTCTGGAAAATCAGCATTTGTGTCACGTGAAGTAGCAAAATCAGATCGACCAGAATTGACCGCCGCAAAAGTGATTGTTTCGGGTGGTCGAGGCATGGGTTCTGGTGAAGCGTTCAAACTTTTAGAGCCACTTGCCGACAAGCTTGGTGCAGCAATGGGTGCATCGCGCGCTGCGGTTGATGCGGGTTATGTCCCCAACGATTGGCAGGTCGGCCAAACCGGTAAGATCGTTGCGCCGCAGTTGTACATTGCGGTTGGTATTTCTGGTGCGATTCAGCATCTGGCGGGCATGAAAGATTCAAAAACGATAGTTGCGATTAACAAAGACCCTGAAGCACCTATTTTCTCGGTTGCCGACTATGGCATCGTTGGGGACTTATTTGAGATCGTCCCACAGTTGGTGGCTGAACTCGGTTAATTTAATGTAGGCGCAAAGTAGTGGCCTTCTGCTGCTACTTGGCTCGTAATATTGGTAGGATAGGCAGGTTTTATAGTGAGGCTGCGTGAGAGCTTCGCTAATTGAATCGTGTGTATCCTGCCTTTTTTTTGGAGTTCTAAAAAATGACTTATGCCGCACCACTAAAAGATATGTTGTTTGTGATGAACGAATTGGCCGGCTTGGCTGAAATTAATGGGTTGCCAGGCTGCGAAGATGCGACACCAGAAACAGTCGAGGCAGTTCTTGAAGAAAACGCGAAGTTTGCTGGCGAAGTCGTCGCACCGCTAAATTGGGCGGGCGACCAAGCACCGAGCTACTGGACTGATGGAACAGTTGTTACGACAAAAGGATTCAAGGAAGCGTTTAAGTTGTTTGGGGAGGCTGGTTGGCAAGGCGTGCAGCATCCGATGGAATTTGGAGGGCAAGGACTACCAAAATTGGTTGCGACGCCTTGTATAGAAATGTTGAACGCCGCAAGTATTTCATTTGCCCTTTGTCCTTTGCTGAGTGACGGTGCGATCGAAGCGCTATTGACAGCGGGTAGCGACAGGCAGAAGTCGATTTATTTAGAAAAATTGATTTCAGGAAAATGGACTGGCACCATGAACCTCACTGAACCGCAAGCGGGTTCAGATTTAGCCATGGTTCGCAGCCGTGCCGTGCCGCAAGACGATGGTACATTCAAAATTTTTGGCACAAAAATATTTATCACCTATGGCGAGCACGATATGACAGAAAATATCGTGCACTTGGTTCTCGCCCGCACGCCAACCGCGCCAGAGGGTGTAAAAGGTATTTCTCTATTCATTGTTCCTAAATTTTTAGTGAATGAAGATGGCAGTTTAGGCGAACGTAATGATGCCCACTGTGTATCGATAGAACACAAATTGGGTATTAAGGCGAGCCCAACAGCGGTATTGCAATTCGGCGATCATGGCGGCGCGATTGGCACCCTCGTTGGCGAAGAAAATCGCGGGCTTGAGTACATGTTTATCATGATGAATGCCGCCCGCTTTGGCGTTGGTTTGCAGGGAATAGGGATTGCGGAGCGTGCGTATCAAAAAGCGGTTGCTTATGCAAAAGATCGTCACCAATCGCGTGACCTTGCTGGCTCTAGCGGGCCGGTCGCAATTATTAAACATCCTGATGTGCGACGTATGCTCATGTCAATGCGCTCGCAAACCGAAGCGGCGCGGGCATTGGCGTATTTGGCGGCAAGCCTAAGTGATATTGCGCATCATCATACTGATGAGGCGGTAAGGCGCGAAAACCAAGCAATTTACGAGTACCTTGTGCCGATTGTAAAAGGGTGGTCCACAGAGATGTCGCTTGAAGTAACTTCGACGGGCGTGCAAGTGCATGGCGGTATGGGCTTTATCGAGGAAACTGGCGCGGCACAGCATTACCGAGATGCGAAAATTTTGACGAT
>JAIETO010000251.1 GCA_019745005.1 Burkholderiaceae bacterium
ACCTCACCGTTCGCACCTAAAGAACGCACCGTGAGAAGGGTAATTTCATAATCGAAATCGATGAACCCTTCAACGATTACACGCTGCGTGTTCACTCTCGCACCTTTTGCCGCATAGTCCCATGCGGCGGCGACGTCGTTTGCGTCGTCAACTTTAGATTGACCTTTACCCGATGATGACATCACCGGTTTGATCAAATTTGGAAAGCCAATCTCGTCGCATGCTTTTCGAAGCTGCTCTAAATTGTCGGCAAAACGATAGGGCGAGCAAGGTAGTCCTAATGTTTCGGCAGCTAAGCGCCGAATTCCCTCCCGATTCATGGTCAGCCAAGCTGCTCGGGCAGTTGGAATAACACTGATTTTGCCTTCGCGTTCTAGTTCAACTAGCAAGGGCGTTGCGATCGCTTCTATTTCGGGCACGATTAAATCTGGCTTCTCGAGTTCGATTAATGCTCGCAATGCGTCGGCGTCCGCCATATCGATCACATGTGCACGGTGCGCGACCTGGTGCCCCGGTGCGTTTGGATAGCGATCCACCGCAATAACTTCAACGCCTAGTCGTTGCAACGAAATAATCACTTCCTTGCCTAACTCGCCTGATCCGAGCAGCATAATTTTTGTCGCGTTTGGTGAAAGTGGCGTGCCAATTTTGTTGAAAGTTTTCATATTGTGGAAATCAGTTTATTTAAAAATTTGCTGCAATTGCGAAAGAGATAGACCGTCTGTTATCACGGAAATTCACTTTCAAAAAATCGTTTGTCTATTTTTCTTTAGGAAAAAAGAATCAATTTTGCATAAAAACGGTAAAGCCCTTGACACATGGCTTAACGACTTGATTTAATAGTGCACGCAGATTTTTCTGCCTGCCGTGATCGATGGATGACCCAAAAACGACTCAAATACATCATCGCGAATTTAATTTTTGTGAGGGGACATAAGTGAATAAAACTGAATTAATCGATCATATTGCCACAACAGCTGATTTGTCAAAAGCTGCTTCAGCACGTGCCTTAGACGCCCTCATTGGCGCCGTAAAAACCACATTGAAGAAAAATGGAACTGTCACACTCGTGGGTTTTGGTACTTTTTCCGTGGGTAAACGTGCTGCACGTACAGGCCGTAATCCACGGACTGGCGAGGCAATAAAAATCAAATCTGCCAAGGTTCCTAAATTTAAACCTGGCAAAGCATTGAAAGATGCTGTAAACTAATGGACTTCTTGGTGCGGTGACAAGCACCAAAATGTTGTTGGCAGTGATGGGGCGCTTAGCTCAGTTGGTAGAGCGGAGCCCTTACAAGGCTTAGGTCGGGAGTTCGAGCCTCTCAGCGCCCACCATCAAAGTCACAACAAGCAAGGAAATTAAGGAGTGGTAGTTCAGCTGGTTAGAATACCGGCCTGTCACGCCGGGGGTCGCGGGTTCGAGTCCCGTCCACTCCGCCAAAATTGAAAAGGCGAACGAAAGTTCGCCTTTTTTTATAGGTCATTTTTTTATTGATTTGTGCAATTTGTCATTAAGGTTGGTCGACCATGTTCGAGTATATTCGTACGCATCAGCGTCTCATGCAGTTGTTATTGCTGATTATTATTTTCCCGTCATTTGCCTTTTTTGGCATTGAAAGCTTTACGCGCTCAAATGGTGCTGATAACACTGTCGCTATGGTCGCAGGCCAAGCGATTACGAAGCAAGAATTTGATAATGCCCAACGCAACCAGTTAGATCGTCTGCGCCAAGCTTACGGCCCTCAAATTGATCAACAAATCCTGAATACGCCCGAAGTTAAAACAGAAACTTTGAACGAGCTGATTAAGAGGAAAACGGTTTTACTGGAAGTGACCAAGAATCACCTAACAGTGTCAAGGTCAGTACTTCAAAAAAATATTTTCTCTACACCCGGATTGCTTAAGGCAGATGGCACTTTCGATGAGGAACGGTATAAAAGTTTTTTGGTGGCTCAAGGTCTGACAGCGACATCACATCAAAATCGTATATCTCAAGAGTTATCTGCTGAGCAGCTTCTTGGTGCCGTGCAAAATACCGCATTTACACCAAAAACAGTACTAAATCGTGTGGGCGATATCATCGAACAAGAACGTGATGTGCAAAGTTTGAATTTCAAAGCGGCCGACTATCTCGCACAAGTAAAAATTACTGACGAAATGTTGCGCGCTTATTATGAAAAAAATGGCGCACAGTTTGAGGTGCCTGAACAAATCAAGGCGGAATACGTTGTGCTTGATAACGAGGCGATTGCTGCACAGATCACCGTGTCAGACGATGAGCTTAAAACTGTATATGAAGCAAATAAAAAGCAATACTCAAGCGACGAGCAACGCCGTGCCAGCCACATTCTTTTGAATCTCAAAAAAGATGCTGATGCTGCGGAACAAAAAAGAGTGAAAGATAAAGCCGAAGCAATTTTGGCCGAATTGAAAAAGAAGCCTGAATCATTCGCCAAACTTGCGAAAGAAAATTCACAAGACCCAGGTTCAGCAGAACGTGGTGGTGATTTGGATTTCTTCGGTAAAGGCGCAATGGTCAAGCCATTTGAAGAAGCGGTTAATAAGCTGAAAGAAGGTGAAATTAGCGGCTTGGTTCAATCTGATTTTGGTATTCATATCATTCAATTGACCGGCATTAAGCCTGCTGGAATCAAGCCCTTTGACGAAGTGAAGGGGCAAATAGCTGCGGAGATAAAAAGACAAAAAGCAGGGAAGGCGTATTCGGAAGCTGCCGATACCTTTACGAATACAGTTTTTGAGCAATCAGATAACTTGAAAGCGGTTGCGGACAAGTTAAAGCTAAAAATTGAAACGGTCGCGTCATTGAGCCGCAAGCCAAATCCAGCCTTGCCACCAACTTTGCCGACAAACAATGAAAAATTTTTGAAAGCAATTTTCTCTGAAGATTCATTAAAGAAAAAACACAACACCGAAGCAGTTGAAGTCGCCCCTAATATGTTGGTGGCAGGTCGCGTTGTGGACTACAAGGCGGCAAGCAAGCGCGCGTTTGAAGAGGTCAAGCCCAGCATCGAAGCCGCAGTGAAAGCTTTGGAAACAGCAAAAATGGCGAAAGCAGCGGGTGAGCAAAAGCTCAAAGACTTAAAGGCCAAGGATGATGTCGCGGGTTTTTCAGAAGTCAAAACAGTGTCGCGCTTAAAAAACCAAGAATTACCAAGCAATGTTGTACTTGCCGTCATGAAGGCGGATGCGCAAAATTTACCTGCATTTGTTGGTTTGGAGGCGCCCGGTGTTGGTTATAGCGTTTATCGCATTGCGAAAGTGAGCGCCGGCGCGGTCGATCAAGCGCGTCGCACATCAGAAAAGCCGCAAATCGAAAATGTGGTTGCGCAACAAGCTGTGCATTCTTACCTTGAAGCATTGAAGCGAAAGTCAAAAGTTAAAATTGTTCAAGCAGGATTTGAAGAAACGAGTGTCAAGCCTTAATCGAAGTAATAGAAATACGCGACCTGAAACGGTTGCCAATCTTAAAACGACGCCAATCGGTGTCGTTTTTTTTTATCATTTTTAATTGCGCAAGGAAATTTCAGCCCAAGTAAAAAAACGTTAGAAGAACAAGTACCCACAATTTGAGCGCGCAACAAAGCGCTTTTGTTGTGACTAAAGCGCAACTTAGCTTCGTTTGATTTGCATCAATGCAACGCTTCTGGTCGATTGTTATTCTCACTCCATATCTTTAACTGGGTGAGATCATGACTACAACAAAAGAAAATACCTATAACTATCGGGTCGTACGCCAATTCTCAGTGATGGCGGTGGTGTGGGGCGTCGTCGGTATGCTGGTAGGCGCCATTATCGCCACCCAGCTTGCTTGGCCAGAATTTTTAGGTGGCATCCCTTGGCTTAGTTATGGACGTTTGCGCCCACTGCACACAAATGCAGTGATTTTCGCATTTGGTGGTTGCGCATTAATGGGCACATCCTTCTATGTGGTGCAACGAACCACCAACGTAAGATTGTTCTCTGATGCCTTGGCTGGCTTTGTTTTTTGGGGTTGGCAGTTAGTTATTCTCGCTGCTGCAGTGTCCTTGCCGCTCGGCTTCACGCAGGGTAAAGAATATGCAGAACTCGAATGGCCTATCGATATTTTAATTGCGCTCGTTTGGGTGGCCTACGCAGTGGTTTTTTTCGGCACCCTCGCCAAACGCAAGGTCGAGCACATCTATGTAGCAAATTGGTTTTACGGTGCGTTTATTGTGGCGGTTGCGGTGTTGCATATCGTGAACAGCGCGGCGATTCCCGTCTCGTTCATGAAGTCGTATTCGGTCTACGCTGGCGTGCAAGACGCAATGGTGCAATGGTGGTACGGACATAACGCGGTGGGCTTTTTCCTGACGGCAGGCTTCCTCGGCATGATGTATTACTTCATTCCTAAGCAAATTGATCGCCCCGTTTATTCCTACCGATTATCCATCGTTCACTTCTGGGCGCTCATCTTCACTTACATGTGGGCGGGCCCACACCATCTCCATTACACGGCTTTGCCTGACTGGGCGCAGTCAATTGGTATGGTGTTTTCCTTGATTCTTTTAGCGCCTTCTTGGGGTGGTATGGTCAACGGCATCATGACCTTGTCTGGCGCGTGGCACAAATTGCGCTCTGATCCTATCTTGCGCTTTCTGATTGTTTCACTGTCGTTCTACGGTATGTCGACCTTTGAAGGACCGATGATGGCAATTAAGACAGTCAATGCGCTTTCGCATTACACAGATTGGACTGTTGGTCACGTTCACTCAGGTGCGCTTGGCTGGGTTGGGTTTATCTCGATCGGTAGTTTGTACTATTTGATTCCACGTTTGTTTGGTCAAACTGAAATGTACAGCAAGCGTCTGATAGAAATTCACTTCTGGGTTGCCACTATTGGCGTAGTTTTGTACATCGCCTCCATGTGGATTGCCGGTGTAACCCAAGGCTTGTTATGGAGAGCAGTCAACGACGATGGCACTTTAACCTACACATTTGTTGAAGGTGTCAAAGCGACCTTTCCTTTCTACGTGATTCGCTTATTTGGTGGTGTGCTGTATCTCGGCGGCATGCTGGTGATGGTCTACAACGTGGTGAAAACCATGCTGTTGGCACAGCCAGCTAACGACAAGATTCCTGCATTAACTAGTCATGCGAACCACGCAATGCAACCGGCTGGTGGCGCAACCGCCCAAGCGTAATCTGCCCACCACCATGCTTAGAATTGAGGAGAAATAAAAATGCGAAACTTCACACACGATTTGATTGAACGACACGTTGGCTTATTCCTAGTGCTGGTGATATTAACTATCAGCGTAGGTGGTTTGGTAGAAATCGTGCCCCTGTTTTTTCAGAAAAGTACCACGCAAGCGGTGGCCGGTATGCAGCCCTATACGGCATTGCAATTGACTGGGCGCGACATCTACTTACGTGAGGGATGCTACGGTTGTCATTCGCAAATGATTCGCCCGTTCAGGGCTGAAACTGAGCGTTACGGACATTACTCCGTTGCAGGTGAATCAGTGAATGACCACCCGTTTCAATGGGGCAGCAAACGCACTGGGCCTGATTTGGCACGTGTGGGTGGGCGGTATAGCGATAGTTGGCACCGCGATCATTTAAATAATCCACGCTCCGTCGTCCCCGAATCCAATATGCCTTCGTATTCATGGTTAATGGACAGCAAATTAGACCCTAAAGAGGTGACGCCAAAACTGCGCGCCATGAAAGCAGTGGGTGTGCCTTATACGGAAGCGCAAATTACAGAAGGTGCAAACGAGCTAGTTGATAAGACTGAAATGGATGCGCTGGTCGCTTATTTGCAAGTGCTTGGTACTGCCATCAAAAATAAAAATTAATCAGTTGAGGTCACTATGAATTTCACACTTTTGAGTAGCGTTGTCACCGTGATTAGCATGTTGGTGTTTATTGGCATCATCATGTGGGCGTTCAGCAGTAAGAACAAAGAACGTTTCGAAAAAATGGCGCGCCTCCCTATCGACAACAATTTCGAAGGCCCCATCGATAACCAAAAACAATCTGAAAGCGAGCGCTAATCATGGCTGATTTTTTTAATCAATGGTGGAGCATCGGTATTGCCGTTATCTTGGCGTTGAGTATTGTCGCGTGCGCGGTCTTGCTGTGGTCACAATCGACAGTCAAAGTTAAAATCGGTGCAGACGGCAAGCCCTTACCGGCGGAAACCACGGGTCATGTGTGGGATGGCACGCTGATGGAGCAAAACAACCCTCTGCCGAATTGGTGGAAGTGGCTGTTCTACATCACGATTGTGTTCAGTATCGGTTACTTGATTCTCTACCCTGGCATGGGCGCCTATCAAGGTAAATTCGGTTGGAGCCAAACGGGTGCCTACGACAAAGAAGTCGCCGATGGGGAAGCGCAATATGGTCCCATTTTCAGCAAGTATTTAGCAATGGATGTGGCGGCTGTTGCAAAAGACGCGCAAGCGCAAGAAATTGGTCAGCGCTTGTTCTTGAATACCTGTTCGCAATGCCATGGCTCCGACGCGCAAGGCGCAAAAGCTTATCCTAACCTCACGGATACCGACTGGCTGTATGGCGGCGATCCAGAAACGATCAAGACCACCATCCTGCAAGGGCGCAATGGCATTATGCCGCCCATGGGTGCTGCACTCGGGTCTGAAGATGATGTGAAAAACGTGGCAAATTATGTACTTAGCCTCTCAGGTGCCGCGCACGATCCCATCAAGGCGTCCTTAGGTAAAACCAAATTTGGTGCCTGCGCCGCATGTCACGGAATAGACGGCAAAGGTAACCAAGCGCTCGGTGCGCCTAACCTTACCGACAAAATTTGGTTATACGGTGGAGACATCAATACCATTAGCGAAACCATCAATAAGGGTCGCAACAATCGCATGCCAGCGCATAGAGCGTTATTGAGTGACGCAAAAGTTCATCTACTGACTGCCTATGTTTGGGGTTTGTCGAACCGGTCAGGCTTGGTTTCTGAGGCAAATATCGACACCAAGCCTGCCGCCGTGAGTGAAACAAAAGGCGAACAGTCAAATTTGAAGTAAGCGTCAAAAACAACCCACGATGTAATTCAGGTCAGCGCATTAGCAACACCCACTTAGGTATCAACGGTTAACTCGCGAATGCGCTGGCCTGACATCGGAAATAAATGAAAACGATTCCCATCACACCCGTTCCCCTTGACGAAGTGGACATGGCGCTGTTTGAAGAGCGCCGCAAGATTTATCCGCGTTTGCAAAAAGGCTGGTTCGCCTCTTGGCGCTGGGTGCTCGTCTTCTTTACTCAGGCCTTGTTTTACGGCACGGCATGGTTAAGTTGGAACGACCGCCAAGCTGTTCTGTTTGATCTCGTTCACCGCAAGTTCTACATCTTCGGCATGGTGTTATGGCCGCAAGATTTCATTTACCTCTCGGTTTTATTAGTTATTTCTGCCTTGTCGCTCTTTCTGTTCACGGCAATTGCTGGTCGGTTATTTTGTGGTTACGCCTGTCCACAAACCGTCTACACAGAAATTTTCATGTGGATAGAAAACAAAATCGAAGGCGACAGAAACGCCAGAATGAAGCTGGACGAAGCGCCCATGTCTGCAAGCAAGCTGCGTAAAAAAGCCTTGAAGCACGGCGCATGGTTGGTGCTGGCCTTGTGGACAGGTTTTACGTTTGTCGGCTACTTCACGCCCATCCACAGCTTGGCGGAAGAGGTATTTACCTTTACGTTGGGACCGTGGGAGACCTTTTGGCTCTTGTTTTATGGCTTTGCCACCTACGGCAATGCCGGCTTCATGCGTGAGCAGGTGTGCAAATACATGTGCCCTTACGCACGCTTCCAAAGCGCCATGTTTGACCGCGATACCTTGATTGTGACCTATGACACTCAGCGTGGTGAACCGCGAGGAGGGCGCAATAAAAAAGTTGATTACAAAGCGCAAGGCCTTGGTTCCTGTGTGGATTGCAATATCTGTGTCCAAGTCTGTCCTACCGGCATCGACATTAGAGATGGTCTGCAATATGAATGTATTGCCTGCGGTGCTTGCATCGATGGCTGCGACCAAGTCATGGAGAAAATGAATTACCCGAAAGGATTAATTCGCTACACCACAGAACATGCGTTAGATAGCGGCCTAACGCCAAAAGAAATGTGGCAACGTGTGTTTCGCCTCAGAACGCTTATCTATAGCGGCATTTTGGGCCTGATTATTCTCGCTGCGGCGCTTTCTTTGGCGTACCACGTACCGCTGAAGGTCGATGTGATTCGTGACCGCAGTGTGCCCAAAATTGTGGACGAAGGCGCGATAGAAAACGTCTATAAATTGCAATTGATGAACACCCAAGAAAGCGCCCGTCAATTTCAAATCAGCGTCAACGGTATTAATGGCGCGAGCATCGTTAGCGAGTCGCAAGTCAGTTTGAAATCGGCGTCAGGCAAAGCGGTAGCAGTGCGCGTGCGCATTCCTGCTCACGCAGCAGAAAAAGGCTCAAACCGAATCAGATTTGTTGTTACCGATACAGAAACACCCGCAGTCAGTGTCACTGAAAAAGCTGTGTTTTTAGTTCCGCATTGAGATTGGAGTTCATCATGAACACGCACGTTCTGCCCTTAGAAAAGCTCAGCCCCCCAAAAAAACCAGATGACTGGAAAAAAGAGCCGTGGTTGTTCCTTGTTGTTGGCGGCCCCCTCATCGTCGTGTGCGCCAGCATAGCGACGGGCATCATCGCTTGGCGCGGCGCTGACCCAGTCGTTGCCGCCGACTATTATCGCCAAGGTTTAATGATCAATACAGATTTACACCGCGACGCCAAAGCGCGGGAGCTAGGTCTTCGTGCAGAAATCACTTTTGATGCGCAAACCAACACCTTGCAAATGCAGCTTCAAGCGCAAAAGCAGTTGAACCAAACGCTACCAGAGACAGTGCAAATCAGCATTGCTAGTGCAGATGAGAGTTTGGGCGCTGTTAACGAATTAGTGCGGCGGCTGCCGATGTCGCAAACCACGGCGGGGCACTATGTAGGTAACTTGGGCAATAAAGACGCGAGCGACAGCGGTAAAACAAAGCTACGCGTGAATATGGCCGAGGCCAAGTTAATGCACATTAAAGTCGAAACCACCGAGTGGCGTTTAACAGGCGATTGGTTTGATCCAAAGCAAAGATCGATTCACCTAGTTGCCGCAAAATAAAACCTTGATCTCGAATCTTTATTTGTGCCAAGTAGAAAAACAAAAAACGCGACCTAGCGAAGTGAACAAAGTGAGCAAAGAGATGCCAAGCAACATGAGCAAAGCAAGTACGGCAGGTGAACGCCCCAAAAAGAAGCCGAGTTGGGCATCCATCTTGATGGTTGTGCTTTGGCCCGCATTCCTTGCTGCATGCGTGGCAACAGGCGTGTTTTTTAGCTTGGTTGATCCGCTCGAATTAGTAGTGCTCGATGCTCGCGTCAAAATGTCGACCCAAGGTGTGCATACGATTGGCTTTTTTGCTTTCTGGTTATTGGGCATTTTTTCTAGCGGCTTGACTGTTTTATTAGTGCAGAAATATCACGACTAATTCCATTTCTAAATCAATCGTGTCGTTGTTGCCTTCGCCTTGCCGTGCCATAGCACTGTCTGCGGCTCGTTGCCTAGACACAATTGATTTGGAAATGGAATAAAAATTTATTTTGAAAGGCACCAACACATCATGGGCAAATCAGAATCCTTCGCACTTGGAACTGAACTCGATATTTCGGCTGACCTTATTCGCCGTTTTGACAACTTAGGCCCACGTTATACCTCTTACCCAACTGCCGACCGTTTTTACAATGAGTTTGGGCAAGCGACCTATGTTCAGTATTTACAAGACAGACAAAGCAATCAAACGAAGCCGCCTTTGTCTTTGTACATACACATCCCGTTTTGTGCGTCGATTTGTTATTACTGCGCCTGCAACAAAGTCATCACCAAGGACCACGGTCGTTCAAAGAAGTATTTGACCTATCTTGAGAAAGAATTGACCTTAATTCGGCAACATTTGCCAGAGCGAGAAACCTTATCGCAATTGCACCTCGGTGGTGGCTCGCCTACTTTTCTAAGTGACGATGAGCTTTGCCAGTTAATGAGCATGCTTAGGCACCATTTTGATTTCTCGCTGGACGCCGAAATATCCATCGAAATTGACCCGCGCACGGTGAACCGCGAAACCCTGCATATTCTGCGCGAGCTGGGCTTTAACCGCATCAGTTTGGGCGTACAAGATTTTGATGCGGACGTGCAAAAAGCCATCCACCGTATCCAAAGTTTCTCCCTGATTCAAAGCACCGTGAGCGATAGCCGCGAAGTGGGATTTCAGTCAATTAATTTTGATCTGATTTACGGTTTGCCAAAACAAACGATGGCAAGTTTTTCGCAAACCTTAGATAGCGTGATTACCTTGGCACCCGAGCGTATTGCACTCTATAACTACGCGCATTTACCAACACGTTTTAAACCCCAACGCCGAATCGCAGAAGAAGATTTGCCCAGTGCAGAGACGCGTTTGCAAATTTTTTTGATGTCGCTGACACGCTTACTGGCGGCGGGTTATGTGTACATCGGTTTAGATCATTTCGCTAAACCGACTGACAGCCTCGCCAAAGCGTGCGCAGACAAAACCTTGCATAGAAATTTTCAAGGCTACACCACACGTTCAGAATGTGATTTGATCGCATTGGGCGTCTCGGCTATTGGCAAAATAGGGCACGCTTACACGCAAAACCTGCGTAATCTGGACGAGTATTATGCAGCACTTGATGCACACCAACTGCCGGTAGAGAAGGGCATGGAAATGAACCGCGACGATGTGCTACGTCAAGAAGTGATCATGAATGTCATGTGCGGCAACCCAATTGATTTTGCGCGATTCGAAGCGGAACATGCCGTGACTTTTCATGATTACTTTGCTGAAGAACTGCGCACAATTAAACAGGGCAGTTTCGATTACATAGGCGAAGGCTTAATCGAGCCGATAGAAAACAGCCTGCAAGTGACCGCGAAAGGGCGTTTTTTTGTGCGCGCTTTGGGCATGGTGTTTGACGCCTATTTGCCCAAGAAAACCTCAGCCTTATATTCACGTCTCATTTAAGCAGCTTTTAGCCCCATGCTCACAATGCCACTTGCCCTAGCCGCACTCTCCGCTGGCTTAGCGGGTGGCGTGCATTGCATAGGCATGTGCGGTGGTTTTGCAAGTTTGCTGTCGAAAACGCCAGAACAAACGCGCTTAGCGGCGCCTGCACTTAACGCCTATCGCACCATCGCCATTACGCCTCTGGGCATGCAACAGCCGCCCACACAATTGCAACGATCTGGAGTTTTTCAACGAAGTTTGACGCATCAAATTCTTCTGCACAGCGGTCGCCTTTTTACCTACATGTTGATCGGTGCGATTTTAGGCGGATTCGGCTCGGCGGGATTATTGTTTGCGCCCTATTTGCCCATGCAAAAAATTCTCTTCGTCATCGGCAATCTGGCGCTGCTCTTGCTTGGTCTGCGCTTACTTGGGTGGCGCATAAGTGAGTTTCTCGGTTGGCACTTGCAATGGCGTGCTGTCTCCAAAATATTCTTGCAATTGCGATTGTGGAAGGGGTATCTGAGCCAAAACTTCTTGCGTGGCTTTTCGCTCGCAACGGCCAGACGATATCCGTTTATGTTGGGCATGGGGTGGGGCGGCTTGCCCTGTGGCTTACTCTACAGTGTCGCGCCGTTTGCGTGGCTAGCTGGCGACCCTATCTCAGGCGCGCTTGTGATGCTGCTGTTCGGCCTTAGCGCCTTACCCCATTTGCTCGTGGCTCAAGGCATGGCGAGCAGCAAACAGTTAGCGTTTATGTCGCCGATATTGCGCAAAATCTGCGCATTGGCGTTGATATGTGTTGGGTTGGTGGGCTTGTATTTCTACGACATGAAAGG
>JAIETO010000264.1 GCA_019745005.1 Burkholderiaceae bacterium
TTTTTTGCAAGGATGGGATTAAAAGCCAAATTGTAATGCAGAACGCTAAAGTGGGTTTGTAAGCAGTTATGCCAATTTTGTAACGAAACATTCGTCGCCGTTATCTCACTGCCTTTCGAAAAGAAAAGTACTTAAAAAAGAAAGATTTTTCATTAACCTTTTCGATTGTTACGAGAAAATGATTTAATTTTTAATACGTTTACGTAAAAAAAGTAAGTTACTCGTTTTTTTAGACGAGACACTCATATTACAAACTTGATAAAATCCGACGTTAGCGATTTCGGCATACCCCGAAGTAAGAGTATTTTTTCGACACACTTTGATAATATCTACAACATCACATGTCTGCATCACTCTTGGCAAGTTTTTGCGAGCAGCAGACTTTTTATGGCACATGCTTGCGCCAAACTTTATTTAATACAGGCGCAATTAAATGACGATCCGTTTTTCGATCGATCGCTGGGCGGCTTGGAGCCCCAACTTTACTAAACAAACCGATTGGTTACGTTGGTTTGCATCGCCATCGCCTATCTCACAGAGTTACGACGCCATGCCGGCGTTAACTGAAATGCCGGCGATGATGCGTCGCCGGGTAGAACGCCTTGGCCGCATGGCACTACAAACAGCCTACTGGGGCATAGCCGATAGCCCTTCGTGTCCAATCGTTTTCGCGTCACGATACGGAGATATTTCTCGCTCTGTTGAAATGTTACGGCAATTAGCAGAACAAGAACCCATGTCTCCTACTAGCTTTAGCTTGTCCGTTCACAACGCTATTGGTGCATTATTTTCAATATCCCGCGATGATGTGAACGCTTACACAGCAATCGCCGCTGGTGAAGAAACCGTTGAAGCTGCGTTCACTGAGGCACTTGGTTTGCTTGCTGATGGAGAAAATGCTGTTCTCGTCGTCTATTACGAAGAACCCTTACCAGAATTATTTAAACATTTTTCAGAACAACCTAATTTTCCACGAGCATGGGCATGCCGTCTCGTTCGTTCTGAATTTGAGGGCATTACCTTACTCTCCCGAAAATCTTCTGAAGAATCACCAAGACTCTCTTTGTCTCCAGATCTAGAGGCTCTGCGTTTTTTAATTTCCGACGAAATTGCGCACGAACACACGGTCGGAACGAAAACATGGTGTTGGCAACGGACAAATTATGTTTAATCGAGCACTGGCATCGTTAGAGAGAACTTGGCGCGTGATAGCTACAGCTATCGCATTTATGTGCTTTGGACTAGGGGGTTTGGTATTAGGAATTTGTTTTTTTCCTGCGTTGAATTTTTTCGTCCGAGAAAACGACAATAGGACAAGAGTGGCACGCTTTGCAGTGCACCTCAATTTCAAATTTTTCATTCTCTTGATGCGACAGCTTGGAATACTTCGATTCGAAATCGAAGGTGTCGAAAAACTTAGTCGACCTAGCCTTCTCATTTTGGCAAACCATCCAACATTGATCGACGTAGTGCATTTGGTTTCTTTGATTCCAAATGCTGACTGCGTTGTGAAGGCCGGTTTAGCGAAGAATATTTTTACTCGTGGACCCGTGCGAGCAACCAATTACATTTGCAATGATTCAGGCGTTGGCTTGATAGAAGATTGTATTGCCTCGCTTAAGAATGGCAGCAGCTTAGTGATTTTTCCAGAAGGCACGCGGACACCAGTTAATGGTGAAATGAAATTACAACGAGGTGCAGCTAATATCGCCGTCCGAGGTCAGTGCAATATCACTCCGGTCAGTATAAGTTGCGCACCACTAAGTCTAACAAAGGGATTAGCTTGGTGGAAGGTGCCGGCGAAACCCATGAAGTTTATTATTAAAGTACATAACGATATAGAAATTTCACCTTTCATTGAACAAGCGAGTGGCGAATCGGCATTAGCGGCCCGCTATCTCACGAATTATCTACACCTTTATTTTTTAGAGAAAAGACGCACACATGCAGTCACTTGAATTAGAAATAAAAACGCTCATCATTGATGTGCTAAACCTCGAAGACATTAAACCAGGCGATATAGACAGCACGGCGCCGTTATTTGTGGAAGGACTGGGCTTAGATTCAATTGATGCTCTAGAACTTGGTCTTGCGTTGCACAAACGATTTGCAATTAACATGTCAACCGACTCGACGGAAACACGAACGCACTTTGGTAGCGTTCAGGCATTAGCCGCCTTTGTTGCCAAAAATCGAAAATAAAAACTAGATTGCACACTTTACTTACATACTGATATGACAAAGCAAGAAATTTTCGATCGCTTACGTGCGATATTACAAGACACATTTGACGTTCCACATGAAAACATCAAACCAGAGTCTCGACTTTTCGAAGATCTGGATATCGACAGCATTGATGCTGTCGATCTTATCGTTAAGCTAAAGCCGATAGCTGGCAAACGCCTACACCCAGACGCCTTCAAATCTGTGCGGACTCTACAAGATGTGGTCGACTCTTTGTACGCATTGTTGCATCTACCTGCATCCGAATAGTCAAATGCGCATTGCATTCTTTGGGCTGCTCACACTTGCATACCCATTGCTAGTTTTTTTCGGGCTAAGTCATTTCGAGCCGCGTTGGCTAGCAATTCTCTTAGTTATAGTCGCAATTGCACGTGCCTACGCTACTCGCGATTTAGCTTGGCTTGCCGCCGCTATTGGTGCTGCGATCTTGGCGCTTGCTGGGGTTATTACCAACAACGCACTCCCACTAAAACTCTACCCTGTGTTGGTCAGTCTTGTGTTCCTGTGCGTCTTTGCCTTTAGTCTGCGCTTTCCACCAACAGTAATTGAGCGCATCGCACGCCTTCAAGAACCCAATTTTCCCGAAAGCGGCGTCACATACACACGTCGCGTGACTCAAGTTTGGTGTGGATTTTTTATACTTAATGCGTGCATTTCCATCGTTACTGCGGTGTCGGCATCAAATGCAATTTGGGTTTTATACAATGGATTTGTTTCGTATTTATTGATGGGAGCACTATTTGTTGGCGAGTGGTTAGTGCGCCGCCGCGTCAGGGCAAGAATAGCTCATAGTCAAACATGAACGTGCCGTCTATGGTTTCATTGGAAAACTTGTTAGTGATAGGTCGTTCGCCCGACCACGCTGTTGCCATTAGCGAAAGCCAAAACTTTGATTTCGCGTCATTTATTCACTGTACTTCATGCTGGTACGTAAGGTTTGCGAAGTCTGATGCCCAGCGTATCGCTCTTTATTTAGAAGATAGTTTTGAATTTGCAGCGGCTTTATTTGGCGCATGGCATGCGAAGAAATGCGTCTACTTACCTACGGAACTCTTAACGGCTACGGTTGAACGATTAAGCGATGAGGTCGACATTTTTGTTGGGGGGTTTCCCGAACGATTAAGTCCAATGCAAAAAATGGTGGACATGAATATCCCAACAATAACTTGGGAGTCGCTTGATCCTGCAGCGGAGGCACTCGTCGTCTTTACATCAGGGTCATCCGGCCATCCGGTTGCCATCCCCAAACGGCTCTCGCAAATCTTTTGTGAAGTTGCTTCGCTTTCGAAATTATTTGACAGCGAATTGAACGACGCTTGCGTTTACTCAACAGTTTCCCATCAACATATCTACGGTCTCCTTTTCAGCATTTTGTGGCCATTAGCCTCGGGGCGCCCATTTGCTACGCGCAGATTAAGATTTCCAGAAGACATCGTCGCAGCTCTGAATAATCAGGTTTCGGCGGTCTTAGTTGCAAGCCCAGCACACTTAAAAAGGTTACCAAGCCATCTAGACTGGCGCAATGCCAGAAAAAATTTACGCAAAGTTTTTTCGTCAGGAGGGCCATTACCAAACGATGCATTGCCAATTTGTCGCGAGCTGCTAGGACAAGCACCAACCGAAATTTATGGAAGCTCGGAGACTGGCGGTGTCGCGTGGCGACAACGGGCGGAGGGAAGTAGTTCGGCATGGGTGAGTTTGCCGCAAGTTGAAGTAAAAGTTAGCGATGACGAACTTTCAGTGCGCTCTCCGCACCTACCGAAGTTCGATTGGACCGTAACCGAAGATCGCGTAAAACCAGTCGATAATGGTTTCGAAATACTGGGGCGACGTGATCGCATCATAAAAATCGAGGAAAAACGGATCTCGATAGATGCGATGGAACAAGCTCTGCTGAGAACAAAATTTGTCTCCGAAGTACGGGTCATCGCGCTGTCGGGCCATCGTCTGAATCTTGGTGTAGTCGCTGTACCAAATGAAATTGGCTGGGAGCTTTACGATAAAAGTGGTAAAGCCGCCTTAAACGCCGAACTTCGCGCGGCGCTGGCAAATGTCGCTGAAAAAACTGCGTTGCCACGTCGATTTCGATTTCTCTGGTCTATGCCAAGCAACGCATCAGGCAAATCAACCGAAGCAGCACTGCAAAAAATATTTGATCCGAGACGTCCAAATGCAAGGCTAATCACTCGAAGTCAGCTAAATGCAACTTTTGAAATCAGCATTTCTGAAAATTTACCTTTTTTCGAAGGCCATTTTTCTGAGTTCGCTGTTTTACCGGGCGTGACACAAATCGAGTGGGCAATCCTCTTCGGGAATGAAATATTTGATATTCCTCCCTATTTTCTTGGCATGAGTTCCGTGAAATTTCAACGCATAATCACACCAAATAAAGTGCTAACAATGGAATTGGCATTTGACGCTAATACTGGCGTGCTTTCATTTACATACAGTGCAAACGAACAAAAGTTTTCGAGCGGTCGTATTTCATTCGGGGCATCAACATGATGACGGACAACAAAGTCTGCGCCGTCATTCCCGTGTATAACCATGGCGAGGCAATAGCTGAAGTGGTTGCGGCAATCAAGCGTCACTCGCTCTTTTGCATCCTCATCGACGACGGTAGTGACCTCCATTGTGAGACCGTCTTAGCAACCCTTGCAGATCAAAATAGAAGTGACGTGCATCTGGAACGCTTACCAGTCAACCAAGGCAAAGGTGCAGCAATGATGGCAGGATTTCTTGCTGCGTTCCGCCTCGGTTATACCCATGTTTTACAAATCGACGCTGACGGCCAGCATGACGCGCGCGACATTCCCAATTTCTTAAAACTATCCATGGAGCATCCGACACGATTGATCTGTGGTCAACCAATGTTTGATGACAGCGTGCC
The DNA here is from genome assembly GCA_019745005.1 of Burkholderiaceae bacterium. Taxonomy (GTDB): domain Bacteria; phylum Pseudomonadota; class Gammaproteobacteria; order Burkholderiales; family Burkholderiaceae_D; genus Undibacterium. The sequence goes on from JAIETO010000264.1 coordinate 5,135, forward strand.
GAATGGGCGACTATACGGTCGTTACTTGACCACCATATGGGTTTGGATTAACACGCTTTCGTTTTCGATTCGCGACGCAATGTGTGGGTTTCGCATCTATCCCTTAGCATCAACGGTCAAATTGATCAATCATGTCAAATTGGGTAATCGCATGGATTTCGATATCGAAGTCTTAGTCCGCTTGTATTGGCGAGGCATCAGAATAATCAATCAACCTACACATGTCACGTACCCGAGTGATGGCGTTTCGCATTTCAAAATTTGGCGCGATAACGTAATGATTTCACGTTTGCATACTCGATTATTTTTTGGCATGCTAGTGCGCTTTCCATTGTTAATTTGGCGAAAAATTATAACGAAAGATGCCATATAGCAATGGAAACTGAACGAGCATCGACACAAGCAAAAGTCCAAATTGGCACTCCCCATTGGGCACGAATGGGCGAAGAAACATTTATTTTTGGAATCTGGTTGTTGTACTGGATTCACCACGTATTCGGTCGCCTGCCATTTCGCATTTGTCTTTTTCCTGTGGCTGCAGTGCATTGGGCGCTACGGCCAACATTGCGCTTTTCATCCATGCAATATTTATCGCGTTTGCAAATATCAACTAATGCATTAGGCCACACACCAACCTGGCGCGATGGTATTCGCCATGTGGTTCTATTTGCGGAAACGTTATTGGATAAATTGCTTGCCGTTTCGGGAAAGTATTCATTCTCCCAAATAGCGCGAAACACTTTGAGTCAAATGCAAGAGGAAATAAAAGTTGGGCGTGGTGGAGTTATCGTTACTGCACATATCGGATGCCTAGAGTTATGTAGTGCATTAGCGGAACAAGATAAAGAAGTAAGGTTGAATATTTTGACCCACACGCAAAATGCCGAAAAATTCAATCAGATCTTAAAGCGACTCAATCCTCATACTAGCCTACGCCTAATTGAAGTTTCAGAAATCACACCGGCGACAGCAGTTTTTTTAGCGAACTGTGTAGCGGCTGGCGAGTTCATCGTTACAACAGGCGACCGTGTCCCTATCCTTTCTAAGCAATTTGTACATGCGAACTTTCTCGGACAAAAAGCCGCCTTTCCGATTGGCCCTTATGTTCTGGCGAACCTTTTAAAAAGTCCACTTTTTTTTCTAGCATGCATTCATACCAAGTCAAGCTACGAAATTCACTTCGAAAAAATAGCTGAAAAAATACAACTTCCTCGTGGTAATCGAGAGACGGCTGCCGAAGAATATGCGCTTTGTTTTGCAAATAAAGTGACCGAGCTTCTGAAACGCTCCCCTTACGATTGGTTTAATTTTTTCCCATTTTGGGATCAAGGCAATATTAATAATGAATGACACAATGAATCCCGTTTGTTTTGATGGCGACCGACTCACAATAGAAGATATCGCAGCGATCTCAGAACAAACCAGAGAATGCTATCTGTCACAAGACGAAACGTTTCGTGCCGACATAGCGCTAGGAGCAGATTTTCTGGATCGATTGTTGGCTGAAGATGGTGTCATTTATGGCGTTACGACGGGCTATGGCGATTCGTGTACCGTGGAAATTCCGCGCGATTTGATTCCTGAATTACCTCACCACCTTTACACTTACCATGGTTGCGGTGCTGGTCGTTTATTGACTCCTGAAGAGACTCGTGCCGTTCTAGCGACACGCTTGGCATCTTTGGCGCAAGGCATGTCAGGCGTCAGTGTAGCGTTGCTCGAGCAACTTGCCTTGTTGCTCAAACATGATATTTTGCCCCTAATTCCCGCCGAAGGTTCTGTCGGTGCGAGCGGTGACTTGACTCCACTTTCGTATGTAGCTGCGGTGTTGTGCGGCGAACGTGATGTGTTGTTTCAAGGAGAGCAACGACCCACATGCGAAGTATTTGCTGAGCTTGGTATTTCGCCTCTGCGTTTGCGACCAAAAGAAGGTTTAGCAATCATGAATGGAACCGCGGTCATGACGGGGTTAGCTTGTCTGGCGTGGCAACGTGCTGATTACCTTTGTAAACTTGCGACGCGTATCACTTCAATGAATGTGTGGGCAAGTGCCGGTAACGCACATCATTTCGACGCCGCATTATTTGCAGTCAAACCGCACCCTGGCCAACAGCTTGCAGCCGCACGCATTCGGGCAGACCTCGCGAGTGACTCCCCTAGTCGGAACGAACAACGCTTGCAAGACCGCTATTCGTTACGCTGTGCGCCGCACGTGATTGGTGTCCTACAGGATGCTCTGCCATTTTTCCGCACGATAATTGAAAACGAACTCAATAGCGCGAACGACAACCCAATCATCGACGCAAAAAACGAGCGAGTTTTACATGGCGGCCATTTTTATGGTGGACATATCGCGTTTGCAATGGACAGTATGAAAAACGCCATTGCAAACATCGCGGATTTACTTGATCGACAGCTAGCGTTACTTGTGGATACCCGTTTCAACCATGGATTGCCATCGAACCTTTCTGGTGCCACTGGCCCCCGTGCAGCAATTAATCACGGCTTAAAGGCACTACAAATTAGCGTCTCCGCATGGACTGCTGAAGCATTGAAAAATACCATGCCAGCTTCGGTTTTTTCGCGATCAACAGAATGCCACAATCAAGATAAAGTAAGTATGGGAACGATCGCATCGCGAGATTGTTTACGTGTGCTTGAGCTAAGCGAACAAGTGGTAGCGGCAATGCTCATCGCAGGCCGCCAAGCCGTAAGCTTACGAAACAAAAATGATAAAGAGATCGTATTACCAAAAGCGCTGGCAACGATGCAATCGGAACTTGAGAAGCAAATCGCCCTCATCATAGAAGACCGTAGATTAGATATTGATCTTCAAAATATTTTGCGTCTAATCAAAACAAGGGCATGGAGCATGTATGTCGACTAAACCAGGTAAAGACACTGTTTACGATTTCAGTCATGAATTGACATTAGCGCCTGCGTTCCATGATTTTGATCCTATGGATGTTGTTTGGCACGGAAACTACCTAAAGTATCTTGAACTAGCTCGCTGCGCTTTATTAGCGAAATATGGCTACGACTATCCACAAATGCGCGACTCTGGATACGCTTGGCCTGTGGTTGATGTACGACTGAAGTACATCAAACCAATCACATACGGGCAAACAATAATGATTCGTGCCGAAATTGTTGAATGGGAAAATCGTTTAAAAATAAACTACTTGATTCGCGATGTAAAAACTGGACACATCATTAATAAGGCCAGCACTATACAAGTTGCTATCGACATGGCGACGAAAGAAATGCGCTATGTTTCGCCGCGCGTATTATGGGATTGCTTAGGAGTACTCCCAGAATGAATTTACTTTACAAAAGAGGAGTCAACACAATTTTTCAATTGATGCTGGTTCATGCAGCCGTTTTGTTTTTTATGAGCATCTCGCCAGCTTACGCAAGTGACCTGATCGCTGACGTAAGAGCACGCGTCAGCAATACCCAAATTTTGCGCGGTCAATTTGAACAACAAAAAACTGTCGCTGGCTTTAAAAAACCACTCGTTTCCAATGGTGAATTCTTATTGTCGAAATCACGGGGAATCATTTGGCGTACTAATAAACCTTTTTCATCAACATTGATTATTGGAAACCACAAACTTACAGGCCGCCAATCGGATGGAAGTGAAACTTTTCAGTTCGATACAGAACGCGAACCCGCATTGCGATTAATCAATGAACTCATGTTGGCGCTTGTCGCCGGAGATCTTGCAACATTGCAGCGGCATTTCAAAGTAGAGGGCGAATTAATAGGTCGCAATGAATGGACGCTACGTTTAACGTCAACGGACGCCAATCTAGCCAGTATATTTAAGATTGTGGCTATCGAAGGTGATCGATATGTGCGCAGCGTGAGAATGGCAGAGGTTAGCGGAGACAACACATTAATACGTTTTGAAAAATTAAGCGAAGCTCCTTCTCTTAGTGCCGATGAGGAGAAAATTCTTGCTCGATAAACGGGGTAGTATATGGCTCGCAATTGCATGGACGGCGATCGTACTGATCGTTATCTTCCATCAAATCCATTTCTGGCAATCGAGGCAGTTAGATACAGATGTCTTGGCGCTCCTGCCAGAAAATGAACAAACACCTGCAGTTACCGCGGCCATTAAAAAGTTGACTGATTCTACAACGACACACATCGTACTCTTGATCGGCGCGACGGATTGGCCTAGTGCGAAAACTGCAGCTACGTCAACAATTGAAAGTTTAAGTTTAGCGCCGCTTGATCTTCAAAAAACAGATGAAGAAAGTTTTTCGGCTGTTATCGAATTCTATCGCCCGTGGCGCGATCGCTTGTTGACCTCGCAGCAGCGCGAAAACCTTGTTAAATCAAATACGGATCATTTAAATCAAACAGCATTGCATCAACTTTATCAAGCGCCCGGCTCCCGCCTTACCAAATGGAATGAAGACCCTTTTGGCCTTTGGCCAATCTGGTGGTCCAGCAGAGCGGCAGAAAGCCAAGTGCGCTTGCGAGATGGCTACTTAAGTCTCACCGCAGAGGGGCGTGAATGGATCTTGCTCAACTATCAGAGTCGACAAGCCGCATTCTCAATGAGTGGAAACTCAGAATTGACAGAAGCACTTCATCAAGCGAGAGAAACGGCGATGAAGCTTGTACCTGACGCACGTATTGTCGCGGCTGGTATTCCTTTGTACGCAGAGGCTGCGGCAAGCCAAGCGAATCGTGAGATTAATGTAATCGGTTATGGTTCATTAATAGCCGTGTTGGTTTTGGTATGGTTATGCTTCCGATCCTTGATTCCTATTTCTCTCGTCGCGCTTTCCTTAATAATTGGTTGTGCAGTGGCGCTGAGCGTAACCGCGTTGATGTTTGATCGAGTGCATCTGATTACGTTGATATTCGGATCGAGCTTGGTTGGTGTCGCGGAAGATTACGGCTTCCATTACTTCGCTGCGCGGCAAGGCAAACCGGTCGAAAAACGATGGGCCGTCTTGCGCCATTTAATGCCTGGATTAACGCTCGCGCTAATCACCAGTATTGTCGCCTACTTGGCATTTGGTATTGCACCGTTCCCAGGCTTGCGGCAGATGGCGGTTTTTTCTGCGGTTGGTTTAAGTGCTGCCTTTCTGACGGTTGTTTGTTGGTTTCCTCTCTTTGATAAAGGGCAATTGCCGGCCACCAAATTCTCCGACAGTTTTGGAAAAAAATTACAACATTGGGGTAGATGGCAAGCTAATAGAACAGGATATTGGTTAGCCGGCTTGACAGTTGCTTTTATTGTTTTTGGTATTTTGCAATTGAAGACGCGCGACGACGTGCGCCAATTGCAGAGCGCGCCTGCAAATTTGTTAGCTGATCAAAAGGAGTTGGGTAAGCTTCTTAGAATAGCGAGCCCTGCTCAATTTTATTTGATTGAGGGCGAGGATGCAGAACAGGTATTACAACGCGAAGAAGTGCTCAAACCACATTTAGACAGCTTAATTGCATCTGGAAAGTTACCTGGCTATCGGGCTTTATCCGACTGGATACCATCTCAACGCCGCCAGCTTGAAAATTCCAACCTAACAAGACAATCTGAACTGAATGCAATCTCCTTCGTGGCGAAAAAAATAAATGAACCCGTCGAGCGTGCACAATTTTCCTTGCACCCTCTTACGGTTGAAAGCTGGCTCTCCAGTCCGGCAGCGCCACTAATGCGAACACAGTGGCTTGGGCAATTAAATGGAAAATACTACAGTGTCATTATGATGCAAGGCTTAACGCCAACGATGTTGCCCGCTTTAGAACAAATCGGTCAAGAAATACCTGGGATTCAATGGGTCAACAAGACGGCTGAAATTTCTTCGCTAATGGCTCGTTACCGCCTTGTGATGGGGGCGCTTTTGTTAGCGGGATATCTGGGCGTTTTTGCGGCATTAAGTTGGCGCTTTAGAAAAGATGCTTGGCGAGCAATTTTACCAACCGCTCTCGGCAGCCTAATCACATTGGCAATTTGTGGATTTGTCGGCGAGCCTTTGCAACTATTTAGTGTGTTAGCGCACGTTTTACTTTTAGGAATGGGCGTGGATTACGGGATATTTTTGCTTGAACATCCTGACGATAATTCAACATGGGTTGCGGTTGCTTTGGCCGGTATTAGCACATTGCTTTCGTTTGGCTTGCTCGCGCTTTCGGTCACGCCAGCGTTACATGCATTTGGTTTTACGATGCTAATTGGAGAAGTGATTATTTGGCTTCTCACGCCATGCTTCCGAGCACCAACGATCGACAAGATTGTAGCTAAATCATCTGACTAAAAATAAAATGAACTCAATAAACCGATTCGGTTCTAAATCATGATCCGTGCCTCAAAAAAATTAATAAATTCTGTGCGAGATTTTTTCACTTGGTTTCGAAGTTTCGTTGAAACCGAAGCGCAGGCACCTTATGGCGCTTCCGACTACTTCATCTACAACTATCGCAAGATTTGACCAGAATTTAGGTTATCTCTGGTTCTAAATGCGTTCCCTAAATTCAATGCAATAAAAGGGAAAATTAAGAAGCACTGAGCCAATTTAAAAACTACACAACTCAATTCGAAGAATTTACACTATGCGTGTTGAAAATACAGACGTACTCATCATAGGAGCAGGCCCTGCCGGCGCAATTGCGGCCGGGCTATTGCGCCAACAGGGCCGAGCAGTTTTAGTGATTGAGAAAGAACAATTTCCACGCTTCTCGATTGGGGAGAGCTTATTGCCACAATCGATGGAATATATACAAGAGGCTGGCTTCCTGCAAGATGTC
>JAIETO010000229.1 GCA_019745005.1 Burkholderiaceae bacterium
GCCAATTGAAGTTGTGCTTGCCTTATTTCTGCTAAATTTTCTAACAGCGGATGATCACTTGGTAAAGACAGAGCGGAACTTGTTTTTAAGCCTGGTTCAACTTCTAAGTCATCTGATAAACGGAGCACATCCTTGCGCGCTTCGATCCCTCGAGCAACTTTCTTTTTTAATTTGCTTTGTTTCTCTTCGGCTTGACGGGCGGGTATTTTAGGCTCGATGGGTGCTAGATTTTGTGATTGGGTTCGGCCGCTAGGTACTAGCTTTCTCGTTGTTTGACCCGTGGTATTGCTGTCGGTCGCTCGGCTTTGAAACACATTTTGTTGCTCACGCTGACTATCAGCATTTGTTTGTAATTCGGTTTCTTTTTTTGCAGCTGAATTAAGAATCGGTGGGTCAAGCAAAATCAAAAATTCACGGCGCAATGGGCTTTCGCAACTAAGATCGACAATGACTTTGAGCGCAGGTTCATTGAGATTGATTCGCGTAGTCAAGAAAATCGAGCGTAAAGTACCGGACTGACGAACCAGCGTTGTGGCTGGCGTAATAAATACATCTTCGGTTGTTTCAATCTTTGCTCGAACACAATTGGAATCAACGCTGTCTGCGTTATCGCCAATGACACGAATTTCTGCTTGCAGATTTTGACCCAGAGCTGAGGACACACGCAGCTCGCCCAGTCCGGCCGAGTAGGCTGAAACAGTCGTACCAAGCAGGAAGGCCAACGACAAAAGTTGCCCTCCAAGAAAGCGAATTCGAGAAAAAATAATTAATACCTCACAAATTACTAAACACGACGGTCGAAGTCGCCACAATTGAGCTCACCCGTTCACTTCGCATCTTACTAGCTTTATAACATCAAATGAAGAGGTTTCGCCTTAGAAGATCAATGTAAGTGCATGAATTCCAACAAATTTAACATTTTTTGACGTGCTAATTTAGTTCAGAAGCGAAGTGAAAATTACGCAAATGTCGTTACGCTTCCCCGCGATCAATAATTTTTTTCGCAATGCCACGAAAAATATTCACCTCCTCCACTTCGAGGTGAGTGCGCGAAAATAATCGCTTTAAGCGCGGCATCAATTTTTTTGGGCTTGTTGGATCGAGAAAATCCAAGGAAATCAGAGCCTGTTCCAAATGGGAAAACATACCGTCAATTTCGTGCGCGGTTGCCAACTTACCACTAAAGCCTATCGACGTGGTCTTGGATAAAAGCTCACTGGTTTCAATTAAGGAAAGGCGAAACTCATAAGCAAGCACCTGAACCGCTTGCGCTAAATTCAGCGATGAGTATGCACTGTTGGCAGGAATGTTAACCAAGGCATTGCAAGCGACCACGATGTCATTTGGCAATCCAAAACGCTCATTGCCAAACACTAACGCAATTTTCTCGGCGTTTGAAATATGATTTTCCGCAAGCTGACGTGGCGAAAAAATTGGCGGGGAAAATTCGCGCAATCGTGCACTCACTGCCGCAACAAAACTGACTCCATCGAGTGCCTCTTCAAAGGACGAAACAACGCGAGCGGACTCAAGCACATCGTTGGCTCCGCTTGCCATTGCGATCGCATCTTGGTGTGTTAAGACATCAGAAATCTTGGGATTAACTAGAATAAGCTCGTTGAAACCCATTGTTTTCATCGCACGTGCAGCCGAACCGACATTCCCTGGATGACTAGTTTCGACCAAGATAAAACGAAGCCTTTGAAAAACAGATGTATTCGATTGAAGTGAGTTCATTTAAAATAGGCGTAAATATGGTTGGTTGCATGCGTTTATTGCAAATTAAATATCTAAGTTTGCCTGACCATCGCTCTTTTACGACATCCTTGTGCTTTTCAATTGCTTCGCAAATCCTGCCAAGCAAAGTTTGGCCATTTTACTGGAAACAATATATGCATCCCTTGCTCAATACCGCAATTAAGGCGGCACGTCGCGGCGCTACGATTATCAACCGAGCTTCTTTCGACCTAGATCGAGTGCAAATCTCTGAGAAACAGTTCAACGATTTTGTCACCGAAGTCGATAAAGCAGCCGAAGCTGCAATAATCGAAATATTGATCTCCGCCTATCCTGATCATGCGGTCTTGGCAGAAGAATCTGGTGCATCAACAAATCACAAACCAGACAGCGAGAATATTTGGATTATTGATCCACTGGATGGCACGACCAATTTCATCCACGGCTTCCCACAATATTGTGTGTCTATTGCATTGCAACAGCGGGGCATTATTACACAGGCCGTCATCTACGACCCGACACGCAACGAAATGTTTACCGCGACTAAAGGAGCGGGGGCATTTCTAAACGACAAGCGTATTCGCGTCACTAAATGCGATAAATTGGCAGACGCGCTCATCGGCACAGGGTTTCCGTCACGTGACTTATCTGGTCTCGACGAGTATTTGTCCATGTTCAAAGCAATGACCTCAAAATGCCAAGGATTGCGCCGCCCAGGGTCCGCAGCGCTTGATCTAGCCTATGTTGCTATGGGCAGACTCGATGGCTTCTTCGAAAAAGGCTTAGCGCCTTGGGACGTCGCGGCAGGCGCACTCTTAATTACCGAAGCAGGCGGGATCGTTGCCAATTTTTCGGGAGAATCCGACTATCTGTATCATGGGGACGTAATCGCTGGCACACCCAAAGTTTTTGCTCAGATGCTAAGTACTTTGCAAAACAGCTCAAACAAGTAATAGCCGTCAAATTTCAGACCAAAGCGATACTATTTCTTAGCACGCATTTTCCGCCGCTCAAAATTTTTGAGCACTACTTTCCCTTGTCTGTATTTATAAGAAATTCGCATGTCCTCATTTAGTGAACTTGGTTTATCCGAGTCCATCGTTCGCGCAGTCACCGAACATGGTTATACCGTCCCAACACCCATACAATTACAAGCGATACCGGCCGTGATTAAAGGTGGCGATTTACTCGCCGGAGCGCAAACAGGTACAGGTAAAACGGCAGGATTTACACTGCCGATTTTAGAACGTTTGTCCAAAGGTACCCAAGCGCCAAAAAACAAAGTCGAACGTCGTCCGATTCGCGCCTTAGTCCTAACACCAACCCGTGAACTTGCGGCACAGGTCGAAGAAAGTGTACGCACCTATGGGAAATACACACATCTAAACTCAGGGGTTATTTTTGGTGGCGTTGGCATAAACCCGCAAATCAAGCTCTTGAAAAATGGTGTCGACATTCTTGTTGCGACGCCGGGTCGGCTACTTGACCATCATCAACAAGGCACAATTGATTTACGTCAAATTGAAATCCTGATCTTAGACGAAGCTGATCGTATGTTAGACATGGGTTTCATCCACGACATTAAAAAAATATTAGCAATACTTCCGGCTAAGCGGCAAAACCTTTTATTTTCCGCCACTTTTTCCGACGAAATTAAAGCTTTAGCCGACCGATTACTCGACAATCCTGCAATGATCGAAGTTGCTCGACGCAATTCAACGGTAGAAATCATTGCGCAAAAGGTTCATCCTGTCGATCGCGATAAAAAACATCCCTTGCTTTCACATTTAATTCAAAGCCAAAACTGGCAGCAAGTTCTTGTCTTCACGCGAACCAAACATGGTGCAAATAAGTTAGTTGAGCAGCTTGGCAGGGATGGCATCAACAGCATGGCGATTCACGGCAACAAGAGTCAGTCAGCAAGAACCAAAGCACTTGCTGAATTCAAAGACGGATCCTTAACGGTGTTAGTCGCAACAGATATTGCGGCACGGGGAATTGATATCGACCAATTGCCACATGTAGTCAACTATGACCTGCCGAATGTGCCAGAAGATTATGTGCACCGAATTGGCCGTACTGGTCGTGCGGGAGCACAAGGGGAGGCTGTTTCCCTGGTTTGCGTCGACGAATTCAAGTTATTAGCTGATATCGAAAAACTGATCAAACGCCAGTTACCACAAGAAATCGTCGATGGATTCATACCCGACCCACACGCAAAGGCGCAACCAATCCAGTTACGTAGCTTCCAAAGTCCCGCAAACCAAAAGGGCAACAGAACCAAGCCTAGTGGGAACCAAGCTCGACCACAATCAAATAAGCCGCGTCGAGCACCGGGGGATGCGACCGCAACACGCTCACATAGCAGTACCACGCCAACTGCAAAACAGAGTACACCACGTAGATCTGGTGGGCGTGGCGGTGCGTAAAATAAAAAGCACTCGCTTCGGCTTTGAAATTTGAGCTACTTGCTGTTATCAACTTTAAGCACTCGCATTAGAAATATGCGAATACATAAAATTGCAATCCGTCGAATCCAAACTCAATAGCTAAAAATTTGCAAAAAAAAGGGCAGAAATCATCTGCCCTTTTTTAACTTGAATGACTTAACTTACGCTGGCGCCGTCGCATTTGGCGTCACACCACCCGAAGAGCTATCGTTCGGCGATTTGCGTGGCGTGTGCCCAGACTTAGGTGGGCGCGGCTCTTGCCCACTCATAATGTCATTGATTTGGTCGGCGTCAATCGTTTCCCAATCTAGAAGCGCTTTTGTCATTGCCTCAACTTTGTCACGATTTTGCTCAAGCAAATTTCTCGAAATTGCATATTGAGCATCGAGAATCGAGCGAATCTCGGCATCCACTTTCTGCTGTGTTGCTTCCGAAATTGTTTTGGATGCACCACCAAAATATCCCTCTTGTTGACTATCTTCGTACACCATTACACCAAGACTGTCCGACATGCCGAACCGAGTCACCATTGCTCGTGCAAGTTTTGTGGCACGGGAAAAATCATTAGACGCGCCAGTGGACATTTGCCCAACAAAGACTTCTTCGGCAATTCTGCCGCCAAATAAAATTGCAATCTCTTCAAGCATTTTATCCTTGTAGCCACTGATCTGATCATGCTCAGGCAACTGCCACGTCAATCCCAAGGCATTGCCTCGGGGCATAATCGTGACCTTATGCACAGGATCAGCCTTTGGTAATAATTTTGCGACCACCGCATGACCTGACTCATGGTATGCAGTATTGCGCCGTTCGTCTTCACGCATGACCATTGACTTACGCTCTGGCCCCATGTAAATCTTGTCTTTGGCATCTTCAAAATCCTGCATTTCTACCAAACGCTTGTTACGGCGAGCAGCGAACAGAGCAGATTCATTGACCAAATTAGCCAAGTCGGCACCTGAAAATCCAGGGGTTCCACGGGCGATGATATCGGCCTTTACATCCGGTGCGATAGGCACTTTACGCATATGAACATTGAGAATCTGTTCACGACCGCGAATATCTGGCAACCCAACAGTTACTTGGCGATCAAATCGTCCTGGGCGTAACAATGCCTTGTCGAGAACATCTGCACGGTTTGTTGCGGCGATGACGATCACACCGGAGTTTGGTTCAAACCCATCCATTTCAACAAGCATCTGATTAAGCGTTTGCTCACGTTCGTCATTGCCACCGCCCATACCAGCGCCACGATGACGTCCAACGGCGTCGATCTCGTCAATGAAAATGATACAAGGTGAATGTTTTTTTGCGTTCTCAAACATGTCGCGGACGCGAGATGCACCCACGCCAACAAACATTTCAACAAAGTCCGAACCAGAGATGGTAAAAAATGGAACCTTTGCTTCGCCAGCAATTGCACGCGCTAACAAAGTTTTACCCGTTCCTGGAGGGCCCACCATCAACACGCCGCGCGGAATACGACCACCAAGTTTTTGGAACTTGGTTGGATCTTTCAGAAAGTCCACTATTTCGCTGACTTCTTCTTTAGCTTCATCGCATCCAGCCACATCGGCAAAGGTCACATTGTTGTTCGTATCATCCAACATCCTGGCTTTTGATTTACCAAACGAAAACGCGCCGCCCTTACCTCCGCCTTGCATTTGACGCATAAAAAATACCCACACGCCAATTAACAACAGCATTGGGAACCAATTAAACAAGGCTTGCAGAAGGAAGGACTGCTCCTCTGGTTGTTTGATGTCAAATTTAACACCATTATTCACTAGATCAGACCAAATGCCGCGATCATAAACGGCCATTTGTGTTTTGACTTTCTTACCTTCCGTCGTCGTCGCAGTAATCGTGCGGCCGATTTCATCGACAGTGGCCTCTTTTATTTGTTTCGAGCGAATATCATCTAGAAACTCCGAATACGGTACAGAAGTTACGTTCGATGAAATGGTACGATCAAAGTGCTTAAACACCATGAAAAGCACGAGTAGAACAACTACCCAGATGGCATATTTTGAAAATGAATTATTCACGTGGACTCCTTTGACGTACGTTTTCCCGTACGAATTGCCTTGCAGAGGTAAATGCTCATTCTACCTTCAATAGTTAGAGCTTGCTAGTTGGTGATATAGCGACGAAGCGCTTAAATATCAAGAGAGAACGGGGAAATTTCGGAAAACACTCCAACTACTGCGGATGTTTTAGGCCTTTTCCGAGCAGAAAAATCTCAGAAGATTTATCTTTACTGGCTTTCGGTTTCTTATTACTAACCGTTTTGAAATTCGCCTTAAACAAATCGACAATCAAATTGTAACTTGGTCCATGAAAGCATTTCACTAACAGTGCCCCAGTCGGTTTTAAATGCGCATTGGCAAACTCGATAGCAAGTTCAATGATGTATTCCACTCGAGCAGAATCCACCGTCGAGTTTCCTGAAAGGTTAGGCGCCATATCAGATAAGACGAGGTCCAACTGTCGTCCATGAAGCAAGCTTTCAAGCTGATTCAATACGACTTCCTCGCGAAAATCGCCCTGAATGAACTGCACATCGGCAATGGGCTCCATAGGCAACAAATCAAGGGCGAAAATTTCTCCGGTAATTCCTCCGCCTTCTTTCCCAGCTAACTTATTGCGCACGTACTGCGACCAACTGCCGGGCGTTGCCCCCAAGTCCACAATCAATTGACCTGGCTTTATGAGCTTCTCCGATTCATCGATTTCCTTTAGTTTATAAACCGCACGGGCACGATAGCCTTCTTTTTGCGCCAATTTCACGTATGGGTCATTGATATGATCATGCACCCAATTTTGATTGAATTTATTTTTTGCCATTGACGTAGAATACTGGTTTTAAAGGAATAAATATGTTTAATCTTACGCCATCCGAACGCAGCGAACTCCGCGCGGAAGCACATGCTCTTAAGCCCATCGTTATTATTGGTGAAGCAGGATTAACGCCGGCAGTGATGAAAGAAATCGATGCCGGTCTTAATTCTCACGGGCTTATAAAGGTGCGAGTTTTTGGCGACGATAGGGATGCCCGCGTCGCCATGTACGATGAAATCTGCAGTGAGCTACAAGCAGCACCCGTGCAACATATAGGAAAATTACTGGTTATCTATCGCCCCAAAATTGAGGGCAAAAAAGAAACAAAATTAGTAAAACGCGGTAAGGGTATGCGCGAAGTCACGATCGTTAAACCAAGCCCTAGTGGAACGAAAAAACCTAGCGTTTCGAAAGTCATGGTTAAGGGGAATGAACGTGTTACCCAAGGCGGATCTATCAAGCGCGCGAAACCACGTCAAAGCAGCGCCAAAAAATCTGCTCTTGGAAAATCCTAAAACCTAACGCGCAACAAAAACACACATTGCTGGCTGTGAGGCGTAATAAAATTAACGCCTTCTTTCAGAACGAAGAGCGAAAATTAAATATACAAAACTTCTAAAATTTCGTATTCGCGTACGCCAGAGGGTGCTTTTACACCAACAACATCGCCTGCATATTTACCAATCAATGCGCGCGCGATCGGCGATGTGATCGACACTTTGTTCAATTTCAGATCCGCCTCATCCTCACCTACAATTTGGTAAGTCACTTTTTCAGATGTTTCCAAATCTTCCAAACGAACCGTTGATGCGAAAACCACTCGACCTTCCGCGTCAAGCGTTGTTGGGTCAATTATTTGTGCGGCACTTAATTTGCCATCCAATTCAGCGATACGACCCTCAATAAAACTTTGACGTTCTTTTGCTGCGTCGTATTCGGCGTTTTCGGATAGATCGCCTTGAGCGCGTGCCTCGGAAATCGCATTAATAACATCCGGCCTATCCTTGGTTTTAAGTCTCTGCAGTTCTTGTTTTAGCAGCTCTGCGCCAAATTTTGTAAGTGGTACTGTACTCATATTCATAACTTAAAGAGGTTATTTCCGCGTTCCGCGGAGTAAAAAGGAAGAAGCCACATTCACACCGGCTGAACCGATGTACCCTGTGGCTCCTTCATTACACGAATCTATTACGCCCTAGTGTAATGTTTTATGCAGTCCTTGTAAATCATAGACATGAATTTCTCGTAAATACCGCATTCCTTCAACTGCCGCTTCAGCGCCAGCAATTGTTGTGTAGGTCGTGGCACCAGCCGCGAGCGAAGACACGCGAATTGCACGCGAATCATTAATTGCATTGCGCTTTTCTTCGACCGTATTAATCACAAGTGCAATTTCCCGATTCTTAATGATATCGACGACATGAGGTCGGCCCTCCGCTACTTTATTAATCGTTGCACACGGCACGCCGGCTGCAGAAATTGCTGCAGCAGTACCCTTCGTTGCCACCAACCCGAAACCCATTTCAACCAAGTTTTTTGCCAAACTAATAGCACGTGGCTTATCGGCATTTTTAACGCTTAAAAACACTTTGCCGGATGTCGGCAAACGGATACCAGCGCCCATTTGCGATTTTACAAATGCCTCGCCAAAAGTTTTCCCAACGCCCATCACCTCGCCCGTCGACTTCATTTCTGGACCAAGAATCGTATCGACACCCGGAAATTTCACAAACGGAAAAACCGCTTCCTTGACGCTAAAATAAGCGGGCACAACTTCTTTAAAAATTCCTTGCGCATCAAGTGATTGCCCTGCCATGCAACGCGCCGCGATCTTCGCCAATTGCAAGCCCGTCACTTTTGAAACATAAGGTATTGTTCTTGATGCACGTGGGTTCACTTCGAGCACAAACACGATATCCTCACCCTCGCGTTGCTGAATAGCGAATTGGACATTCATCAAACCAACCACATTCAAACCCTTTGCCATCAGTGACGTTTGTCGCTTCAGCTCATCGATAGTCGACTGTTTTAATGAGTAAGGTGGCAAAGAGCATGCAGAGTCACCTGAATGCACGCCAGCTTGCTCAATATGTTCCATAACACCGCCAATAAAAGTACGCTGCCCGTCGCTGAGACAATCAACATCCACCTCAATTGCATCGTTCAAAAAGCGATCAAGCAGCACGGGTGAATCGTGCGAAACCTTTACCGCCTCGCGCATATATCTTTCTAAATCACGGCGTTCATGCACGATTTCCATCGCTCGCCCACCGAGCACGTACGATGGCCTCACAACTAAGGGGTAGCCAATTTCGTCAGCTAACATCAGCGCCTGCGCTTCAGTGCGTGCAGTCCGGTTTGGCGGCTGGCGCAGACCAAGTTCCTGCAAGAGTTGTTGGAAGCGTTCGCGATCTTCCGCTGCATCAATCATATCGGGCGACGTACCGATAATTGGAACTCCATTTGCCTCAAGATCCAAAGCTAACTTTAATGGTGTTTGGCCGCCATACTGCACAATCACGCCGAGCGGCTTTTCTTTTGCGACGATCTCTAAGACATCTTCAAGAGTAAGCGGCTCAAAATACAAGCGATCCGACGTGTCGTAATCTGTCGAAACGGTTTCCGGGTTGCAGTTGACCATGATGGTCTCATATCCATCTTCGCGCATTGCAAACGCAGCGTGTACGCAGCAATAGTCGAACTCAATTCCCTGTCCAATGCGGTTTGGGCCGCCACCCAGAATCATTATTTTTTTTCTGTCTGTTGGAGCAGCTTCGCACTCCTCTTCATAGCTTGAGTACATGTAAGCGGTTTTTGTCGCAAATTCTGCGGCACAGGTATCAACGCGTTTATAAACAGGGCGAATGCCTAATGCGTGGCGCTTTTCTCGTACAACACGATCACTAACTTTCAATAGTTTTGCGAGTCGCCGATCCGCGAATCCTTTTTGTTTTAGACGCAACATCAGCGCCTTATCAATGGAGTCCAAAGACTGCGTTTCCAGCCAAAGTTCTATATCGACAATGTCTTTGATCTGAACCAAAAACCATGGATCAATGCGCGTTAATTGATGCACCTCTTCGACACTAAAACCGCTGGCAAACGCATCACCCACATACCAAATACGATCCGGCCCTGGTTCGCCCAATTCTTTTTCAAGTATCTGCCGATCTTGAGTTTTTTCATTCATACCATCGACACCGACTTCTAAACCTCGCAGTGCTTTCTGAAATGATTCTTGAAAGGTGCGACCGATCGCCATGACTTCGCCCACTGATTTCATCTGCGTGGTGAGTCGATTATCGGCTTGTGGGAATTTTTCAAATGTAAATCGTGGAATCTTTGTAACCACATAATCGATTGAAGGCTCAAATGATGCTGGAGTCACCCCACCGGTAATCTCATTGCGCAATTCGTCTAACGTAAAACCAACTGCCAACTTCGCGGCGATTTTTGCAATTGGAAATCCCGTCGCCTTCGACGCCAACGCAGATGAACGCGAAACACGCGGGTTCATCTCAATCACAATCATCCGACCATCCGTTGGATTCACGGAAAACTGCACGTTCGATCCGCCCGTATCAACGCCAATTTCTCGCAAAACTGCAAGCGACGCGTTGCGCATGATTTGGTATTCTTTATCTGTTAAGGTTTGCGCTGGCGCGACGGTGATTGAATCGCCAGTGTGCACGCCCATGGGGTCGAGATTTTCAATCGAACAAACGATAATGCAGTTATCAGCCTTATCTCGTACGACTTCCATTTCGTACTCTTTCCATCCAATCAGCGACTCTTCAATTAAAAGTTCACTGGTTGGCGACGCCTCTAATCCGCGCTTACAAATCGTCTCAAATTCTTCTTCGTTATACGCAATTCCACCGCCAGTTCCGCCCATGGTAAATGAAGGGCGGATAATCACTGGAAAACCTAGCGTACGCTGCACTGCCCACGACTCATCCAAGTTATGCGCAACGCCAGATTTGGCTGAGCCCAAACCAATTTTGGTCATCGCCTCTTTGAATTTTGAACGGTCTTCCGCTTTATCAATAGCTTCTGGCGACGCACCAATAAGCTCACAATCGTATTTCGTCAGCACGCCGTTTTTATGCAAATCCAGTGCGCAATTTAATGCCGTTTGTCCGCCCATCGTCGGCAAGATCGCATCGGGTCTTTCTTTCTCAATAATACGCTCTACCACTTGCCAAGTAATAGGCTCAATATAAGTCACGTCCGCCATTTCGGGATCGGTCATGATTGTAGCGGGGTTGCTGTTTACAAGAATGACTTTAAAACCCTCTTCCCGCAAGGCTTTGCATGCTTGCGCACCAGAATAATCAAACTCACACGCTTGCCCAATAATGATGGGGCCCGCACCAATAATTAAAATACTTTTAATATCATTACGTTTAGGCATTTTTAATTTTTCTCCAATTTCGCACTAGCCATTAGCGAAATAAAGCGATCGAAGAGATAAGCAATATCATGTGGCCCAGGTGAGGCCTCGGGGTGTCCTTGGAAACAAAACGCGGGTTTATCCGTTCGCGTAAAGCCCTGTAGGGAACCATCAAACAAAGAAACATGCGTCACACGACAATTGTCTGGAAGGCTCGCAGGGTCCACCGCAAAACCATGGTTTTGCGAAGTAATTAGCACTTGACCGCTATCCAAATCTTGCACAGGATGGTTCGCGCCATGATGGCCAAA
>JAIETO010000245.1 GCA_019745005.1 Burkholderiaceae bacterium
GAAGCAAGGTAAGCGATTTCACCAGGGTGGTTCATGCCCATTTCCACCACTGCACATTGGTGCTGTGCGTTTAAGCGCAATACC
Source organism: Burkholderiaceae bacterium (assembly GCA_019745005.1). Classification (GTDB taxonomy): domain Bacteria; phylum Pseudomonadota; class Gammaproteobacteria; order Burkholderiales; family Burkholderiaceae_D; genus Undibacterium. The sequence goes on from JAIETO010000245.1 coordinate 85, forward strand.
GTTAAAGGAACACCAATCTCATTGTTTAAGTTGCCGCTAGTTGCTAACCAAGCGTCACTCTCTGCATGGCAACTGAATATCGACGCGATCATTTCCTTGACAGTGGTTTTACCGTTACTGCCAGTCACACCGATGATGGGCATAGAAAACTGTTGACGCCACTGGCGAGCAATATCGCCAAGGGCTAGTTTCGTGTTGGGCACTAACAAAGCAGGTAGGTTAAATGCGGGCGGCACATGTTCCGCAACGACAGCCGCAGCTTTTTCATCTTTGTTCACCTGCTCAAGAAAATCATGCGCGTCAAAATGTTCACCGCGCAAAGCGACAAATAACTCACCTTGTTGAATACGGCGACTGTCCGTTGTGACGCCAAAAATCTCAGCATCACCCAATAACTTTGCCTGAGGAATTGCAGTTTGAAAGGAGGAAAGTAGAGTCTTCATTTACTCGCCCTTCAGATTTGAAGTGGACGACATCGAACCTCTTGCGACGGATGCGAGGGCGAGCTCCGCATGCGCTTGATCTGAGAATGACCAACGCTTGCCATTAATTTCTTGGTAGGCCTCATGTCCTTTGCCTGCGATAAGAACAACATCATTCACTTTCGCATGCTTGATGGCATAAAGAATTGCTTTCGCGCGATCTTCGATAACATGCGGGGTACGCGTCATGCCTTGCACAATGCCGTCAATAATTTGACTCGGATTTTCAGTGCGAGGGTTATCGCTGGTCACGATGACGTGCTCAGCATTCTCAGCGATTCGCCCCATTTGTGGGCGTTTTCCCGGATCACGGTCGCCCCCGCAACCAAACACACACCACAGTTCACCGCGGCGTTCTTGCGCAATTGGCTTTAGTGCGGCTATCGTCTTCTCTAAGGCATCTGGTGTATGTGCATAATCAACAATCACCATTGTTTGCGCGGAATAGCCAACTCGTTGCATGCGGCCGGGAGCCGATTCAAGTGCTTCCACAGCTTTTAAGGCAGCATTCCAATTCAGCTTGCTAGCAATTAACACGCCCAACACGCCCAATGCATTGCTCACATTAAAAGCGCCGGTCAAGCGGGTATTTACCGTGCTCTCGCCCACACCAGAAGTCACGCGAAAACGACAGCCGCTCGCGCTGTTTTGTATGTGATCTGCTAGTAAAGATGCTGCACCCACTAGCGTCTTACCATGCAAGCTATACGTAATAATCTCAAGACCAGTGCGTTGCTGGAGCGACCTCGCCAATGCCTCACCAAATTCGTCATCAAGATTAATTACGGCCGTTTTTAATTCCACTCGCGCGAAAAGGCTGGCTTTTGCGGCGGAATAATTTTCAAGACTTCCATGAAAATCAAGATGATCACGCGTGAGGTTCGTGAAAAGCGCAATATCAACATGCAGCCCGTTCAAACGCCCCTGCACTAAGCCTATTGACGAGGCTTCAATCGCAATTGCCTGCGCGCCTACATCTTTTAGATTGGCCAATTGAGTCTGCAACTGCAAAGCGTCAGGCGTAGTTAATCCTGTTTCTACGATGCTTTCAAAATGCCCGTTGCGCGCCAAACCAATGCCCAAGGTACCAATTGCCGCCGTGGGTCGACTGTTGTTTGACAATGCATGGGCTACCCACTGGGAGCAGGATGTTTTTCCATTTGTGCCCGTCACTGCGACACTTAACATTTCTTGGTCTGGATGCTTGAACCAGGCATTGGCAATCACCCCAATTTTGTTTGCTAGGTCAGGCACTTCAAGGCCGACGACTGATTCAATCGCAGTCCAAACAAAATTTTCCGGCTCATACACAACAATGCTTGCGCCATTCTTTATTGCGGATTCGATAAAACTTCGTCCGTCCCCTACGCCACCGAGGACCCGATACGCAAAAAAGATATCCCCCATTTGTACTTTGCGCGAGTCAGTACAAAGCTGCGCATGGGGCGCAACTTGCCGCATCGCATCAACGATGGCATGCACAGTTTCAAATTGCTCTGTATGGCGGTTCATTACATGCTCTCCTGAACACTAGCTTCAGGAATAATGTTTGTGACATTCGAATCAGGTGCCACATTCATTGAGCGCAAAACATTTGCCGTAATTGCGGAGAATACGGGTGCTGCAACGGTTCCACCGTAATATCCGCCGCTGGTCGGCTCATCAATCATTACAGCCACAACAATGCGTGGGTTGGAGACAGGGGCGAAGCCCACAAAGTCGCCAACGTATTTATTAACGTAGCGCCCCCCTTCTAACTTGTGCGCGGTACCGGTTTTCCCTGCGACGCGATACCCTGCAACACGTGCTTGGGTCGCCGTACCACCTGGCTCCGTCACTGATTCCAACATCATGCGTACTTGTTGTGCTGTCTTTTCGGATATCACTCGATGACCAGCGGGAAAGCCCGACGATTGTTGAAACGTTAGAGGAATGGTGTCGCCATTGCGCGCAAAAATCAGATACGCCCTTGCCATCTGAATCAGCGATACAGAAACACCATGACCATAGCTCATGGTGGCTTGTTCAATGAGCCGCCAAGTTTTGTAATTACGTAGGCGTCCCGCCACCGCACCTGGAAATCCAAACTTTGGCTGCTGACCAAACCCTAAGGTTGTGAACATTTCCCACATCTCTTGCGCAGGCATTTGCAGCGCCATTTTTACGGTGCCGATATTGGAAGATTTTTGTATGACTTGCGCGACCGTAAGCACGCCTTGCTTATGTGCATCATGAATCGTTGCTGTGCCGATAGTCATCGCACCCGGTGCCGTCTGAATTTGCGTCTCTGGTGTTACTCGCCCTGTCTCCAATGCCAATGCAACGGTGAATGGCTTCATTGTGGAACCCGGCTCAAACGTGTCGGTCATCACGCGATTTCTTAACTGATTTCCCGTTAATATCTTTCTGTCGTTCGGGTTGTATGTGGGCAAATTGACCAAGGCCAATACTTCCCCAGTATTTACATCCAACACCACAGCACCGCCGGCTTTCGCCTTATGCTTCTCTAAGGCGTCTTTCAAATGCGTGTAGGCAATGTATTGAATCTTGCTATCAATGGACAGCGTGAGATCTTTACCATCATGCGGCTCACGAACCGCTTCGATATCTTCAACGATACGCCCCAAACGATCTTTAATGACACGCCGACTTCCCGTTTTGCCCGCTAGATTCTTATCTGATGCAAGTTCAATTCCTTCTTGCCCAGCATCTTCCACATTCGTGAAGCCAACCACGTGCGCCATCACTTCACCCTCGGGATAAAACCGTTTGTACTCCTTTCGAGTTTCAATTCCATTGATGCCAAGTGCGAGAATTTTGTCCGAGACATCTTGTTCAACTTGGCGCTTCAGATAGACAAATTGGCGGTCTGAATCCAGTTTTTTACGCAACTCTTCCTCTGTCATCGTTAAGAGAGTGGCGAGCGCCTGTATTTTTTCTTTTGGTGCCTCTAGCACGTCATCAGGTATTGCCCAAACTGCCTTAACAGGTACGGACGATGCAAGCACCTGCCCATTTCGATCGATGATACGTCCGCGCGTTGCCGGAAGTTCGATTGTTCTGGTATAGCGCGTCGCACCTTGCGCTTGCAAAAAGTCGGTCGTCATGCTTTGCAAATAAAGCGCACGAGCAATTAAAGCGAGAAAAGCTAAAAATATGAGAAACAAAACGAAACGCGAGCGCCATACGGGCAACTTCACAGCGAGGATAGGACTAGAGGCAAATTTAAATCCTTTGCCCGCAGCGACGCGCGAAGTGCGGGGTGAATTTGATGCGCGACTCATTTCACAAGCACCGATGTTAGATACTGCGTACGTGCTGGCGTAACATGCTCCATGTCGAGCTCGCGACTTGCCACCGATTCAATTCGCGCGTGCTTACCAAAGGTTGACTGATCTAATTTTAGTTGTGTCCATTGCAGTTCATACTGACGGCTCAAAGCCTGTCCGCGCTCCAGTTCAATAAACAAACGGCGCGCCTGATATTGCGAATTGATCAAAGCAAGTGCGCTGGCTATCAATAAGCAGCCAATGACGATTGACAAACGTCCGGTCATTTTGCACTCCTTAATGGAATAGCTAGTCGCTCCGCAACGCGCATTGTTGCCGAACGAGCACGAGGATTTAAGGCAAGTTCCTCAGGCGTTGCTTTCACTTTCGCGATTAATTTCATTTCTGGCTGAGGGAGATCAACGCTACGAATTGGCAGACGCCGACTTGGCTGCGGCAAATTAACTTTTGAAGCAAAAAATTGTTTCACTATGCGATCTTCCAGTGAGTGAAAACTGATGACCACCATGCGCCCTGCAGGCGCTAAATGCGCGTAGGCGGCAGCCAAACCTATCTCGAGATCTTCCAGCTCTTTATTGATGAAAATCCGTATAGCCTGAAAGGTGCGAGTTGCCGGGTCTTTGCCCTTCTCGCGCGTTTTGACGGTGTGTGCGACGAGTTCGGCAAGCTGTCGAGTGCTAGCAATGGGCTGGACCTGGCGGCGAGCAATAATCGCCTTTGCAATCTGAAAAGCAAACCGTTCTTCCCCATAATTTTTTATAACCTCCATAATGACTTGTTCATTTTCCGTCGCTAACCACTCAGCGGCCGACATTCCCCGCGTCGTATCCATACGCATATCAAGCGGGCCATCCGCTCGGAAGCTAAAACCACGTTCGGCATCATCGACCTGCGGCGAAGAAATGCCTAAATCCAAGAGAATTCCATCCACCTGTTTGATCCCGCGCGCTTCTAAGGCGTAGGTCAGTGTTGCAAAGCTATCGTGAACAATTTCAAAGCGCTCATCGGAAATCGTCGCAGCATTAGCGATGGCCTGCGGATCTTTATCAAACGCCAGTAAGCGTCCCGCGTTGCCTAGTTCCAATAAGATTTTTCGACTATGCCCACCACGCCCAAACGTTCCATCAACAAACACGCCATTGCTTCGCTCTGAATTCAACTGCAAGGCATCGACTGCCTCATCCAATAAAACAGTGCGATGCTGGAATGCCGCCTGTTCCTCGCCTACTTGCTGCTCATTCATTGAGGCGCTCTTTAAAATGAAAACTGACTCAACACGTCAGGCATGCCAGCGGCGATTGCCTGTGTTTCGTTCTCGTTCAAACGAACTGAATCCCAGATTTCGAAATGGGTACCCATCCCCAACAACATGACGTCACGTTGCAGACCAACGGCAGTGCGCAACTCCGGCGCGACCAAAATACGCCCTGCACTATCCATCTCCACGTCAGAGGCATTGCCTAAAAATATGCGCTGCCAATTGCGGGCTGACATCGGCCAAGCGGCAATTTGTTCGCGATGCGCTTCCCATATTGGACGGGGAAACATCAGCAAGCAGCCTTCAGGATGGCGGGTGAGCGTAATACGACCCTCGCATTGCACCAAAAGGGCGTCGCGATGCTTGGCAGGAATGACCATCCTGCCCTTTGCATCCAAGTTAAGTCCTGACGCCCCTTGAAACACGCTTCTTCCTTTTCTCAACAAATATTCGTTTTGCGTTGAAAAAGTAATCTTTCTCCACAAAAATACACTTTTTCACACTAATACCCACTTTAGAGTAAGCGTGATGACGGGTCAAGCGAATAATTGACTGAAAAATAGAAAATTCTGAATGAAGTCAAAGACTTAGCGAGGGATGTTAAACCCGCATAAGATTAAAATATTGAGGAAAATTAGAGACTTACAAGCGACATTGAAAGTGTCACTTTATTCATACCCATGTGTATTGAGTACGATGGCTGCGTTGCGAAAGCGTAATTTGTGGGAAAAGCTTAAAAAAGTGACTCTTTCGCTTGCTTATCGAGCAACTGCAAGAAGGCACTCGCGGGGACTGCCTTACTAAAATAAAACCCTTGATACTGATCACAATTTGACTCCACCAGGGTCTGCAGTTGGTGAGAAGTTTCAACCCCTTCCGCAATCACTTTTAACCCCAAGGTATGCGCCATAGCGACAATCGCAAGCACTATCGCTGTGTCATTTGGATCGTCAGGAATGTCTTTAATAAAAGAACGATCGATTTTTACGCTATCCACTGGGAAGCGCTTTAGATAAGCAAGGGAAGAATAACCAGTGCCAAAGTCGTCAATGGAGAGCGTGAAGCCCGCTGCCTTGAGACCATCCATCAACAGAATCGCTTGTTCACGGTTGTGCATGACCATGCCTTCTGTGATTTCCAACTCAACACTGCTTGGAGGAACACGCCAAAAATCTACTACGCTCCGAATATCTTCGAGTAAATGGGCGTCATTAAATTGCGTACCAGACAAATTAATGGCAACGCGCCCGAAACTCTGGTCCACGGCTTTAAATTGCAAGATATCTCTGCAAGTAATGTCGAGCACTAACATACCAATCTTATTGATTAAGCCAGCTTCTTCTGCCACCGCAATAAAATCTCCAGGAAGCAGCAGACCTTTTTCAGGATGCTGCCATCGCACCAAGGCTTCTGCACCAACGATAAAACCCGTTTTCACGTCCACCTTGGGTTGGTAGAAAACCATGAATTCACGTCGTTCAAGCGCTTTGCGCATACGCGCTTCGAATGCCAAACGATCTACCGTGTGAACATTCATTTCTGCCGCATAGAACTGATAATTATCTTTGCCCTTATTCTTCGCGCGATACATCGCGATATCGGCATTCTTCATCAAGGTTTGTGCGTCCTTGCCGTCTTCTGGGTAGGTTGCTATGCCTATGCTGGCACTCAATTGATATTCCTGCCCTTGAATTTCAAATGGCATTGCGGCGGCGACTAACAACTTGTCGGCAATATCACCAAGATCGCGCGGGCTTAGAAATTGATCGACCAACAAAATAAACTCATCACCACCGACGCGCGCGACCGTATCGGTTTCGCGCAAGCAAGCGCTAAACCGCTCCGCCACTTGGCGCAAAACGCGGTCACCTTCATCATGACCGAAGGTATCATTGATATTTTTGAAGCGATCAAGGTCGAGGAAGAACACGGCGAGCATGCCTTGATTGCGTGCCGCATGCGCCAAAGACTTTGCCAAATGTTGGTTGTACAGGAATCGATTTGGTAAACCCGTAAGTTCGTCGTAATGCGCGAGTCGCAACACTTTGTCTTCGGAACGCTTTCCCTCAATTGCAATACTGGCGATATCCGTTGTAATGCTAATTAGACTCAAATCATCATTGCTTAGCGGTCCCTCGATGTCGACAAAGAGCGTAAAAACACCGAGCAACTGCCCGCTTTTGCCCATAATAGGCCAAGCACCGCAACTGAGAAAACCGACCAACTCCTCAAGTCGATTGACAAACTTCATCGCTGGCGCTTGTTGAACATCGGCGATCCATATAGGAACCGCATCAAGCACTGCCTCGCTCCACACACCACTCCCGTGTGCGACTGGCATGTTAATCAGTTGTTCTTTTAAAACCGCAGGGAAGTTTTCACCAACAGAGCGTTTGAAGCACCGCTGTTCATCGTCCAATAACTGAATTCCACAGTGCCAATGGGGTTTGTTTTTTTCAACGAAGACACAAGTTTCTTGCAAAACCAGATCCAAGTCTTCGCTTCCCCCAATCAACTGCAAAAGTTGATTCTGCCCTTCTAACAAATGTTCTACGTGCTTCCTGGCGCTGACATCACGCATCAAACAAAACACGAGGTACTGATCGGCAATCTGAATCCGGCTCAGCGTCAAATCGCTATACAGAACCTGCTCTTTCGTATTGATAACCCAATCAAAGCGTTGCATCTCGCCCTGTAAAGCCGCGTCAATCGCCTTTTCTATGGAGACATCGCCGCGCAGCTCCAGAAAAAGTGTTTGATCTGTTTGACTACCATCGCGATGAAGCTTCCTGCCAACTAAATCCGCACGATTTTCCGCGCCAAACAAAGTCATTGCCGCTTTATTTCCGTCCACGCAGGTGTAGCTGTTATCGATTAATAAGATTGGGTCTTGTGCATCTTCAAACAACAATCGATATCGGTTTTCGCTCTCGCCCAACTTCATTCGAGAAATACGCAATTGTTGAATTTGTTTTTTAAGCTGGCGTATTAAAAAATAGATGAGGGCCAACGTAAAAAGGGCAATTGAGGTTTTTTGCCAGGAGCGTTCGCGCCATTTTTCAAGTACTGATGACTTCGATTGTGCAAATACGACTGCGATAGGAAAATCCGGTGTTGCTCTGTAAGTAAAGATCATCTCTTGGTTTTGATCAAGTAATGAAGGCGCATTCACCGCCCCTTCAGGCACCCGATCTTTCAAGCGTTGAGCCAACGCGGTACCTTGAATATTTTTTCTGTAATACGCGACGTCAAACGGTCCGCGTATCATGAGTACGCCCTCATCGTTATACATAGAAATTGAGGCATCGGCGTCTTTTGCTACGCGTTCGTAAAAGTCTTGAAAGTAATTCAGGTCAATTTCTGCCTCAACAATCATCGAGACCGCCCCTGCTGCATCGAAAATATTCCTAGCAACTGGCAAGACCCATTGGCCGGTGCCTAAAAATTGAACCGGTTTCCCAATGGAGACGCCGTTAAATTTCGGATGTTCAAGTAAATAAGCCAGTTGTTTTTGTTCCCGCAAATCAAAAGTTTTGCTAGGAATTTGAAAAGATGTTGCGGTCATTTTCCCACTTGCATCGAAAGCGGAAATTGCCTTTAGAAAAGGGGAATCTTGGCGTTGATTGATCAGTAATTGGCGCAGGGGCATTTCCTGCAAAGGCACCGATGGCGGATCTAAACGCAGTTCCTCGCCAATTGCGCCGAGCGAGCGTGCCGCATCATGAAACACGCGGCTAGCGTGCTCCTCCAAAATGCGTACAGTGAGAAATTTGTTTTTTTGTTCCGCATTGAGTGTCAGTGTTTTATCTTGCTCAATGCTCCACCAGAGCTGGCCAATGAGTGCCACCAGTACCAACCCTGCTCCGACCGAGAACATATTCTTTCGCGTTTTTTTATCGAACCAGTGGTCTAGGGCATCAACCATTTAATGCGCCCTTTCGCGGCGTAGGTTCAGCGAGCAAATAAACATTATTGTTGCAGACGCTTTCAAAAGAATCAGTCTTACTGCTTCTATACATAACAAACCAAGGGAGACGCTGATTAGAGTAGCGGGCGTCGCAGATTTAAAACTTGCTAACGCAGTAACTTAATCAGCGCTTTTCAAGGTTTAACTATCCTGAAGCTTCCGTAATTGCATCAAACAATAAATGCGTATGTCCGTCAAGCACTAACAGCCGTATCCATTGGAAAATTCAAGCTTAGAACTGGTCGTTATGCGGCATCAAGCATGTTACAAAATCACCACCGCGCAGCTAAGTCAGCTTGCAGCGAGCTGTTTCCGTTGTAACTACCTGTACAAAAGCGATGCGCTTTCGTAAAAAAATAAATTGAAGCAAGCCGATAGGCCGGATTCTGTTACGGCACATGCGTTCCCGCATACGCTATGACAATCATTCCTCTAGGCCGGGGATTACTCCCAAGCTCAAGCTTTCTACCCGCACGCTCCGCGAGCCGCCTCAACGCGTGCCTATTTGAAATTGCTCCGGGTGGAGGTTACCGCGTTTCACCGTAACTAAATACGCTCGTCTCTGTGGCCCTATTCCTCGCCTTATACCATTGCTCGCGCTTTGGCTTTCAACGTACGGCCGTTAGCCGTCACCCTGCTCTATGGAGTCCGGACCTTCCTCCCGCTTTGGTCTACACCAAAGCCAGCGATTGTCTGGCCTGCTTCGGGCGCCATTGTATCAGTACAAGGCCTCACTCTCGGCTAAGCCGTCGCGCAAACGCGCTATGAGATCGATCCTGGCAATGTCAAAACCGAATTCCCGTTTAGTTTTTGTCATTTCGTAACTCGCACAGGGGGCGGCCTTTCTGGTAGCGTATCGGTTTTATTCAATACGACCTGTTTATTATGTCTAATTCTCGTTCTGGTGGGCAATTAGTCGTCGATGCGCTGCAGGTGCACGGCGTCGATCTTATTTTTGGCGTTCCTGGAGAGAGCTATTTGCCCGTTTTAGATGCGCTGCACGATAGCCCAATTCGTTTCATTATCAATCGCCAAGAAGGCGGCGCTGCGTTTATGGCTGACGCCTACGGCAAGCTCACTGGGCGCCCTGGGATTTGCTTTGTTACCCGCGGACCCGGTGCCACCAATGCCTCGATTGGTGTGCATACGGCGTTTCAAGATTCCACGCCGATGATACTTTTTGTCGGGCAAGTCGGTAACGATTTTGTGGAACGTGAAGCGTTTCAAGAGGTGGATTACCGTCGCATGTTTGGACCGATGGCAAAATGGGTGGCCCAAATTGATCGAGCTGATCGCATTCCTGAGTTTATTGCGCGTGCTTTTCAAGTCGCCACCAGCGGTCGTCCCGGGCCAGTCGTATTAGCCTTGCCAGAAGACTGCTTGTCCGCCCTTGCCACGGTGAGCGACACCAAGCACTATCAACCCGTTCAGGCCAGCGTCTCCGTCAAACAATTAGCCCATTTCCGACAATTATTAGGTGCCGCGCAGCGACCTATTGTTTTGCTGGGCGGCACTAGCTGGGATTTAGATGCTTGCCAACACATCACCGATTTCGCAGTCGCGCATCAACTTCCTCTTGCATGCACTTTCCGCTTTCAGGATTTAATTGATAATCGCCACGCGAATTACGTCGGCGACGTTGGTATTGGCATTAATCCAAAGCTCGCGCAACGAATCAAGAACGCTGACCTTGTGATTGCGATTGGACCGCGCTTAGGAGAAATGACCACCAGCGGATACACGCTGCTTGAGGCACCAAAACCTAAGCAAAAATTAATTCATATTCATGCTGATGCAATCGAACTGGGGCGCGTCTACCAAGCGGATTTGATGATCAATAGCGGTATGAAAGAAATCGCTGAGACCTTGGCTGAAATGGCACCAATCGAGGGTGTTTCATGGGGATCACAAGTCGCAGAGGCGCGGGCGGATTATCTGGCGTGGCAAAAAGAACCCAGCATTTTTGCGCAAGAAAATGCACCTTTAAACTTGTGGCAGGTGGTTCAAGAAATGACGGCGCAAGTGCCTTCCGACATGATATTAACTAACGGTGCAGGCAACTATGCCACTTGGGCGCATCGCTATTACCGTTACGGCGGCTTCCGCACGCAGCTTGCCCCCACCTCGGGCGCGATGGGCTACAGCGTTCCATCTGGCGTTGCCGCAAAAATTATTCACCCTGACCGCACGGTTGTGACCTTTGCAGGTGATGGTGAATATTTAATGAATGGCCAAGAACTTGCCACTGCCGTGCAATATAAAGCGGGCGTGATTATTCTTGTGTTTAACAACGGTATGTTCGGCACCATCCGCATGCATCAGGAAAAAGAGTTCCCAGCACGCGTGTCCGGCACAGAATTGCATAACCCCGATTTTGCCGCTTTGGCGCGTGCTTATGGCGCGCTCGGCGAAGTGGTAACAAGTACAGAGGAGTTCGCGCCTGCGTTTGCGAGAGCCTTAGCGCACACGCAACAGCACCAATTACCTGCGTTGATCGAACTACGCTATGACGGCAATCTGATCACGCCGGGCGCAACCTTGATGGCAATGCGAAAGACTGCCCAGAGTGCTGGGAAATAAGCTTGGGCTAT
>JAIETO010000067.1 GCA_019745005.1 Burkholderiaceae bacterium
AACGGTAAATCAATGTCAAATTTGTTTTCTAAATACCATTTCCCCACACTGACATCGCTGGTCACGCGTCCCAAAGAAAAATTGGCGATAGGGCGAAATACCCATTTTTCATTGAGCTGAAAGTCGTAACCCACGCCGCCGCCACGGCGCATGGTTTCTGCAGCTTCGCCCAATGCTGTGTAAATGCCGGGTTTGCCCAGCGTACTGTTGGAGACTGAATCGCCCACGGGTTGCACGAAGCAATTGATTAAGGTCGCCCGCAAATCCATGCCGGCGGCAGAATTGATGCGCCCTGCGGGCACAAAGCCTTGTTCCTGCGCCCATAAAAATTGGGCTTGGAAATGGCTTTGCTGTTTGGGGCTTTCTACCGCTGCCAGCGCGGTGGCAACACGCAGCTGCACGTCGGCAATGGTGGATTCGTCGCTTTTGGCATATTTTTCCAAAAGCACATCTAAGGAAATCTCTTGGGCGGGCATGTCAAAAGATGCCTCGGCATGTTTATGTGCTGATGACGCGGTTGAGGGCTGGGCGTTGGCGCTTTTGGCATCGATCTTTTTCATTTGAATATCCAATCTGGACGATCTGGTTGATTTGTTGCGAAGGCAGTCGCGAATACGAGGGCGACTTGCGTTGCAGACACCACGATAAATGGCAGAACTAATCGCTTAATTCGGCCTAAAGCCACACATCGATGAAGCAATTTTACGCCAATTAAGTAAGAAATACTGATTATAAACACAGTATTTTATTTCGTCAGCGTTCACGTCAATTTTATGCTCGTTTGCGTTTCTTGATGTCTTCTATTCGCAGGCGACGCCGGGCATAAGCGCCCAAATTTTTCAGCGATTCGTCGCAGTAAAAACTTACAAACTTCGAAAAATAAAGGAGTATGTCTATTTTTTCTATGCCCGGCGCTTATTTATTAAGCAGTTTAAAATTATACGGCTGGCAGTATATAGAAGGCGGCTATGGTCAGTTTGGACCTTGATGAGACGAGAAGGAAAGTCAAAAATCTAAGCACCGGGACGCAAAGACCGCAAAGAATGAAGATTTTCTCTGCGCCCTCTGCGGCTCTGCGGTGAGACTTTCATTCAATGACCGTGGCCTAAGTGCTAGGATTCGTTCAAGTCCTCAGCAACATTGGATCTGAACACAGCCAAACTAAGGTTTTTCTATAGCTACAAATTCGCTTTCAAAAACGCCCATTTCGCTTTTTGCAAAGACCACACCATCCACTCGTCACGCACGCCATGGCGTTGTCCTGGGTAGAGTTGCAATTGGTAGTCTTTGTCCGCTTTGATTAGTGCGTCAATAAAAAGCAGTGTGTTTTGTGGATGCACATTGTCATCGATCGTGCCGTGCATAATTAAGGCACGACCACTGAGATTTTTAGCACCTTGCAATACGCTGCCGTTGTCGTAACCCGTCGGATTATCTATTGGCAGCGTCATATAGCGTTCGGTGTAAATACTGTCGTATAAGCGCCAATCGGTGACAGGTGCGCCGATTAAGCCGAGCTTCCAGGCTTTGCTGTGGGTGAGGGCATACGATGCCATGGTGCCGCCGTAACTCCAACCGTCGATGGCAATGCGCGCCATATCGGCCCAGCCCTGTTTTTCTAGCCACGCTAAGCCATCTAGTTGGTCTTGCAATTCGAGTTGCCCGAGTTTTTTATAAATCGGCCATGCGCTGGCGATGCCCTTATTGCTTGCGCTACGATTGTCCAAAACCCAAACCACGATGCCTTGTTGCGCCAAAAAGTGAAAGTAGGCGTAACTATTCCAACGGTCTTTGACTAGCGGTGCCATGGGCCCACCGTACAGGTGGTGGAACACTGGGTATTTTTTCTTGGGGTCGAAATGGGGCGGCAGGAACAGCAGGGTTTCCATCGCGAAGCCATCTCGCGTGGGAATTTGCTGCTGCTTTACCGTCGCGTGCTGGATACTATTGTAGGCGGCAGGCGTGCCTGGGTTATCGATTAATCTGACCAGCTTATTTTGCCCGTCGGCGTAACTGAACAAGGCTTGCTTTGGCGCTTGCTCAATGCTGCTCCAACTGTCCAGATATGCTGTGAAGTTTGCGTTCCATCGAATGGTATGGCTGCCTTTTTCTTGGCTCAATTGCTTTGCTTGAGCCGTGTGTTGTGGCTGGGTCAAATCGATGACGTAATGATCTTCGCCTATCGGGTTGGCTTGGTTAGCCGTGAAAAATAGTCGCTGATTTACCTCATCTATGCCCAGCAATTCGCGCACGTCCCAATCGCCCTGTGTGAGCGCTTTTTTCAAGCTGCCATCTGGCGCGTAGTGGTAAAAATGCCGATGCCCCGTGCGCTCAGATTGCCAGATAAAACTGCCATCCTTTAAAAAATTGGGTAAGGGTAGTCGCTCAACCCAAGCGGGACTGGTTTCGCGGATGATTAATTTACTCGCACCACTGGCATCGTAAAAACGCAAATCCAACCACGTTTGAATGCGATCTTGCCAAGCGGCCTGTAAGCGACCATCGGGCGTCCAACCGACTTGTACCAAGAGCGTTTCTTGATTGGGGTAAGGGTTTTCTTGCCAACGAACTTCAGCTTTCAGGTTGACCACGCCCAACTGCGCAATCGGATTGGGGTCACCTGCTTTGGGGTAGCGGATGTGCTCAGTTTTGATCGGTTGTACGTGATCGCCGCTAAGCGTGTACACGGGGACTTTGGTTTCATCGAGACTCAGAAAGGCGATGTTTTTTGAATCTGGTGCCCACCAAAATGCGCGGTAAGAGCCGCGTCCGTAGAGCTCTTCTTGGTAGACCCAATCTAAGCGTCCATTAAAAATGGTGTCACTGCCGCCCGTGGTCAGCCTTGTTTCGCTGAATTGGCTCTGCTGGCTGATGTCGTGAATATCGGTGAGGTAAAGATCGTTACCCTTCAAATAGGCAACGTAATTGGTGTCTGGCGACAGGATAGCTTCGTCTTCAGCAACCGATGGCGTGTTGGTGATTTGCTTTACTTTGCCTGCGGATAAATCAAACAGCCAAAGATCGTTTTTGTAGGTGAAGACGAGACGATTTGTATCGGGCTTCACCTGCTTCCCTAATGTTTCCGCTAGTTTTTCTGCCTCTTTGCTTTCAATGCCCGCAGCATTGAGTAATTGCAGCAGTTGTCCATTGACTGGGATGAGTGTTTTTTCGCCCGTACTTGGTTCAACGACAAAGCGCTGCGTAGCGCCGTCTTTGGTGATGGTTTCGATCAAGCGGTTTTGTGCATCCCAGGCCACTCTACTCAAGGGTGCGGGATCGAATTTAACTTTTTTTGTGGGGTGGTACAGCATTTCCAAGGTCAACTGTGTATCGCCCGCATGACTGGCGATTGGCAACATGGCGTTACTGAGAAAAACAATGCTGCATGTGAGAGAAAAGTGAACGCGGCTTTTAATTTTGCGCAAAATTTTGCTCTCGAATTGACTCATTTGACGCTGTCCTTTATGTGATGTTCAAGTAAAGCCATGGTGCGGGCCGTCGCCCCTTGGTGTTGTTGGAAGAACGCCAAGGCATTCCTCCCCATATTGAGCCGAAAGGTCGGCTTCACCATAAGATTTTGTGCCAACACCATGATTTGCTCGGCATTCGCAGCTCGAATGGCCGCTTCGGCAATAATGGCTTGATTGGTAATTTCCGAAAAATTGAAGGTGTGTGGCCCAGTGAGCACGGGCTTGCCCATGGCGCATGCTTCAATTAAATTATGTCCACCCAAGGGCACCAAGCTGCCGCCGATAAACGCCACATCACATGCAGCGTAATACATGTACATTTCGCCCATGCTGTCACCCAACAAAACCTGCACTTGGGGATCAAGCTTGATTGTGGCGTCGTCTAAACTGAGGCTGGAACGTCGCACAAAATTGATGTTCTGCGCAGTAAGTAAGTCGGCAACTTCGCCGAAGCGTTGCGGGTGGCGCGGTGTGATCACCAACAAGCCACGTGGCAAGCGCAATTTCATGTAGGCGTTGATGATCAAAGCCTCTTCGCCGTCTCTGGTGCTGGCACAAATAAACACGGGGCGCGTGCCAATTGCTTCGCGCAATCTAGCGCCCCGTTGCGCCATTTCGGCGGGTGGTGCCACATCAAATTTCATGTTGCCTGTGACACGAATGCGCTCAACACCCAGTTTTTTCAAACGCACAGCGTCAGGGCTCGACTGCGCAGCAACGGCGCTGACTGCTTGCGCTGCGGGCAAGATCAAGCCGGGCATTTTGAACGCTTTGTTCAGCGATTTTTCTGACAAGCGTGCATTCACCAGCACCACAGGGATATGCGCGTTGTGGCATTCGGCTACCAAATTGGGCCACACTTCCGTCTCTATCAAAATACAAATTTGCGGCGCAAAATGTTTTAAAAAGCGCTGAATAAAAAACGGCAAATCGTAAGGAATGAAGCTTTGAATCACCCGCCTTGGTTGATCGGCAAACAAGATGCCGCCTGTTTCCCGCCCAATCGGTGTCATGTGCGTGAGCAAAATTTGATGTTGTGGATAGCGTGCGAGCAGTTCTCGAATCAGCGGTTCTGCGGCACGCGTCTCGCCCGCAGAAACGGCGTGCACCCACAGCCGCTTTTGCACATCTACACGGGGATAAAAACCAAGCCGCTCGGGAATATGTCGTCGGTAGCCCGGTTCTTGTCGGCCTCGTACCCAAAGACGTAGGAGTACGATGGGTAGCGCAAACCACCAAGCAATAGAGTAAAAAACGCGCATGGTTTAAACGGCGCTACGATTGATATCGCATTTTGTACTGCATTTGCAATTGTTTGCGCCAGTGCTAAACGCATCATTAATCTGCGCGGTAGTTTCCATGAAAGCACTAAATAAACTGAAAAACTCGCTCTGCGGCAAGTGAAGGCTGTCATGAAACATGGAGTGAAAAACCATCTGAAAAAAGGGATATTCGACTATACCCCAAAACCCTAATGAAATCGTGTTTCTACGTTTCTAGTACGCTAATCGCCTTAGAGCGCCAGCTTGTCTTGCTTGACGAGTTGGGCGAACTTGTGCCTCAGTAAGCGAAGTTTGGGATGTATGTAATTTTGACAAAAAGGACGTTCTGGATTTTGTAAAAAATAGTTTTGATATTCCACCGTATTTTCTTTAAATGCCTCGTATTGGCAGACTTCAGTAATGATTTTCTGCTCAAAATCGGCTTGCAAAGCCGTCATTGCCGAACTAGCAAGCAGCGCTTGTGCCTGCGAGAACGTATAAATCGCAGAACGATACTTGCCCCGCATACTATGGTTAGAAGTGCAACTGTGCGTATATAAGTGAACGGCGATCAGGTCGGCCAGACTAATCTCATCGGGGAAAAAACTGACCAACACGCCTTCCGAAAATGTGGCAGGTGCATCATGCGCACTCAGCCAGCCCTGTTGTACCTGCTCCACACCGCGCAAGGATTGGAAGATTGCCTCGGTACACCAATGGCAACTGCCGCCGAGGCCAACGCGGTCCTTTGTATCTGAAGTGTGTTCCATCGGATGATTCACTTACGTGGCCATTTTTTGGATAACACGCGCCAAATGTCCAATGGCGTCACGGTTCTGAATGTTTGCTCCAATTTACGTTGCTGCCAAACACGAGGCAATTCCTTGATCGCATCCACTTTCGCCCGCCAAATGGTTTTTCCTTGGCCACGCAGCGCGAAATAAAAAAGCGTAAAAATGTTGAGTGCAATATGCAAAGGCAGAAGGACAAAAAATAAATATCCGGGCATATTTTTTACGAACGTCCATACCAAATTGCGGTGTCCATAATAAATTGAAAAGTCACTGCGCTTACCGGTCAGAGCAGAACCAACGTGGTAGGCGATGGAATCTGCGGCATACCAAGCGCCGTGGCCACGGAGTCGATACCGAAATCCAAGATCGATATCTTCCAAATAGCAAAAATAGTGTTCGTCGAAGCCTCCCAGTTGCTCGAACACATCTCGTCGATACAAACCAGCGGCAGCGCAGCAAGTAAAAATCTCTCGCGCTTCAAGCATCGCAGCGCTAATTTTTTTCCCGTGATTTTCACGCCAAACCAAACCACTCATGTGATAAACGTCGCCAGTGCCATCAAGGCGAGTTCGATCGGTGGCATCCACCAAGCGGCTGCCGAAAATCGCGTAGTTTGGCTTGGCAACCGCAGCCTCGACAAGACACTTAAGCCAATTGACATCGGGGAATGCGTCGGGGTTGAGCAATGCAATCCATTCGCATTCTGGGTTGGCAAGTTTTACCGCTAAATTATTACCTGCGGCGAAACCAAGATTGCTACCAGCGTGTACTAAGCGTACTTGGGGAAACGCAGTGCAGGCTTTTTCCGCCGAGCCATCACTGCTCGCGTTATCAAGCAAAATAATTTCGTGTGCTTGGTAAGTCTGCTTCGCTAAATCGGCGATGCACTGTTGCAGGAACTCACCACCATTCCAATTCACAATCACGACACAGACTTTCGGCGCGCTATTACTTACATTTGTTGGCAACATATTTTTTTACTTTGAAAGAAGCGCTTTACATTTTTGTCGAATTATCTTGCCTTTTTTGGCTGGAAAGAAGTTGTTCGATACTCGTTCTCACTTCTTGCACGCTTGCTGGTGCGCCATCGTCACCGAGATTGATAATTTTTTCTGACCAATTACCCTCGGTTTTCCAACGTGGTGAGGCGCAGTATATCTCGATGGTGGGGCGTTCAAAAGCCGCCGCGATATGGGTGAGGCCAGTATCCACGCCGACCACCAAGCTAGCTTGCTGTGCAAGGACAATCGCCTCTTGCATGCTTAAAGCAGGCAGTACGTGGGCGTATGGCATGTGGCTTGCCATTGCCTGCGCTTCGGCATGTTCAGTCGGATTACCCCAAGGAAGTAACACCTGTAATTGATGCGCTGCAAGCGTGCTAGCGATGGCAATCCAATTCTGTCTTGGCCAGCGCTTCTCTTGCCCTGCAGTGCCATGAAAAAACACGGCGTACTTTTCGTCAGGCATCCATGAGTACTCGCGATGATTGGTTACGGCAACCGATGCCAAGCCAAAGTTCGGTGGCGTTGAAAGCCCATACTTTCCTGCCGATGCGGCTACTAGCCGACCACGCTCTACGGCGTGAGTACGTTTAGCGACGGGCACACTGATGTCATGAAAAATCCGTGAGATACCTTCGTAACCGGAGTCTTCAGTGCCGTTAGCTAGGCCGACCTTTTTACCGCTTGAGGTGCAACGCGCCATTCCCATCAACATGCCTGTTTTAAATAGACCTTGTGTCTCTAACACCAAGTCGTATTCTTCCGCGCGCAATTGCTGAAAGAAATGCCGCATTTCTGCGCGTGTTTTTGCTGAGAATAATTGCTTGCGCCAACGTCGCAAAGCCACGGGAAAAACATGACGTACTTGAGACTGCAGGCGTACAACATTGACATAGGCTTCTTCGACTACCCAATCAATTTCCGCATTGGGGAAATGGTCTAGCAGATCGCTCACTATCGGCATGTTGTGCAGGACATCTCCCAATGAGGAAATGCGTATGAGCAGAATTTTCATTGCTTACAAAGAGGCCTTAGAAACGGCATGCATGAGCGGAAAAATAGGCTATGTTCAGATTGAATGTTGATAAAAGTAAAGGCTCGTATTACGAAGAAAAAACAAACCATTCAACACAGAGACACAGAGGCTCAGAGGAAAAACAAAGAGAAAAAGCAGCGGCATTTTGCTTTTCTCAGTCTTAGAACGGCAACTGCGCATCTGCTTTAACAGCAAGCACCGCTTGCTTAAATGCAGCTTGAATGCGCGCCAGCGCCTCTGGTGTTTCTGCTTCAAAACGCATCACGACGACGGGTGTGGTGTTGGATGAACGTGCCAAGCCAAAGCCATCCGCATATTCCACTCGCAAGCCGTCAATCGTAATGATTTCTGTGGCACCGGGGAAGTCGGCGGCTTTTTGCATTTGCGCGATGAGCGTGAAATTTTCGCCCTCATTAAGCTGCATTTGCAGTTCGGGTGTGCTGGGTGATTCGGGTAAGTTGTTGAGCGTTGCCGTGATGTCGGCGACCTTGCTTAGAATTTCTAACAAGCGCGCGCCCGCATACATACCGTCGTCGAACCCGTACCAACGGTCTTTGAAAAAAATATGGCCGCTCATTTCGCCCCCTAATGGCGAACCCGTTTCACGCAATTTTGCCTTGACTAAGGAGTGACCAGTTTTCCACATCAAGGGAACGCCGCCCCGTGCCTTCACCCACGCCGCGATGTGACGAGTGCATTTCACGTCGTACAAAATTTGCGCGCCAGCATTGCGGCTTAACACATCCTCAGCAAACAGCATGAGCTGGCGATCTGGGTAGATAATTTTTCCATCCTTTGTGACTACGCCTAAACGATCGCCGTCGCCGTCAAAGGCCAAGCCAATTTCGGCATCGCTGTTTTGTACGGCACGAATCAGGTCTTGTAAGTTCTCTGGATGAGCCGGGTCGGGGTGATGGTTCGGAAAATGCCCATCAACTTCGCAGAACAATTCGTCGACCTCGCAGCCCATGGCACGGTAAAGTTCACCAGCAAACGCACCCGCAACACCATTGCCACAATCAATCGCAATTTTCATTTTGCGCATTGGTTTTACGTCGCTCACAATGCGTTCAATATAGGCGGCACGCAAATCATGTGTGCGGTATTGTCCGCTGCCACTTTGGAAATTTTTATCAACGATACGCTGATACAAATCTTGAATGGCGTCGCCGTAAATGGCTTCTCCCGCCAATACCATTTTGAAGCCATTGTAATCAGGCGGATTGTGGCTACCTGTGACCATGATGCCCGACGGCGCATTTAAGACGTAGGTGCCGAAGTAGACCATGGGCGTTGCCACAACGCCTAAATCAATTACATCTATGCCCGTTGCTTGCAAACCTTGGGCTAAAGCTTTGATTAATTCAGGGCCAGAAAGGCGGCCGTCGCGACCAATCACAACGGCTTTTTCACCTTTGGCTAAGGCGGCTGAACCGAATGCTAGACCAATCGAGTACGCGACATCCGCATCTAAGGTTTTACCGATAATGCCGCGAATATCATAGGCTTTAAATATGGTTTTTGAGAGAAGAGACATGATGAAGAAAGTCGATTTAAGAGTGAAAAAAGGTTGAAAAAACAAAATCACGAACAGGCAAAAAGCAATATTAGCTACAGAGAATAGCGACTTTGATTGTTTGCCGATAGTGTAATGCGCCCCTTGCCGCAACTGATCCTATGTTTGAAGTTTAGATTTTTTTATGGTGTTTGTTGTGCTTGTGCCGTTTGGCCCTCATCAGCCACGCTAATAAGTCGGTCCGCCGCTTTATTTTGTGCGAGCCAGAGTAAATCTTCAATGCCGCATTGGGGTTGGTATTCCTTCACCAAGCTTTGTAAAAGTTCGCGCAGCGTAAGGTAATCAAAGTTTGTGCACGCCGCTTCGAGTTGCTGCAGCATCGTTGAGAGCTGTTCCCAAGGTATTTCTGACTCTTGCGCGCGCATGATCAAAGGGTGATTGGTACTCGCGACATTATCGCCAATCAACAATTCCTCAAATAATTTTTCTCCTGGGCGCAATCCTACATGTTGTATCTCTATCGTACCATCTGGCGTGGCGGGGCTTTTTACTTCAAGGCCGCACAGGTGCACCATACGGCGCGCCAGGTCGATAATGCGCACGGGTTCGCCCATGTCCAATACAAACACATCGCCGCCTTCACCCATCGCGCCAGCTTGTAGCACTAATTGTGCTGCTTCAGGAATCGTCATGAAATAGCGCGTGATGTCGGGATGGGTCAAAGTAATAGGGCCGCCACGCATGATTTGTTTTTTGAAGAGGGGCACGACAGACCCTGAGGAACCCAAGACATTACCGAAACGAACCATCGTAAAACGAGTGAAATTTTGCCGTTGCGCGAAGGCTTGCAAAATGAGTTCCGCCAGCCGTTTGCTGGCACCCATGACGTTGGTTGGACGAACTGCCTTGTCAGTCGAAATCAGTACGAAACGCTGCACTTTGGCATCGACCGCCGCTTGCGCGACACACAGTGTGCCAAAAACGTTATTACGGATGCCTTCGATGGGATTGTGTTCGACCAAGGGGACATGCTTATAAGCGGCGGCATGGTACACCGTGTCGATCTGGTAAGTAGCGAAAATTTGCTTTAGGCGCTTACTATCGGTCACTGAGCCCAATAATGGAATCAACTCAGTTGATTGTCGCTCTGGCGTGTGCAGCAAGGGTTTACGTTCATTACGGGCCAAATTGAGTTCATGTTCAATTGCGTAGAGGCCGTATTCGTTCATATCGAATAAAACTAATTGCGCGGGTTCTAATTTTAAGATTTGCCGACATAATTCGGAACCAATCGAGCCTCCCGCGCCTGTCACCAAAACACGTTTTCCGACAATGCAACTTGCCATCAAAGTGGCATCTGGTGTAACGGTATCGCGCCCAAGTAAATCATCAATCTCGACATCACGGATATCTTGTACGCGTAGTTCCCCGTTGAGCAGGCTGCTGATGGAAGGCGTCACTTTAATTCGCAACTTTAAGGGTTCAAGCAAATCTAAAATGTGCTTTTGCCGTGCTTTGCTAATAGCAGGCATGGCTAGGAAGATTTCTTTGATGTCTTGTTGCGGGATGATTTTTTCTAACTGTGGCAAGCTAAGCACTTTGATGCCTGCGATTGAGGAACCTTGCAGGTTTTCGTTATCGTCGACGAATGCGACACAGACGTGGTCATTGCTTGACCGCAGTGCGGTCGCGAGTTGAACACCGGCGGCACCAGCACCGTAAATTGCCACCCGCACGGCATTGTCATTGCGATCAATTCCGACGATGTAGGCGCGCGCGATGAGACGACTGGCGCCAACATAGAGAATAGCGCCAGCCCAATAAATCGCGAAAACCGCACGCGACAGTTCGCTCAGGCGAATCATCACGCTAATGAAAGCCAAAGAGAAAACTGAGAGGCTGACACCCAGAACAACCACGCTAATGATTTTTTGATCGATGTACCGAATCACCGCGCGGTACAGCCCAATCCGAATGAAGATAGGAATGGAGACCAAAGGTACGGCAAAAAATAGCCAGAAATAAACATGCAGTAGACGTGCATCGAGTGTGTCATAACGCGCCCAGATCGCCACGGCGAAGGTCAGCGGCAGGCAAATAGCATCGACCATTCCCGCAATGAGCTGTTTTTTGAGTCTGGATAAATTGAGCAAAAACTGCATGAAATTTGGGTTGAAATGATGGTTAGTGATTCGATTGAGGGGAAAACATCAAATAATACAGAGCTAGGGAAGAACTCAAAAAACTAGGCGTTTTTTGCAATGGTAATTGGATAAATACTTTGGCATCAAACGCTCATACCTTAGTGGGTTACGCCGTCGCGCTTAATCACTTTGATGAAGGTTAAAAAGAGTATCTTCATATCAAACCAAAATGATTGCTGTGCTAAGTAATTGGCATCTAATTTTACTTTTTCTGGGATCGGTAATTCATCGCGCCCGTTCACTTGCGCCCAACCGGTCAGGCCGGGCAATATCAGATGTACGCCTTTTTCCGTACGGAGTTGAATTAAATCATCTTGGTTAAAAAGGGCAGGGCGCGGTCCCACGAAGCTCATATCACC
>JAIETO010000304.1 GCA_019745005.1 Burkholderiaceae bacterium
ATGACGCGTGAACAAGTGCGCTTCTTGTTGGGCACAGCCTTGCTGACAGACATGTTCCATGAAGACCGCTGGGATTACCCTTTCCGTCTGCTAAAACCAAGTGGTGAACTGATTACCAGCCGTATCTCTATTTATTTCAAAAATAATACAGTGGCTAAATTTGAAGGCGGCAATCTGCCAACTGAAAAAGAGTACTTAGCGCACATTACCGATTCGGCTATCGGAGCTAAAGTGGAGTCCTCCATCTTTACTGAAGGCTCAAAGCCAAAGCAATAGAATTTACTTAGAGTTTGCGCAATATCGCGTAAATTCTCATCTCAAGAGGTGGGCGCATGACAGCCTTAAAAATTGCGGTAGCTGGCGCTAGCGGGCGCATGGGTATGATGTTGGTCGAAACCATTATGGCAGCGGACGACGCAGAATTAGTCGGCGCTCTTGACGCGACTTTTTCAACCATGGTGGGCAGCGATGCGGCAAGCAGCTTGGGTAAGCATTCTGGCGTCACCATTGAGTCTGAGCTTGCTAAAGGCCTAGAAAAAGCCGAATTTTTAATCGACTTCACGCGCCCAGAAGGCACTTTAAAACATCTCGATTATTGCGCTGAACACGGCATAAAGATGATCATCGGCACCACAGGTTTTGATGATGCAGGTAAGGAAGCCATTGCTCTTGCGGCGCAGAAAACAGCTATCATGTTTGCACCGAATATGAGTGTGGGCGTCAACGTCACGATGAAGTTATTAGAGCTGGCCGCGAAAAGTTTTTCCCACGGTTACGATATCGAAATCGTCGAAGCGCATCATCGTAATAAAGTCGATGCACCTTCCGGCACCGCATTAAAAATGGGCGAAGTCATCGCCAATGCCTTGGGGCGTGATTTAAATGAAGTTGGGGTTTTTTCCCGTGAAGGTGTGACGGGTGAACGCGATCCTTCGGCAATCGGCTTTGCCACTATTCGCGGCGGTGATATCGTGGGTGACCATACGGTACTCTTTGCAGGAATCGGCGAGCGAGTGGAGATTACGCATAAATCCTCCAGTCGTGTCACTTATGCACACGGTAGTTTGCGTGCCGCCCGTTTTCTGGCCGACAAGAAGACGGGATTATTCGATATGTTCGACGTGTTAGGTCTGCGCTAATTTCATCGTATGCCCGCAGCCATCGCACATTATTGGGCGCAAGCTGACGCAATTAGCCACTTGGTGGCCATCATGCTTGTCCTCATGTCCTTGTTGAGTTGGGCGACAATTCTGTTTAAGGCTTGGTCTTTCTGGCGCATACGGCAAGCCGCAAAACAACTACCAAAATTTTGGCAATATCCTAGTTTCGCCGACGCAATTGACATGCTGCGTCTGCGTGATCAAGAACGCGTTTTCTTACCATTGGCGGAACGCAGCGTCGCCCTGACGCAAAGTGGACCAAGCGCGCTGCAAAGTCATTCTTCCCGAGTCGAAAAAATCAACCACGTCCTGCGGCACGCCTTAAACGATGTCACAGTCAAATTGGAGTCCGGCTTATCGGTCTTGGCGTCGATAGGCGCAACCGCCCCGTTTGTTGGCTTGCTCGGCACTGTGTGGGGTATTTACCATGCGATGTCGACTGTGGCGATTGGCGGCGGCGTGCAGATTGATCAAATTATTGGCCCCGTGGGGGAAGCCTTAATCATGACTGCTTTGGGTTTGGTGGTGGCGATTCCCGCTGTGTTGGCGTACAACGCGTTAAATCGAGTTAATCGGATTACCTTCGCAGAGTTAGATACCTTTGCCTACGATTTGCGCGTCTTTTTCTCACACGAAGATCATGAGCTTCGCTAAATTTGATCCATTAGGCGATGCGTCATCTAGTCGCCCACGTGCGCTGGACAGTATGGCTGATATCAATGTCACACCGATGGTCGATGTGATGTTGGTTTTACTAGTGATTTTTATTATCACGGCGCCGCTTATGCAGCGGGCACTCAAATTGGATTTGCCGCAAGCACAGGCGAATGCGTTGAATCAGCAGGGCGAGGCGATTAGAATTTCTCTGACGGCTGATAGCCAAATGATGCTCAAATCGTCTTTGGATCAGCGAGACGCTGATGCGAAACCTATCAATATGGCGCAATTGGATGAACGCCTAACCCAAGTCGCGCAACGCAATCCGCAAGCACAAATCCAATTGCTGGCCGACAAAAACACGCGCTACGAAAGCATCGCGCAAGTGATCGCCTTAGCACAGCAACGTGGATTAACCAGAATCGCATTCGTGACCAATTCCCAGCTCAGCAAGCAAGAAAAAAAATAATACAAATAACCTGTGCTGGGCGCCTAATCTAGTGCGCATTGAGCGCGGCGAACCCTAACGTCTACGCTATAATCGAAGTTTGGCATTTGTGGCGCTTGGGCGAGCATGTGAGCATCGTTTTGCTTCCCAGAGACCTCTTCCGCAAAATTACGCCTGAAGTTCACCTTATTTTCACCTTATTCCTACCCCGTTAGCCGTCATGCAAGAAAAATACACCCCAGCAGAAGTCGAACAAGCCGCGCAACAACAATGGGCGCAGAGCAATGCTTACCATGCCGTTGAAAACGATGCACGTTTTCCAAAAGGAAAATACTACGCTTGCTCGATGCTGCCTTACCCATCTGGCAAATTGCATATGGGGCATGTGCGGAATTACACCATCAATGACATGCTGGCACGCCAACTGCGCATGAAGGGTTATAACGTCTTAATGCCTATGGGTTGGGATGCGTTTGGCTTGCCGGCGGAGAACGCCGCTATTGCGTACAAAAAATCGCCAGCCGAATGGACTTACGCGAACATTGCCGACATGAAGTCGCAAATGCAGCCTTTGGGTTTGGCATTTGATTGGAGCCGTGAAGTCGCCACCTGCGACCCCTCGTATTACAAATGGAATCAATGGTTCTTCTTACAATGTCTCGAAAAAGGAATCGCATACAAGAAGACCCAAGTAGTGAATTGGGACCCGATTGATCAAACGGTTTTAGCGAACGAACAAGTGATCGATGGGCGTGGTTGGCGTTCTGGTGCCGTGGTTGAAAAGCGCGAAATCCCAGGCTACTACTTCGCCATTACCCAATACGCAGAAGAATTATTGAGCAGCATTGATGACCTGAGTGGTTGGCCTGAACAAGTGCGCACCATGCAGCGTAATTGGATAGGCAAGAGTGAAGGTCTACGTTTCGCATTCCCTCATCAAATACAAGATAGTCACGGCAGCTTGCTGCAAGACGGCAAAATGTTTGTCTTTACCACGCGTCCAGATACCATCATGGGCGTTACTTTCTGTGCCGTTGCCGCAGAACACCCCATCGCGACCTTGGCCGCGGCGAGCAACCCGCAATTAGCAGCGTTCATCGAGGTTTGCAAAGCGGGCGGCACTACCGAAGCGGAAATGGCCACCAAGGAAAAAGAAGGTATGCCAACTGGCCTATTTGTCAGCCATCCTTTGACGGGTGAGGCGATACAAATATGGGTTGGTAATTATGTCTTGATGACCTACGGCGATGGCGCGGTGATGGGTGTGCCCGCACACGATGAGCGTGATTTCGCTTTCGCAAAAAAATACGGCATTCCAATCAAACAGGTCGTCGCCGTCGAAGGCGAAACTTTTAGTACTGATGCGTGGGCAGATTGGTATGGCGACAAGCAGCAAGGTCGCTGTGTGCAATCGGGCGAGCTAGACGGTCTCAACTTTAAAGCGGCGTTCGACGTCGTGGCGGGCAAAGTCGCCGCCTTGGGTTTGGGCGAAAAGAAAACCACTTGGCGCTTGCGCGATTGGGGTATTTCACGGCAACGCTATTGGGGCACGCCGATACCCATTATTCATTGCGATAGCTGTGGTGATGTACCCGTACCCTACGCCGATTTGCCGGTGGTTTTGCCGACCGATTGTATTCCCGACGGTTCTGGCAACCCGTTAAAACAGCGTGAAGATTTCTTGCATGTGGCCTGTCCTCAGTGCGCTAAGCCTGCGCGCCGCGAAACCGACACCATGGATACCTTCGTTGATTCAAGTTGGTATTTCATGCGTTACACCTGCCCAGACGCCACCGCCATGGTGGATGCGCGCAATGACTACTGGATGGCGATGGATCAGTACATTGGTGGCGTGGAACATGCGGTATTGCATTTGCTGTACGCGCGCTTCTGGACCAAAGCCATGCGCGATATGGGCTTGGTGAAAATTGATGAGCCATTCACGAATCTCTTCACGCAAGGGATGTTGCTGAATGAATCCTACTATCGCGAAGACGACAGCGGCAAAAAGACCTGGTTTTATCCGAATGAAGTCGAAGTGCAGCACGACGAAAAGGGTCGCCCCATTGCCGCCAGCTTAAAGAGTGATGGCACGCCCGTTGAAATGGGCGGCATTGAAAAAATGTCGAAGTCCAAAAACAACGTGGTGGAACCGAAAGATATTATTCAACAATTTGGCGCCGATACAGCACGCCTGTTTACCATGTTCGCTGGACCACCAGACCAAAGCGCCGCATGGAGCAGCACGGGGGTTGAAGGGGCAGCGCGCTATTTGCGTCGTTTATGGGGAACAGGATTTAAGCTGCGCGAAGTGATCAAGGCAGCAGTAGGCAGCCAGATTGACAACAGCGCAGACGCTAAAAACTTCCGTCGTGAAGTGCATCTGACTTTGAAGCAAATTGATGGCGACTACCAACGGCTGCAGTACAACACCGTGGTTTCCGGTGCGATGAAGCTGTTAAACACGATAGAGAGCGCAAATCTCGATAGCCAAAAGCAGGCGTTCGCCATGCGGGAAGCCTTCAGTATTTTGTTGCGCTGTTTGTATCCGGTTTGCCCGCACATAACGCAAGCGATGTGGCAAGAACTGGCGTTTGTAGGCGAGCACGGTGCGCTCATCGACGCAGCTTGGCCGCAAGTTGATGAAGCCGCTTTAGAGCAGGACGAAATCGAGTTAATGGTGCAAGTGAATGGCAAATTGCGCGGCAGTATTCGCGTTGCTAAAGCGGCCGATAAGGCCACGATAGAAGCGGCAGCCTTAGCGAACGAACACGCACAAAAATTTATCGAAGGCACGCCGAAGAAAATCATCGTGGTGCCGGGCAAGCTGGTTAACATCGTCGCCTAATATGAAAAATAAAAATCAACTCGCACGCTGCACAAACGCTTTACTTATTTTCGCTGCGATCGGCCTTCTAAGCGCTTGTGGATTCGCTCTGCGCGGCGCGTTCGATTTTCCGTTTTCTAGCATCTATATTGGTTTGCCTGAAACCTCACCGTTGGCAAGCGAGCTAAAACGCAACTTGCGCGCAAATGGCAAAACCTTAATCGCCACCGACCCGAAAGAGGCAGATGTGCAACTGGATGTGTTGGGTGAAACACGCGACAAAGCGATTCTTTCTTTGAATAGCCAAGGTCGTGTGCGTGAATACAACTTGCTGTACAGCTTTCGTTTTCGCGTTCGCAATAAGGCGGGCATAGAGGTGTTGGAGTCGACTACCATTAACTTAAAACGCAATCTCACGTTTAGTGAAGCGCAAGTACTGGCGAAAGAAAACGAAGAAGCCTTGCTGTTTCGCGATATGCAAGCAGATTTAGTGCAGCAATTGTTGCGTCGGCTCGCCGTGCTGAAAGTGCAGTAGCCATGCAGTTGCGCCATGATGCCTTAGATGCACATCTGGCGAAAACGCTGGCGCCCATTTACGTCATTACCAGTGACGAACATTTATTGGCATTGGAAGCTGCGGATAAAATCAGACGCAAAGCCAAGGCGCAAGATTTTTTAGAGCGCGACGTATTCACGGTAGAGCGCAGTTTTAAATGGGGCACTTTGCTGGCCGCCAACCAATCGCAGTCCTTGTTTGGCGACAAAAAAATCATCGACTTGCGCATGCCAACGGGCAAACCGGGCAAAGAAGGCGGCGCCGCTTTGCAAGACTATATTGCGGCTCATTCACCCGATAATCTGACGCTGATCACCTTGCCAAAGTTAGATTGGGCCACGCAGAAAGCCGCGTGGGTGGCTAGTTTGCAGCAAGCGGCTGTGTATATCGAAATTCCCCTGATTGAGCGTGCTCATTTACCGCAATGGATCAGTCAGCGTTTAGCGCTACAAGGGCAAACGGCAGAACGCAATAGCTTGGAATTTATCGCTGATAAAGTCGAAGGTAATTTACTCGCGGCGCACCAAGAAATTCAAAAATTGGGTTTGCTTTATCCGCAAGGTACTGTGAGTTTCGAGCAAATTCGCGAAGCGGTGCTGAACGTTGCGCGTTTTGATGTGTTCAAACTTAGCGAGGCCATGTTACGCGGCGATGTTGCGCGGCTGGTACGCATGCTTGAAGGCTTAAAAGCCGAAGGCGAAGCGCTGCCTTTAGTGTTGTGGGCCGTCGCGGAAGAGTTGCGCACTTTATTGAAACTTAAATTAGCCGTGCAACAAGGGCGACCATTAGGCATGTTGTTGAAAGAATTTCGTATTTGGGGGCCGAAGGAAAAGCTGATGGAGCCAGCCTTGCGCAGAACCAGCATCAAAAATCTGCGCAGTGCGTTACAAGAAGCGGCGCACATCGACAAAATGGTCAAAGGCTTGCGCGCTCCTGAATTTGCGGGTGATCCTTGGGACGCTTTATTGCAAGTTGGTCTGCACGTGGCGAGTCCTGCTAAGTAGAAAAAAGCAGGAGTATGCAAAAAAATAGCCTTGTTTGCGCTTGTAAATAAAGCGCAGTGATTTTATACATAAGCCAGTATATCCATTGCTTGGCTATATCCAAATTGGATGCTGATAAAAGTATAGGCTTACATAGTGAAGAAAAACCTCTCAACACAGAGACACAGAGGCACAGAGGAAAAACGGAGACAAATAACAGCGGTTTTGATTTTTTTTCACTAACAATGAATTTCATAAACGTTAAACCTGAACATAGCGGATTCGTTAGATAGGTGGCGACTTAAGTGAACCTCGATGGATAAACCAAACACATTAATTGAAATGGGGCAGCGCGCACGTTTCGCTTCGCGCGCGGTGGCGAAGGCCAGCGCGGCCAGTAAGAATCACGCCTTGCGTTTGATTGCTACGGCAATTCGTCGTGAAGCGGCAGCGCTGACTGCCGCTAACCAACGCGATATGGCCGCTGCCAAAGCAAACGGCTTGGCACCCGCCATGCTTGATCGACTGCACTTGTCGGCGCAAGGTATAGAAAACATGGCGCTAGGCTTGGAGCAAGTCGCTGCCTTACCCGACCCCATTGGCGAAATATCGAATATGAAAGTCAGGCCCAGCGGCATTCAAGTTGGGCAAATGCGCGTGCCATTGGGCGTCATCGGCATCATTTACGAGGCACGTCCGAACGTCACGGTGGACGCAGCGGGTCTCTGTATTAAGAGCGGCAATGCCACCATCTTGCGTGGTGGTTCAGAAGCCTTTCATTGTAATCAGGCCTTGGCGGCGATTGTGCAAGAAGGCTTGTCTGGTGCGGGTTTGCCAGCCGATGCAGTGCAAATGGTGGCAACCAATGATAGAGCGGCGGTGGGCGCTTTGATCACCATGCCGGAGTACATTGACGTCATCGTGCCACGCGGCGGTAAGGGCTTGATTGAACGCCTGATGCGCGAAGCGACGGTGCCCATGATTAAACATCTCGATGGCATTTGCCATGTGTATCTTGATGACTACGCGGATATCGAGAAAGCACTTGCCATCGCGTTCAACGCAAAATGCCATCGTTACGGTACCTGCAACACGATGGAGACTTTGTTAGTCGCAGAAAGTATTGCGGCGCAAGTTTTACCCCGCTTAGCGGCGCGCTATGAAACGCAGCAAGTCGAACTACGCGCCGACGATAAAGCATATTCGCTGTTAGCAACGTATCCGCACTTAGCGCATGCGCAGGAAGAAGACTGGTCGACCGAATACTTGGCCCCTATCTTATCCATCAAAATCGTGGCTGGTTTAGACGCCGCGATGAATCACATCAACCACTACTCGTCCAAACATACGGAAGCGATAGTGACGGAAAACTATACTCACGCGATGCGCTTTTTGCGTGAGGTTGATTCTGCGTCTGTCATGGTAAACGCCTCCACGCGTTTCGCAGATGGTTTTGAGTACGGTTTAGGCGCTGAAATTGGTATTTCAAATGATAAGCTGCATGCGCGTGGGCCAGTTGGCTTGGAGGGTTTAACTTCGCTGAAGTATGTGGTGTTTGGGCATGGCGAAGTGCGTGTGTAAGAGACCTCTGCACAACTTACTGCGCGGCCGAATTTTGCTCCTGCGACACCGGCTACCGTGCTCGCTGTACAGTCGTACAGGTGCGCTTCTCGAAGCAAACTTCAACCGCTCGCTACAGTTGTGCAGAGGTCTCTGTAATTCCATTTCTAAAGCTATCGTGTCGTTGTTGCCTTCACCTTGCCGTGCTACTGCACTGTCTGCGGCTCGTCGCCTAGACACAATTGATTTGGAAATGGAATCGGGAAACAGGTAGACTCGCTTGTATTAGCGCAGTCTAAAAATCTCTACATTCCACAAATTGAACGTGAAGGAAGAAAAATGCTTTGGGTAAAAGCCTTACATATTGTGTTTGTGGCCTCGTGGTTCGCTGGCTTGTTTTATTTGCCGCGCATTTTCGTGAACTTGGCAATGGAAAACGAAGCCGTGACAACGGAACGATTACTGCTTATGGCGCGTAAGCTGTATCGCTTCATGAGCATTCTGGCGTTGCCGGCCTTGGTCTTAGGGCTTGTACTGTGGATGTATTACGGTATAGGGCGCGGCCCCGGGAATGCTTGGCTGCACGCGAAACTTTTAATGGTTTTTTTGATTCTTGGTTACCACATGGCTTGTGGCAGCTTATTGAAAAAATTTGAGCAAAATAGAAACCAGCGCAGCCATGTTTGGTTTCGGTGGTTTAATGAGGTTCCTGTAATACTGCTGTTAGTGACGGTCATTTTGGTTGTCGTGAAGCCTTTTTAGTTTGCGGTAGACCCTAGTCAGCGTTTCCTTAAAATAATCGCGAGGTTTTGATGTCAAAAGTATGTGAATATTTTTTTACACCCCATTCCCCGTGGTCATTTTTAGGGCACCAACGCTTTATCGATTTAGCTAAGCAATACAACGTCAAAATTGATTTAAAGCCCTGCGATCTAGGCAAGGTTTTTAGTGTCTCAGGAGGTGTGCCGGTTCTCAAGCGCGCGCCACAGCGGCAAGCTTATCGCCTACTTGAGTTGCAACGCTGGAGTGATTTCCTGAAGATGGAAATGCATGTGCAGCCGACTTTTTTTCCCGTTGCACCCGACAATGCGGCGCGTTTGATTATCGCCACGCAACTAGCCCACGGTACGGAAAGAGCCTTGCAATTAACCACGGCGATTATGCGTGCCGTTTGGGTCGAACAAAAAAACATCGCTGAACCAGATACCCTGATTGGTTTGGCACTAGACATGGAATTAGACGGCAAATCGCTGGTAAAAACCGCCGAAACCGCAAGCGTGCAGGCAGAGTATGATCGCTTCACGCAAGAAGCGAATTCTGCCAATGTATTTGGCGCACCGTGGTACGTTTTTCGCGGTGAAGGTTTTTGGGGGCAAGATCGCTTAGATTTTTTAGAACGCGCTTTTCAACAAGCTTCATAGGTAATCTAACGTACAGAATTCAACGCAGTTAATCAAATATTCGACAGACAAGAGTCTGTCTCTCTCAATGGAAAAAAGGAACCCCATGCAACGATATTCATTTTTTTGCCCTTGCCCACGCGGCTTGGAAGCGGCCTTAGCGGAAGAGTTAGAAGAAATTTCGCTTCTAAAGAAAACGCTCAAGGTACATAACCAGGTGCCGGGCGGTGTGCACTGTTCTGGCCCACTGAGCGATGCGTATCGCATTAATCTGCATTCAAGAATAGCTTCCCGCGTGCTTTTGCGCATGGCGCATGCTGGCTATGTGAATGAAAACGATATTTACGATCTGACTTTAGAGCAAGCTTGGGAAGATTGGTTTGGCTATCACCACACCATACGCGTTGATGTCACGGGCATTAAATGTCCGCTTAAAAGCTTGGAGTTCGCGACCTTAAAGATTAAGGACGCCATTTGCGATCGTTTTCGTGATCAATTTTCGCAACGTCCTTCGGTCGATACCAAACAACCCGATATGCGTATTGTTGGTTTTCTCGATGCGCACAATTACACCGTGTATTTGGATACATCGGGCGAGGCACTATTCAAACGTGGTTGGCGCTTAGAGACGGGCGATGCGCCTTTGCGTGAAAACCTTGCTGCGGGATTGTTGCGTGTGTCCGGTTGGAAACCAGGTATGCCCTTACTCGATCCTATGTGCGGCTCTGGCACCATATTGATTGAGGCTGCGCAGACTTTAGCAGGCATACCACCGGGAAGAAATCGCGAATTTGCTTTTCAAAAATTTGCTGGCTACCAAGCGGATGATTGGCAAAATATTTTGGATGAAGTCAAAACGCCCCCATTGCCTGAAGTGCCAAGCATATTTGGGAGTGATATCTCTGGCGATATGATCAGCATGACGCGTAATAATTTGAACAAAGCCGGCATTCGTTTTGATGTGCCGCTGAAACAAATTGAAGCGCAAGAAATTAAACCACCCACCGAACTTGCTGGAATATTGC
Organism: Burkholderiaceae bacterium; assembly: GCA_019745005.1. GTDB lineage: Bacteria > Pseudomonadota > Gammaproteobacteria > Burkholderiales > Burkholderiaceae_D > Undibacterium. The sequence continues at coordinate 10,617 of JAIETO010000304.1, forward strand.
TCACCAACCCGCCTTATGGCGAGCGTATTGGCGTACGTGGCGACGGAAGTCTGGAGCCAGACGATTTGGCGCGTGATTTTTTCGCCTCCTTCAGTACCGTTTTGAAGCAACGTTTTGCAGGTTGGCGCGTGTTTTTATTTACGGCTGATTTGGGTTTACCAAAATTGCTGCGTTTAAAAGAGTCGCGGAAAACGCCGTTTTTTAATGGTGCTTTGGAGTGCCGTTTATTTCGTTTCGATATGGTGGCGGGGTTTAATCGGCGCGATGAGGCTAAACCCAAATCAATCACCAACAAAGACGGGTCGGATTGACTTTTCGTCGTAAAATTTTTGCTTCCCATAAGGTGGCATCAAGGTAAGTCCAACATGCTACTAAGCCATCCCTATGTTGCCGTTAAGCGATTCCACACTACTACATGATGAGGCTTTGATCGATGGCGTTTGGGTTTCCGCGCGGACCAATTACACCATCAATAATCCGGCAACGTCGGCGCATCTTGCCGACTTGCCAAACATGGGACGCGACGAAGCCATAAGCGCTGTTGACGCCGCGTCACGCGCCTTTCCAGCGTGGGCTGCGAAAACCGGCTTGGAGCGTGCGCAGATTCTACGGCGGTGGTTTGACTTAGTGTTGCAACATGCTGCCGACCTTGCGCATTTGATGACTGCGGAGCAAGGTCGCCCTTCGGCTGAAGCAAGCGGTGAAGTCCAATACGCCGCCAGTTTTATCGAATGGTTTGCCGAAGAAGCGAAACGCGTTAATGGCGACGTGGTGGCGAGCACGTGGCCGGATAAGCGCACCTTGGTGTTGAAGCAAGCAATCGGCGTCTGTGCAGCAATCACACCATGGAATTTTCCATTGGCGATGGTGACTAGAAAATTGGCGCCAGCCTTAGCCGCAGGCTGCACCATCGTGTTAAAACCGGCGCCGCAAACACCGTTATGCGCGCTAGCCTTAATCGATCTTGCCCAGCGCGCAGGCATTCC
>JAIETO010000316.1 GCA_019745005.1 Burkholderiaceae bacterium
GTGCTCGCTGTACAGTCGTACAGGTGCGCTTCTCGAACCAAACTTCAACCGCTCGCTACAGTTGTGCAGAGGTCTCTGGCGGGCGCTTTGGCGGTGTCACAACATTACTGAGCCAGCATAAACCAGTGCGAAGCGACTTAACGTTGCTGTAACAAATCGCCGAATACAGTATGTTCGCCTTCTTTACGATCTTCACCCGGAGCGTCGTATAACACTAACCACTTTGTCTTACTGCCTGCAAGTTCTGGCGGCAGGTTGCAGATTGCTTCCGCGCGGTTGGCGTTACGCCCATGCGGTAAAGAGATTGATTCATTGAGGCTAGTTTCAAAGCGCGCTGGTTCGCGATTGGCCGCTAAGAGCGGACGCGCTCCTGGCCATTTGAATATGCGGATATCGCCGTTGAGCACCATGGTGGGACCGGCCAGAATGTAAAGATCATCGCCGCAAAAATGTAAGTCGCGTACACCTAAGCCATCTAGTTGTAGAAAATGCTTGCGCATCATTGCGCCGCTTTCATCGAGAGGCACTAAGCGCAGTTCATCACCTCGGTTTTCGACAGCGATTTCGAGCAAAGCCGACCAGCCGCGCAGCACCGGCCCGCGCAAACCTAGCAACAAGCGATTGCCGTCAATTGCCAAACCTTCGATGTCAAAACCATTGTCTTTGCCAGGTATTTCCATATACCGACCAAAGTGCGGATCATCAGCCAACATGCGAGTGAGTTGATTGTGCTGTGAATCACCTTGTAGGCGTTTGGCTCGACGGCCATCTTTTGTTTTTTTTACCAAGCAAGGCTCGCCCTTGGTATCAGGCTCAATGGGAAGGCAAGCCAGTAAGCGGCGATTTCCATCCAAGCTCATTTTTGCTAAACGCTTTGCATTGTCAGTGTGATTTCGTTCGGGTTTGGCGTTTTTTCGCTTGAGTCCGTGGGAGCCCACAACCCATAAATAACCATCCGCGACGGCCATTCCCTCAAGATCAGCTTCCTCGCTGGCAGCGCCGGGTAGATCTAAAAGGTCTGCCAACGGAAAATCGCGTACCTCACCAAAGCGCAGTAATTCGCTACCAACGGGGTCGAGTTGGCGCAACCGATCTACGCCGCAAGCCTCATCACCCGCCACCCAAAGCGAACCACCCGTGAAGGCGGCACCAGATAAGTTCGTTTGCACCAAGCAGCCAGGGCTGAATTCAAGGCGCACGGCATTGGCAGACCGGCTATTGGGCATGGTAGTCCTCTGAAGGTCGTTGAATGTTGTTGAAAATTCGGGGGCGATTTACATCTTGTCGCGGGTAAGCCGTTCCGCAAACGAGATACCTATGGCAGAGAGTACAAACGTAAAGTGAATGACGGCGACCATGGAAACGACTTGAATGTTCTCAAGACTTAGTTCGCCACTTAAGTAGGTCTTTAAAGCATGCACGCCGGAGATCGAGATGATCGCAAAAGCGAGTTTTAACTTGAGATTGTAGGTGTTCACGTGATCAAGCCAGTCAGGTTTTTTCATGTCGGTTTTATCAAAGTGTCCGGTCGTGACAAATAACGATACGCCAGCCAACGCGACCACCCACACTAGCTGTGCCACCATGGTCATATCGACTAACTCCAGCACTTTGATGATGAGGTCAATTTTTTCAAGCTTATCAAACAACAAGGTATTCATTAGCTTGTACGTTTCGAGTAAAAATTTACCTAATATGCCAAAGATGATGCCCACCAAGCCGATATAAAAAAACAACATCATGAGACGCATGCCGTAAAGCATGGAGCCAATCTTCGACAAAAATTTATCCATTTTTTTCCCTCATTAAAAATAATTTCAAAAGAACCGCTCAAAATTTACCCATCATAACAAATCAAATGAAATTGAGGCCTTGCCCACCAAGCCTAGATGAAAAATGGGTTCAGAAATAGATGGGTGCTACATCGTGACATCACATCTTCAAAGAGCTTAGCGACGAATAGCGCTTACGTATTCGTCCACATCGCAAACTGTAATCGCGCTCGATATTGTGAAAAGCGTCATACTTCATTCAGATTTGGCTATGCTGTTGCTGCGCAATCTCATCTGCGTATTCTCATGCGTGCGTTTATGCTGTCGCTTATCGTATCGACTAGTTTCGATTAAATATGGAACCTCGTTTGTCATGCGAGCATGAAGGTATATAACGACTAACGATAGATCTAAGAAACGCAGCTATAAAGAAGAGCTTAGAAGCCAATGCATTACACGAAACTCATCCTAGCGTTCATAGTAGTTGCACTATCTTTGTCGCTATTCGCTTTTTTTGGTAATGACGAAAGTAAATGGATTTCAAAGAAGCCAGATGTTTTAAGCGCAGAAGAAAAAGATGTCTTGGTTGTCGCGAAAAGTTGGGCGCTAGAACGGTACAACTCCGAAAGAGAGAAAATTGATTTCGAATATGCCATACGCAAATTAGACGCTGGTTTTAGGGTCGAAGTAAGGCCGCGACATATTGACGCAGAAGGTAGTTTTTATTACGTGGTTGATGGTGAAATGTGTCTTGATCTCAACGAAGAGCGCAAGTTAATTCAAGCTTATCAATGCGCGTTTCCACCATTTGAGGTTTTGCAAAGGCGTTGAGGTCGTGAAAGTTGTTCCAGAGGCTTCAAAAGTGATCGATGTTTTTTACGAATCAATTGTCGAAGAATTTGCCATGAACGAATTCATTTTTTTAATTCTATGACGGAGGCGAGCTCTGTCGCTCTGCTCTAAAGACATGAATAAAAGCGCGCCTTTGTTTGAGCCAACTATTGCTGCGATCGTTACGCCAGTCGTTCTGGCTACTTTGATGACTGCTGTCGTTGAACCTAGGTTGAACGTTGACAGTTTATTCTTGATGGTATTTGCGACATCCATAGTGTCGTTTGTCCATACGATATTCTTAGGATTACCTGCCGTTCTATTTTTGAAAAAAATGGACAAAATGAGGTGGTGGTCGTTGGTTTGCGTTGGATGTATTGTTGGTTGTGGTCCAACAGGTTTTCTATTGTGGCCGCTTGGAGCCGAGGGAGGCTTTAGTCATTGGGATGGCGCCAAAGTTGTAGTCTTGAGGGAAAATGGAATTCCAACTTCGGCAGGTTGGGCGGAATATACGAATACGGTCTTGCTGATGGGTGCAATCGGCGCAATTTCAGGTCTTACATTTTGGCTCGTTCAGAGAATAATCTTGCATCGAAACTTGACGTCAAAGCTGCGCGTCAAATAATCTATAGGCCAAATTGTTATGGCGCTTTGTACCTGCATTGTAGCCCACGTAGGGCAGGTCGCGACCCGCCTTATGGAATAGGCGATATGCGAGCAAAGTTTAAAAATAGCCTAGCCGTATGCGTGGATATCGCAGACCGACCGAGGCACCGTTGCTGTGAAAGCGCCGTCCATTTGATATTTGGTTACTTCGTAGCGACACGAATCTGCTTCTTTTGTGTGTGCAATTACACCATTACTAATCGCACCTGAGAATTCCCCATGATCCACTCCACTTTAGCTCGCATCGCTTTCACAGTCCTCAGCCTATTTTGGGGCGCGGCGGGCTGGTTCGTTTTGCTTCAGGGAGGGTTTCACAAGACTTACAGATTCTCGAAGGAAACCACGTTCGTCGGTGGGGCGGGCGGTGTTTTCATGGCGTATTTGTTTTTGCTTATGGCCACCATCGCTGCTTGCGTCGTGCTTCAGAGCATACGCGCGCGTCGCTTGGTGTTCGTGCTAATAGGCCTCATGTATCTTGTGCCACCCATCGTTTTTTTGCTTCAAACTTAGGTAGCGTATTTGTGCATAGGACAAACAGCAAGTGACGTTGATTTTGATGTTTGCATTTTAAGAGTGAGTAAAGCTTCTCGTTTCACATACAAGCAAAGAGCGAAATTTTTTTGTTTGCCAAGCCAGCATAAAACGTATCAAAATAAATCATGGTAAGCCTTCAATTAAACCTAGGAGTGATGTAATGTTAAAAGCCCTTTTTCTCGCCCTCGTTTTATCGCAAGCCATCACCGCAGCGGCAGAGCCGACACAAGTGATTATTGTTCGACACGCAGAGCGTGCCCTAGAGCCCAAGGACGACCCAGCCTTGTCGGCGGAAGGTATGGCGCGCGCCGAATTGCTAGCAGAGATGTTAAAAGCCGCGAACGTCGGCACGATCATCACTTCGCACTATCGGCGCACCCAAGAAACCGCCGCGCCATTAGCCAAGAAGCTGGGAATAACACCCACCGCGATCACCATTCGCCGTGGCGAGATACCTGCGCATATCAACGAGGTCGTTGCAGAGGTACGCAAAGCGTCAGGCGTAGTTTTTGTGGTCGGGCATAGCAACACCGTCGCCGGAATCGTCGCCGCTTTGTCCAGCAGCAAACCGATTAAGCTGTGCGAAACCACGTTCTCAAATATGTTCATCGCCACACCCAGCACGCCGCAGTTGCCCGCCGTGCAAATCAAATTCGGCAAGCCAGACGAAGCGCCTGCGGCGGATTGTCAATGAGTGAGGTCAAACCTTTCGTTTAAGTCGCAGTTGTTGGTTTGAAGTGCGCCAGCGTATTCGCACGAATCTTTATGTTTCGCGGCACGATGCCATCTTTGGATTACCCTTTCGCGAATCGAGTCTAAGCATCTTATAACTGCTTTTAATTGATGTACTCCCGGTTTTCTGTAAATCTATTAGCAGATTGCGCTTTCAGATAAATAAGACTGAAATAATACCGGTTGATCTATATTTGAATTTCTTAAACATTTTGACTGACACTGTTTTTTACTATGCTTGCGAAAGAAGGTGCGTGGATAGCCTCTTTCAACTTTTTATCGCAATGAAGAAAACGAGATTTATGCGTTAGATTGTTGCTGCAATCTAGAATTTATTGGTACCTGAGGCGTTATCTGAGAGCGAACTTAGTCACATTTTTTAAAATTTTTTACGGAGTTAGAATGAAAATAATTGCATTGGTTTTGATCGCAGTTTTGCAAGGTTGCGCCAGCTTTAAAGCATCAGTGCCTGTAGACCAAATAAGAAATGGAGAGACAGTCATAATGGAAAATTGACGTTAGAAAGAAATTATTATCTTTCCGGAAAGTTTGTTAGACGTGAAGTTATCCCGTTTAAGGACGTCTCGCTTGCGATTAAGCCATTTAGCTCGGCGCAAGAAATTCCTAGTAGATACCTTGGATATGCAGGAGTTACCCGTGTATTGGTAAACGAATCAGGCAACATTCTTGTACCTGTTGAGCCAGAGCGCTATTTTCTGGTCGATGTGCATGCGTCGCCTATCCAAACCGGTGGGAAATATACGCATGCGGAATTTTCAAGAACGGAAAGTGTTTTAGGTACTCTTGAAATTGAAGTGAAAAAAGGTGTGGCAAATTACATCGGGCATATACACGTCATTGAGGTGCGCGAAGACTATGAAGATCTAAACGGTGATTCTTTTATTGATGCAAACGAATTTAAAAGCAATTTTAGGAAATTTGAAGAAGTTTCTAGGAATGAAAAGAAATTCTCGAAGAAGTCTTTTTTGAGTGTGTTTTCTTTTTCTGTAAGGGACGAGTCGAGTGAATCGATTTTTCCGCTTGATCTGAAAATCAATTTGGCTAGATTTGTAAAATTCTAAAACCAAGGTTGGCTTACGTCAGTAGGAAAAGCATCAATGTATTCGTAAGCATCGCGAACGGAAAGAGTCGCCCACTTTGTTAGAGATGTAATCCTTGATCACATTTAGTTTTGCTGTTCCGACATAATTTTTTGCATGCGATTACGTTTACGCAAATCGAACCTTCGCGTTCTAAATCAACATTTGACCGCAGATGAACTGCGGATTGCCAATATCGGAAGCGAGAGTATTTTGAAAAAAGTCGCTGTTGTTCTGCTCTTGCTTGGGTTTGGTTGGTTATGCCAGCAACAAATTGGCTTGTTTCTGCTAGGTGAACGACCGGGGCTTCGAGTACTGTTGTCCCAGTTAGATGCTCCGCATAAGGCAACGTACACGAAAGCTGAAGTTGAGCAGATCGGTCGCGAAGCAGTTGCTGCTCAATATGCTGTTCTGCCAATTTTTACCATTCCAGGAATCGTCATCGTTTTAGGTGGCTTGCTCGCGGCTTGGCCAAGGCGACCTCGGAGCAACGATGATGCCGCCTAGCGACTCCCTCGAGCCGACTCTCGGCTCAGTCTAACTAACCAAAAGGCGCCTATGAGAGTTATCGTTTTCGGCAATTCAGGTTCAGGCAAGAGCACCTTCGCCAAGCAATTGGCAACGGAGCATGGCTTAACCTATTTAGACCTCGATTCCATCGTTTGGGAACCAGGAAAAATTGCGGTCCAGCGCGCGTCGGATGCGATTGCCGCATCGTTAGATGCCTTTCTCGCTGAGAACGACCAATGGGTTGTAGAAGGCTGCTACGGTGAGCTGGTGCAAACAGCGGCTAGCCATTGCACAGAGTTGGTGTTCCTCAATCCAGGCTTGCAGACCTGCCTAGCGCACAACCGTCTGCGACCTTGGGAGCCGCACAAGTACGCATCACAGGAAGCCCAGGACGCCATGCTCGAGAACTTGCAGGCGTGGGTGGCCAGCTACTATGAACGCGAAGACCAATGGTCGTATCACGCTCATCGCCAGATTTTTGATTGCTTCACAGGCCATAAGAGTGAGCACACCAGCGGTAGCCCGGTCGTGGCTGCGCTTCATTCAGGTACTGGGGCATAGAGTAAATGAAACGAGATGTTCGACGCATCCTATTTGCTTTAGCAATTGTCGCTCCAAGTCTTGTGGCAAATGCTGCGGAGCGGTTCGCCTCTGTCGATTACCTTGGCCATCGCATTCCACTCGCGCGCGAATATGCCGACTATGATGACTTCAAAGACGATCCAGAAAAACTTTCTGCGCAATCTATTCGCCTCATCGAGCCGATCATGCGTTCGGCTCCTTTCCGTCACAGCTTTCCGAATACAGCAGCGCTATCCCGTGAACTTGAGCGAATACGGTTTCCTGGTTATGGCACGTTTTACGCAAACCAACTCGGCGCGAAGTTAGACCCTTCGTTGGAGTTGGTTTATGTCGAAATTCCAGGCTGGAAGTTAAATCGGTATTTTGCAGTCGAACGAAATCACGACGGTACGCTTCGCGTCATCGCCGATTTTGTCGCATCCGCATCACCCGAGATAACTCGCGTGCATCGGAAAAACGGCGCGCTGTCGTTTGAATCATCGCAGGGGAAGGTGATCTCTGTTAAAAATCATAAGGCGCGCTAATGACTTGTTGATCCTCGCTCAATTCGTCAGGTGAGCACGTTAAAAGTTCGCACTGCCGTTTTAGATAATGTGAGGAGTTCGAGCGTCTTAAATGGAATTTTGGCGTTTCGTCCGAACTTACAGAAACCATGTTTGCAGCAACCTAGACAGAAAAAAAGCGCCAGTGCCCTTCTATGCACTACAAACGGAACGTGAGACGGTAGTTGTGAGAAACGCCAAAATTTTCCCGTCTTCTTAAGTCATTGCGGGGCAGACGCCATGCATTCGATTACGTTCTTGCAAATTGAGCCTTGTCGACTGATAAACGTGTCTAGTTCATATACTCTCCGTTTTTTATAATTTTATTAGCAGTTCGCGTTTGCGTATAAAGCGGATTTAAATAATACCGGTAGATGTATGCGGAAATTGATTAAGTTTTAAGGTGGCGCCATAGCATTATTTGTGAACCACGCTAAAGTGCGACAACCGCACGTGTTTGACGAATTCTGGCATAGCGTTGATTTAAGAATTTTGATGCATTTGGCTGTTTGGTTAAACGATGTTTTTGAATTGTTTAAGTAGTGATCGCGAGTTTTCATGCGGGTTTCCGTCAGGATGAGACAGAATTGTTTATTTCTGTTTGCCACGTTAATATGCAAACCTGTCATATAAATTTACGTTAGCCACAAGGACCTCGCATGCTCTTCGGAAAATCAAAGGCCGATCCAAAAAAAACTCAAGATCCAACCGAATCTCCCGCAGTTTTTTGGGGTGCAAGTGATCGGATGATCTGCTGCAAAGGCATCGGCGGTGAAAGCGATGAATTTAACGTTACGAGCCATCCAAAGCTTCACGATGGCGGCTACGTCGCAACACTTGAGATTTCCCCTCCTGATGAAGGGGACGGTGTCTTAATACATTGCTTTTACAGCGGGCACTGGTCTTTCGCGGTTAGTCCGTCCTGCGAAGATTCGGAAGATATGCCGAATTGGAGCGTCTTGCGAGAGTGGGGAACCGTCAATTCGCATTCTGAAACTCTTAAAATCTTCTGCCCAAAGAACTCAAGAGTTAAAGCTATTGACCGCATACTCTCAAATGGCTAACCATTCATTGCAGCCGACCACGGCCGGCTGAATTCAAACGTTGAACCTAATGACGCCCCAACAGAAGAAGCAATTGAGCTACGCCAAGGACCGCCGGAATACATACGGCGAGAACAGCAAGTCTTCGCGGAAGAACATTCCCTTGTCGAAAGCGCTCGACATTCGGTCCCAGCGTCATGCACAAGATTCAGTGCTAGCAAAAGCAGTTGTTGCAACTAACATCGATCAAATGGATGTGGTCGAGAATACTATGCGGGCAACCAAGCCGCGACAATGGCGCAAGTCGCCCGATGAGCCGCTAGGCGAAGTGCTCATTTCGAAGAACAAACGGTCGGCTAAAAATCAGGTTTAACCTTTTGCCGCTCGCTGAGCGCGAACGTTATATTCAATGGAGACTGCGATGGGAGTACTAGATTTCATAAAGAAGAAAAACGTAGAAAAAGATGTTGATGACACTTGGACCATCGCAGAAGGTCTTCAAGATGAAATGCCGATTTTGTATAGATTCAGAGCAGGCGTTCCAGTAGGTGTTTCTTTGCCTGAATATCCGTATCTTCTTAGCATCTTATGGCAATATGAAATAAAAAACCCAAGTGGAATGCCATCTAACGAACAAAATGAACAACAACTTAGATTCGATGACGCATTAGATCAAATGGACAATATTGGCCACGGTGCTCTAATGGCTGTGATTACTGGAAATGGGCGAAGGGAATGGATCTGGTATGTAAACGACACGCATGAATGGCTCAAGAAACTCCACATATCTTTAGAAGGTCACCCAGTCTATCCATTAAACATAGAGCAAACTGAGGATATCGGTTGGCTTACTTGGAAAGCTATATGTGATGGTTGTAAATGAAGATAACTTGTCATTCGATACCGACGCCTGCGGTGCCGGTCAAAGTGAGCGTTAGAACCCATGAAGAGCATCCAAGTCATCGACGGTGCAATCAACTCGGTGTATGACATCTTTCAAGCAACCGACGAAGAGCTCTCGCTTATTTTTCCGCTTGGAGAAGACGTCGCTTTTATCGATGAAGTCTACGCGCGGGAACCGGGTAAAGAGCTAGGCGCGGTATTTAAGCGGATCTGGACACGCCGGATTCCGAAGCGGGATGCCATGGTTATTCATGGCATCTTGTTCTTCGAGCTTGACGCGAAAATGAAGTACTACCCGACGAGGCGTGATGAAGAGGCGATCAATCCCAATGGCTCACCGCTCCGTTAGAACGCATGGCTCGCAAATTCCTAAAACCAGTTCTCATCGTTCTCGCTATCAGCGTCAGTTTTATTGCTGGCGCGCATACGGCGAGTAAGCGAGGTTGGGGTTCTCCTCTTGTCACGATTGCCGTGCACAACAACACATCAGCACCGTTGCGTGCCGTGAATCTTCGCTACGGAAGCTGCGCTTCTGAAGGCACTGCATTCAGGAGCGGCAAGCCCCTCGCAGTTGGCGAATCTCGAAAGTTTCAGTTCTTGGTCTGCGGTGAAGGTGAATTTACAGTCGAAGCCGTGCTTGAAAACGGAAGTCAACTTTCTTCAAGCACTTACGTAGAGAGCGGCTACATGTCGAACGAGTACATTGAACCAAATCGCATTCGCTCAGAAAGCAGCTTCTATGGTTGGTAGGCAGCCCGCGTAGGGCGGGTCGCGACCCGCCGTATGGAATCGTCAAAAAACGAGCGCGGGTGCAAACTGCCCAATTGTATTCGTGTATATTGCAAATACACTGAGACACTTATCGTTGAAAGACGCAATTTATCTACATCTAGCTGCGTTGTTGTTACATGATTCCATGCGTGCGATTTCGCTTTCGCTCATCACACCTTGTATTATGCGTTGAACTGGTTGTCGCAGCATCGTTAGTGCAAGGTTAAATTTATCTGCCATCATTTTCGATACTTTGGAGCTTAGATGCGCCTAAACTTCATGCATATCGGGCTAGTATTTGTGCCCTTTTTCTTGGCCATACCGGATTCATGCGCGTATACGGCAGTTGCCATGTCGAAAGCAAACCCTCGTGCTTCGATGTTTATTGCGTCTGGATATCGCACTCAGCAGGAGGCGGATGATGCTGCGGTGAGTGGGTGTAAGGCGCTCCTTGAAGCAAGAGCATCGAAGTATCCAAGAGGATCGAACTCGATTCAGTGTGACACGCTCGAGCAGCAACCCCGCCCGGGATTTGGAGCGATTGCTTGCAATGGCAACGCCAGATGCTCATTTGGATATGGCAGTAACGAGCAAGCAGCGCGGGAGGAGGCATTAAGTTCCTGTGCGGCACTCGCTCCACCAAACAGTGTTGGCTCTGCATTTAAGTGCAGTCTCGGGTCAGAAGCAAGTAAACGCGACATCGAAACCGCAGGCGTCTGGTTTGATGACAATAGGCTGCCTGCACGGCAACAGCCTGGACAAAACATTGCAGGTGCGCAGCCAGCAGCATCAAGTGGCGTGAACAGCGCGAACTCGTCTTCACCTCCTTCTGGTTCGCTAAAGCTGCTGTGTCAGATGCAGACCGGTCAAAGCTATATTTTTGTAATTGACGAACAGACTCAGCAAGTATCGGTACGAAACAGCACAGGGCAGGATTGGGTCACTTTCAAGAATGGGCAGATTACGCGACAACGTATATTGGATACCCCCATCGAGATGATGGACACCGTGCGCGTTGATTCTGCGGCCATCCGCGCATTACGGAAGCCTTCCGAATCAGGTTTAAGCGACAGTGACAAACGCAAAGCCAATGAATTTGCCGATCTGGCAAAGGCCTTTGGCGGCACACCCGTGGCCTCGACGTCGATAGTCATTGATAGAAACAGTGGTGTCGTTCAAACGGAAGGTATGGGAATATTTCCAAACAATTACGTGGGCGATTGCGCGCCTTGGAGCGGTCGACGGTTTTGACGCATTCGCTACGCATAAGATAGTTAGTTTCGCCCAATGTGAAATCTGCATCATCAATGGTTCAACCGCGAAAAGCGGCTGCGCGAATGGATGCAAATAGTCCATTTCATTCGCACGCATCGTAAACAGAGAAAAGACTCTGACATTGTGCAAGATGCCATTGTTTTGAAGGTCTAACATTGCTGATATGGCACCGAGCAGTGCGTGCGATTTCGTTATTGCTAATATCATCTACGCGCTGAAATTTTGGGCGGCGTCATCCTTGATTACATATAAATTTGCTGCCGCAATTTTCACTGCGTGCGGGTCAGCGGTTGTTATT
>JAIETO010000158.1 GCA_019745005.1 Burkholderiaceae bacterium
CGTGCTGAACTGTTTCTGAAACACGCCTTCAATCGCGGATATTTCGGAAATATATTTGTTCAATGAAAATGACATAGGCGCCGTCAGCGCAAGGCCGTGCTCGGTGGAAAATTTCTTGTACATGATGGTCATCATTTCAGAAATTTCGTCGGTCTTATTATTTGACACCATCAAATTCATTTTGACCACACCAAAAAACTGCTTTACCGCATCCTTCAAACCAGCAGAGAAACGCGCCTTCTCCATCGCCTCACGCGTTTTGCTGATTTCTTCGCGCAAAAGATCCATGCCCAAGCTGGTGTATACCTCGGTCGACAAACGGGTAAATACCGAGCGCGTGCCCTGCATTTTCATCAAACTATGATCAAACTCTTTCTTCTCAACCTCGATGCGCTTCATCATGTGTTCGATGACATTTTGGTTCTTGCCGCGCAAGCTCTTGAGTTCCATCATTTGCTCGACAACATTGCGCGTGCGCGAGGCCATGACTGCATGGTGAGTGGCCGTAATTTCATGAATATCAGCGCTGAGCTGCGCGCGAATAATTTCCTGCTTAGAAGGAATCAGTTCTTTTGACAGCGCGTATTCAAGGCGCGGTAAGCGGCTTTTCGCTAATAAAGGCGCATCTTTATTAATCTTTGCGACCAAACCTTTTTGCGCAGAAACAGGAAACACTTGTTTCGTATCGAGTGCAAGCATGTGCGAAACGCTCTCGATTTGCGTATTAATTTGTTCTTCAATCTCATTCGCAGTGCGCAATTCATCCCACATGCTATCGATTTTGTTGAGCACCACCATCCGTCCTGCGCCACCGCCAATATGATTGCGCCACACATCGATATCACTCTTGGTAACGCCAGTATCGGCAGCCAAAATAAACAACACGGCATGCGCATTGGGAATTAGGTTCAAGGTTAATTCAGGTTCCGTACCTATCGCATTCAAGCCTGGCGTATCGACGATGATCAAACCTTCTTTGAGCAAGGGATGGGGGAAATTCACAATCGCGTGCCGCCATTGAGATACTTCAACCATGCCGTTTTCGTCTACTTCCAGCGCCGCATCAGGGTCGTTCTCATCAAACAAGCCGTATGACTTGGCTTTTTCTTTGCTGACTTTTTTGGTCAAACTCACTTGGCGGAACGCGTCGAGCATGCCGTCACCAGAGCGAATATCAAGTGGCAGCACGGTCCAAATATTGTGTTGGCCTTTGTAATCAATCGTTGATTGCGCTTCGCTGCGCGTTTCGATAGGCAGCAAGCGAATACAAGGTGGAATGGTTTCGTCGTACAGTAATTCGGTCGGGCACATGGTGGTACGACCTGCCGACGATGGGAGGATTCTTTGCCCATAATCGGCAAAAAAAATCGCATTGATCAATTCAGATTTGCCGCGTGAAAATTCCGCAACAAATGCGATGGTCAATTTATCATCAATTAAGCGCTCGGATAAGCGTGCAAGGCGTTGGTCAACCGATACATCCGCTAAATCAGATCCGTTAATCCAACTCCGATATTGATCAAGCGAAGCCAGAACGCCTTTGCGCCAGTCACTATATTCTTGGAATTTTTGGACCAAATTACTCATATAACCCTCAGATATGCTGCTAACTTAACAATGTTTGTTCTTTGGTCGCCATTACTGCAAGCGCGCCGTCGTCGAAAAACGCATACTGCATAACGGTGCGCAATAGGTAATAGGGCTTACGCAAGATTGTTCCAGTTAGGCGCGATGTCGCAGGCAGTACTAATGTACGACAAGGCAGCGCAACAACACTGGAGCAATTTTGCGTATGTCCTATTTGATTGCAATCCTGTAAGAATCTAACATTCTGACCTATTTTTGACAACTCACACAATAAAAGGTACTCCGCTGCCCTTGTTTAATTTGTCGAATAGGATTTCCGCATACGCGGCAAGGCAAACCGGCACGATCGTAAGCGAAGTAGGTTTGCTGAAAATAACCCGTTTGCCCCTGCGCGCCAACAAAATCTCGCAGGCTGCTTCCACCCAACTCTATCGCCGCCGCCAAAGTTTGCCGGATTGCGGTCGCGAGTTTTTGATAGCGCAGCAAGCTTATGCGATGCGCCGCCGTTTTAGGATGAATGCCCGCCGTGAACAAGCTTTCAGAGCAATAAATATTGCCAACACCCACCACAACGTCGCCTGCCAGCAACATTTGCTTGACCGCTGTTTTGCGTTGACGCGTTTGCCGATACAGAAACTCGCCTGAAAAAGCGTCTTCCAAAGGCTCAACGCCTAAGCCCGCGAGCAAGCTGTGTTGATTAAGATCTCCTTCGTCGTTTCCGTGCCACAGCACGGCGCCGAATCGCCTCGGGTCGGTCATGCGCAGCATTTGCTCACCGACCAAAATATCCAGATGATCATGCTTCGCAGCGCGCAAAATCGATGGCAAAATCCGCAAATGACCAGACATACCGAGGTGGATTAATAAACTACCGTGAGAGAAATGCAGCAAAAGGTATTTGCCACGCCGCCCCGTTGCGAGCACGCGTTGTCCCTGTAACTTTTCAGCCAAATCAACTGGAAACGGCCAGCGCAAGCCGCTGCGACGAGTGACGACCTTCGTCACGATCTTTCCTTCCAAATGTGGCGCAACGCCGCGTCGCGTGACTTCAACCTCTGGTAGTTCGGGCATGATGTTTTCTTCTATAAAAATTTAGGAAAACTCTGATTAAGTTACTGCGCGACCAAATTTTGAACCTGCGATGCTCGCTGTACTCTCGTACAGGTGCGCTTCTCGATCCAAACTTTGGCCGCTCGCTACACTTAGTCAGAGCTTCCTTAGTTCTGCATACACTCGTGTCGGCAATGCCAACGCTAAGTTATGCGACGCAACGAAGTTTGAGGCAAATTGGCGCAATGTCAGTGGAAACCCAAACGATTAGCACTCGGTTTTAAGCATCAGCGTAAAATCAGGTTTTTTCTTCGCTCACACTCTGCGCTCTCAGGATTCTACTTTGAACAACATCTCTGCCTCGTTGGTTAGCACAAACCGTGTCACTACTCACTCCGCAAAAAAAGTAGCACGCCCAGTGAATATAAGTAGATTCATGCTGCGCGCTCTCTCGCTCATCTTCGTAGCGAGTGTAGGCCTAAGCGCTTGTTCCACGCTGCCGCAATTTGCGCCCCATACGCCCGAAGAAATGGACAAGGCACATGAAGCAACCAAAGCGGAACTGGCAGCGGAGAAAGCCATCAGTGGCACGGCAAACATGCCAAGTTCGGATGAAAAATTGCCCGACGTTGAACTCTCCAGCGAAATTTTGTTCAAGATTTTGACATCGGAAATCGCTTTTCAACGTGGCAATTGGCAAGCCGCGTATGTCACCATACTCAGCGTCGCACAGCAAACCCGCGACCCACGTTTGGCACGTCGTGCGACGGAAATCGCTTTAACGGCGCGGCAGCCGAGTGAAGCCCTCTCCGCAATTCGATTGTGGCGTGAATTAGCGCCAGAATCCAATGAAGCTGCGCAATATTATTTAGGCTTTATGGCAATCAGCAACAACTTGCCAGAAATCCAGTCGATTTACGCCAATCGCTTAAAAAAGGCGGACCCTAAACAATATGCCGCCTTAATGTTGCAAGCGCAGCGACTGTTAGGTCGGGGCAGCGACAAAGCCGCCGGATTTGCCGCCTTAGAGCAACTGCTAGCGCCCTACCTCGCGTTTGCCGAATCGCATTTAGCGCTTGCTCAAGGCGCTTACACGAATGGTGATAATGAACGTGCTCTAAAAGAGGCAAACATCGTTTTGCAAATTCAACCCGATTCGCAGCTCGGCATTTTGACCATCGCACAAGCCTCAGGAAAATCCGATGCAGCCGACGCTTTGCGCGCATTTTTAGAAAAAAATCCCAATGCCCGCGACATACGACTTGCCTACGCCGGCATCTTGATTGAGTTAAAGCAATTTGAAAAAGCGCAAACCCAATTTGAACAAATTCTGCGCGACAAGCCAGAAGATGCAACAGCGCTGTACACCTTGGGTGCGATTGCCATGGAGCTGAAAGACTTTAATCGCGCCGAAAAATTATTCAACGCCTATCTCGCCACCATCGCCGCTAACCCAGTGCCAGAGCGCGATTCAACACCCGCACTGCTGAACTTGTCGCAAATCGCCCTTGAGCGCAAAGACCAAAAAGCCGCCTTGGCGTGGTTGGCGAAAGTAGATGCCTTCGATGGCAGAAACACGGCGTGGCTCAGCGTCCAATTTCGTCGCGCACAACTCCTCGCGAACGACAAACAACTGAGCCAAGCGCGCGAACTATTGCAAAACATCAAATTCAGTAGCGACGCCGAGCAAATTCAAATCCTACAAACCGAGGCGCAATTACTGCGCAACGCAAAGCAAAATGATGAAGCAGCACAGGTGTTTAAGAAAGCGCTAGAAAAATTTCCAGACAACCCCGATTTGTTATACGACTATGCGCTCTTACTTGAGTCGCAGAAAAAAAACCAAGAAATGGAAAGCGCATTGCGGCGTGTCATTGCCATTGCGCCAGACAGCCCGCATGCCTACAACGCGCTGGGCTATTCGTTCGCAGATCGAAACGAACGGCTGGATGAAGCGCTGGTGTTGATCGAGAAAGCCTTGAGCTTGACGCCTAACGACGCGTTTATTCTCGACAGTTTGGGTTGGGTGAAGTTTAAACTGGGCGATTTCGCGGCCGCTGAACAAGCATTGCGGCGCGCCTACCAGATACGTCCAGACGCTGAAATAGCCGTCCACCTTGGCGAAGTTTTGTGGACCGTTGGGCGCAAGGAAGAAGCACGTCAGTTGTGGCGCGACGCAAAATCCAAAGACCCAGAAAACGAAACCTTACGCCTTACCTTGACGCGCTTGAATGTGCGTCTTTAATTGCGCACCGATGCCAGTTGCTGGTTCAGCAGTGAGCAATAAGCTTTCAATTACTTGCGCCGTTTTTTCGATCAAGGCAACGCGCGAGAGAGTGCATCAACATAGCTTGTTTTTGAATGATGAAAAAATATAGTACTAACCTATGTATAAGAATTAACATGGCTAATCCGCCCTTCATAAAAGCGCAAACAAGAGAAAAATCGATATACTCCCGCATTTTCTTAAAAATTTTAATAGGAGCCATGCCTATTTTTTTAAGCGCATGTAGCAGCCTAGGAAGCAAGCCAACGCAAGCCCAAATACAAACCAACGCTGCCCGAGTCCATGCAGACGCACTCCAGCTTAGTGGGCGCATCACAGTGCGTTATATGCAAAACGAGAAAGAGCAAATCATCACGGGCGGTTTTGAATGGCAGCACGACGGGGAAAACGTGCGGGTGAATCTCATTTCACCACTCGGACAAACGCTTGCCCGCATAGAAAAAAACCCGCAAGGTGCGAGCTTGCAACGCGCTGACCAACCCGTACAAATAGCCAGCGAGCTTGACGGCTTATTACAAACAAATCTTGGCTGGAGCCTACCCGTGACTGGCATGCGCGACTGGCTGCAAGGCTTCGTCACAGCAGCAAATGGCGCTACACAGGCAGTGCCCGCACAAAACAACGCGCTAGCCGAGGCAGATGGCTGGCAACTGCGTTACGTGGTTTGGAATTACGACGACACACCAGCTCACCCGAAACGCATCGACCTGCGCAGAGATACGGCAGAACTGGGCGAAATCAACATCAAAATTCTGATCGACCAATGGAAAGCGCTGTAACGATGTCAACGCAAGGGAACGAGTTGCGCTGCTTTGCGCCCGCCAAGTTAAATCTGTTTCTCCATGTGATTGGGCGGCGCGACGATGGTTATCACCTGCTTCAAACCGCGTTTCAATTGCTTGATTATGGCGACACCATCCACATCAACACCCGCTCAGACGGTGCGCTTCGGCGCATCGCAAGTGATTTCGGTGTGCCGGAAGAGCAGGATTTAATCATTCGCGCCGCACAACTTCTCAAAGCTAACACTGGCACGCACTTCGGCGCCGATTTGCAACTTGAGAAGCGCCTTCCTATGGGCGGTGGTTTGGGCGGCGGCTCGTCTGATGCGGCAAGCACCCTGATTGGATTAAACCACCTCTGGCAATGCGGCTTAAATCGCCGAGAACTGATGGAGCTTGGCCTGCAACTCGGTGCCGATGTGCCGTTTTTCATTTTCGGCCAAAACGCGTTTGCTGAAGGCGTGGGAGAACAATTACAGGCCTTAAGCACAAACAAGCAATGGTATGTGGTCATCGAACCCGGCGTGCAGGTGCCAACGCCACTTATTTTTTCTGCGAAAGAGTTGACAAGGGACACTAAACCAGTCAGAATAACGGACTTTTCCAATCGCCTAAAAAATAATTGGAAAAATGATTTGCAAGCTGTAGCAAGTACGCTTTTCCCTGCAGTCAAAGACGCTTTAGAGTGGTTAGCGCAATACGGAAACGCGATGATGACTGGTTCTGGCGCATGTGTATTTTGCGCGTTTGACTCCGAAGCAGTTGCGCAGCAAGTTAGTCAACAAGTGCCGCAAAAGTGGCAAGCATGGATAGCAAAATCGCTCCATGAACACCCAATGCGTAGCTTAGTAAAAGATTAAAATTGTGTTTTGAATTGACTGCAAAGCACTAGCGTAAGACATCAGTTGTTGAGAAGTAATTTAAAGAATTTGTTTGGAATTAATTTAAACCGAATGAGTCGCAGTGATCGCGGGAATAAACGCTAGAATAGCGGCACTCATTAGATGCAAAATTGTTCAAGCGCTCAGTTGTGTAGGGGAATCGCCAAGCTGGTTAAGGCACCGGATTTTGATTCCGGCATGCAAAGGTTCGAATCCTTTTTCCCCTGCCATTAACACAAAGCCGCCGCATAAAATGATGCGGCGGCTTTTTGGTTTTTAGCACCCTTAGGAATTACGCAAGATTTTGCCAACAACCTTAGCGAAGTACCGAAGTTTCGGATGCTACTTGATGGCGAATTCAAGCCCAATCCTCACCCTTTAACTTACAGTCAACAGGTGGATGCATGGCACACGTACACGACAACATGATGGTCTTCACTGGCAATGCCAATCCCGCCTTAGCAGCGGGCGTTGTGAAACAACTGGGCATGCCACTGGGCAAAGCAGTCGTGTCGAAGTTCTCAGACGGCGAAGTGATGGTCGAGATCAACGAAAACGTGCGCGGCAAAGATGTGTTCGTATTGCAATCAACTTGCTCCCCCACCAACGACAATTTGATGGAAATCATGTTGATGGTGGATGCGCTAAAACGGGCGTCTGCCGGACGGATTACCGCCGCGATTCCTTACTTTGGCTACGCAAGGCAAGATCGGCGCCCGCGTTCTGCGCGGGTAGCGATTTCGGCGAAGGTTGTCGCAAATATGTTGGAAGAAGCCGGTGTTGACCGCGTGCTGATTATGGATTTGCATGCCGACCAAATCCAAGGTTTTTTTGATATTCCCGTTGATAACATTTACGCCTCACCCATTTTGTTGGGCGATTTAGTATCGAAGAATTACGACGATTTATTGGTCGTTTCGCCAGACGTAGGCGGCGTAGTGCGCGCCAGAGCCTTGGCAAAGCGTTTGGGCTGCGATTTAGCGATTATCGATAAGCGCCGCCCCAAGGCCAATGTCTCCGAAGTCATGAATATTATTGGGGAAGTTGAAGGCCGTAATTGCGTGATTATGGACGACATGGTCGACACCGCAGGCACCTTAACGAAAGCCGCTGAAGTATTGAAAGAGCGCGGCGCCAAAAAAGTTTTAGCGTATTGCACGCACCCAGTGTTGTCCGGCCCAGCCATTGAGCGCATTGCCGCATCAACCTTGGATGAATTAGTCGTCACCGACACGATACCTCTATCGGATATCGCCAAGGCTTGTACAAAAATTCGCCAATTGTCATGCGATAGTTTGTTGGCAGAAACCTTCCGCCGTATTACTAAAGGCGAGTCGGTGATGTCCTTATTTACCGACTAAGCCTAAGATTTTTTTCGCTTCGTTGAATAACTCAACGAAGTTTTTACCATCTCCTGGTCGCGGGAGATTCACAACGCAAAAACGACAACCGTTGAATTTGCAATTTTTGGAGTATTAAAATGAAAGTAATCGCATTTGCACGCAAAGAACAGGGGACCGGAGCGAGCCGCCGCCTGCGCAATGCTGGCCAAACACCAGGCATCATTTACGGCGGCACAGAAGCCCCCGTCGCTATCACACTCGACCACAATGCCTTGTACCACGCATTGAAAAAAGAAGTGTTCCATTCTTCGATTTTGGACATGGATGTAGATGGCAAAGTAGAAAAAGTATTGTTGCGCGACTTCCAAGTCCACGCTTACAAACAACTCGTTTTGCACGCTGATTTCCAACGCGTTGATATCAACAAAAAAATCCACGTTAAAGTGCCTTTGCACTTCGTGAACGCGGACGTATCACCAGCGGTGAAATTGAACGGCGCCGTCATCAGCCACGTGTTGGTTGATTTGGACATTAGCTGCTTGCCAGCCGATTTGCCTGAGTTCATCGAAGTTGATTTGTCGAAAATGGAAGCTGGCCAATCTCTGCACGTTTCCGCATTGGCGTTTCCAAAAGGCGTTACAGCCGTGGTTCACGGTGACGACGCAACCGTTGCTATCGCTATTGTGCCTGCTGGCGCAACTGCCGCTGCTGCTGAAACACCAGCCGCTGCACCTGCTGCCGCACCTGCTGCCAAGAAGTAATTTAGACGTATTGTCAGCACCTAAGAAAGCCGCCTTCGGGCGGCTTTCTTACTTCTGAAGACATTTTCACAATCTAGGCTAGAGACCTCTGCACAACTTACTGCGCGGCCGAATTTTGTGTTTGCGATGCTCGCTGTACAGTCGTACAGGTGCGCTACTCAACGCAAACTTCGACCGCTCGCTACAGTTGTGCAGAGGTCTCGGCTAGTGAGTTTCCTTCAACTGGTTTCTTTCCTTGCTAGATCAGTGAACTGAATCATTGTTATGATGCTGTACCAAAGAACAATCGCCTTTCGACGCTTAACTCGAATCAAGGAAGCAAACGTGCACCTGCCCTCATTCAAATTGCCCGCACTGCCAGCATTAAGAACGCTCTGCCTGAGTTTAGCCTTAGCCGGCAGCCTTACGAGCCAGTTCGCCTATGCGCAAAAGCAAGCGCCCGCGCCCGCCAGCCCTGCGGCCCTGCCCATCAATTACGACACTAGTTACGACATCGTCAGACCCATCGAAGCCAAGCATGGCATCGTCGCCAGCGAGCATGGCTTGGCCAGCCAAATTGGTCTAGACATCTTGAAGCGCGGTGGTAATGCCGTGGATGCCGCAGTCGCCGTGGGTTTTGCATTGGCCGTGGTGTTACCAAGCGCAGGGAATATCGGTGGTGGCGGTTTCATGATGATTCACGATGCAAAAACCGGCAAAGACACGGCAATTGATTTTCGTGAACTGGCTCCGGCAGCAGCCAGCCGCGATATGTTTTTAGATGCAAATGGCAATGTCGTGCGGGGCAAATCCATTTTCACCCATCAAGCAGTCGGTGTACCTGGCACGGTCGCTGGTATGGCCTTAGCCCTGAGCAAGTACGGCACTTTAAAACTGAAAGACGTGATTGAGCCTTCTATCAAACTGGCTGAGCAAGGCTTCGAAATTACGCCCCACATGGCTGAAATTTTGGAAGGTAGTAAAGGGCACTTAGGAAAATGGCCAGCCAGTCGTGCGATCTTTTTTAAAGACGGCCGCCCCCTGCGTGCAGGCGAAATACTGGTGCAAAAAGATTTAGCGAAGTCGCTAAGGCTCATCGCCGCGCAAGGTCCGGCGGCATTTTACGAAGGTGAGATTGCCAAGAAGATTGTCGCAGAAATGCAGGCCAACCAAGGCTTGATGAGCATGGCTGATCTCAAGAATTACAAAGCGGTGGAGCGCGAACCGGTGCGCGGCAATTATCGCGGTTACCAGATCGTTGCCATGCCACCACCCAGTTCCGGTGGTGTACACATCGTACAAATGCTCAACATGCTGGAAAATTATCCGCTCAAGCAGCAAGGCCTCAATAGCGCGCAAAACATTCACTTAATGGCAGAAGTCATGAAGCTGGCCTATGCCGATCGCTCCGAATATTTAGGCGACCCCGACTTTACTAAAGTCCCTGTCAAAGGTCTGACGTCGCCTGCCTACGCGAAAGAGCTGATCAAAAAAATTAACCTAGACCGCGCTACGCCATCTGAAACCATACGCCCTGGCAAGCCATTGCCGTATGAAAGCGATCAAACCACGCACTACTCGGTGGCAGATAGCAAAGGCAACTTAGTCGCTACCACTTACACGCTCAATTTACTCTTCGGCAGCGGTATCGTTGCCACAGGTACAGGCATTACCTTGAATAACGAGATGGATGATTTCTCCATCAAAGAAGGCGTGCCGAATGCATTTGGTTTAATCGGTGGCACAGCCAACGCCGTCGCTGCGAACAAGCGCCCACTGAGCTCGATGTCGCCAACGTTTGTGCTCAAAGACGGCAAGCCCTTCCTCGTGACAGGCACGCCGGGCGGCAGCCGCATTATCACCACGACTTTGCAGATTATTCTGAACGTAATTGACCATGACTTAAACGTCGCAGAAGCCACGCTCACGCCGCGTATGCACCATCAATGGGAACCAGATTTCATTCGTATGGAACGGGGTGTAAGCCTCGATACGCAACAAATCTTGCTGCAGAAAGGTCACCAAATCCGCATTGCCCGACCGATGGGCAAAACCCAAACCATACAAATTAAGGAAGACGGCTTCGAAGCCTTTTCAGATCCACGCAATCCTGACGGGCGCGCTTTGGGGTATTGAACTTTGATCTAAAACGGCGATACGCAAATCGAATGCCGATCAAGCTTATGATCGGTCTGAATGCTCTGTTGATGGCTATCGAATTAAAGTCTCACTAAAGTCTCACCGCAGAGCCGCTGAGGTCGCAGAGAAAACCTTCATACCTCTGCACAACTGTAGCGAGCGGTCGAGTTTGCGTTGAGAAGCGCACCTGTACGACTGTGCAGAGAATATCGCAAACACAAAATTCGGCTGCGCAGTAAGTTGTGCAAAGGTCTCTTCTTTGCGTCCTCTGCGGCTCTGCGGTGAGGTTTCTGCCTTTGCCTGTATCTCAAAAAACTAGCAAGCGTTTGGTTCTAGCGCGATGGGCTCAAACTCGTTTGTCTTGATAAACATCAAAATTGAAAGCGGCAAAAAATCATATACTCCACTAAAAATAAAAATTTTGATGCAACTTGCGCTTTATTAATAGGCGTAATAAAAAATTACTCCTATCAGTACCCTATTTCATCAATCGTAAGCGCCAGTAATTAGACGCTGCGAAATCCACCAAATATTGCCCCACGCATCGCGCACCCCGCCTTGTCTGTCGCCGTAGGGTTTGTCTCCCACCACCATCTCCAACTGCGCACCCTGCGCCAACGCTCGCTCCATCGCTGCATCTGCATCTGCCACGTACAAGTAAAACGGCGCTGCCATCGCTGGGTAACTAGGAGACGACTCACTCACCATCACTGTCGATGTGCCTAAGCGCACTTGTGCATT
>JAIETO010000235.1 GCA_019745005.1 Burkholderiaceae bacterium
TGCGGTCATAGTATTCAGGCACCGTTGGCACATCCGTTGGTAGTATGACCCAAGGTTGCTTTGAAGCGGTAAAAATATGTATGTTGGGCGGGAAAAGCTGAGGTGAATCAAGCGTGCCGACACGCACAAAGCTGATCAAACTCCCAGCTCCCGCATAGTAGCTCCAGAGCGCGACACGACATTGAGGGCAACGAAAAATCTGTTGCCCAGCACCACTGTTGGAGGGCGTGTGCACTTGTTCCACCGTGCCACTTATCGTCGTTAGGCGATCACTTTCTATCATCGCATTCAAAGCAAACGCAGAGCCACTCTCGCGCTGACACCAAGTGCAATGGCAGCAATTGACAAACATAGGTGCCTCTTCCATACGGTAACGAACGTACTTGCAGGTACAGCCACCCTCAATGGGGAAATTTTCTTTTGTAATCATGAGTCTCCTTTTTTCGCCGACAAAAATAGGTAGAGTTAATAATGGTGATTTAGTAGCGGGCTCCAAGCACGAGGCGATTCCGCGACAGCAATTCGTTGCTAAAGTTAGAATATATCGCCAATTCGCAATACAATCGTTGCCTAATTAAAGTTTTTCTTGTTGCAATATTTAAGCCGCCAAATTTTGCGTGCCATCAAAGTTAACAACATTCGACAATATGACAGACACTGAAAAGCAAGAACAACCAAAAATAAAACAGCCCCCTGTTTTATTTTCTAAAACACAAACCGTGATTAAAAATGTGTCCGCCCTTCTTGGCGGTCCGCTGGTCTGCTATTGGAACAACGAACGTGGTTCGGTTTGTTCTAACGATGTTCTAGCGCTTTATGAAGTACTCGAAAAACTCGGTCAACATGAGACGATTTACTTCTTCATTAAATCGGATGGCGGGAGCGGGCAAGTATCGCTGCGCTTAGTCAGTCTGTTGCGCCAGCATTGCAAAAATTTGGTCGCTTTGGTGCCCTTGGAATGTGCGTCCGCTGCAACCATGATCACCCTTGGGGCCAATGAAATTTTGATGGGGCCAACAGCCTATTTGACTGCGGTTGACACCTCCTTAAACCACGCTCTTTCGCCGATTGATCGTGACAATAACCGGGTTAGCGTCAGCCTTGACGAGCTAAACCGAACCATACGTCTGTGGCGCGCTGAACAAGGCAACGAGATTGAAAATCCATACAAGAGCTTGTTTAACTATGTCCATCCTTTGGTGATAGGCGCGATTGATCGTGCCGAGTCATTGTCGATCATGCTCTGCCGAGAACTACTTGCTTACCACATCAATGATGAGGAGAAAGCGCATCAAATCGCCGCCACTTTAAATTCAAAGTACCCGTCGCATAGTTACCCGATACTGTTGTCGGAAGCGAAGAAAATCGGCCTTAACGTGAAACAGCTTTCGCCGCAATTAAATGCCATGCTTTTGGAACTTAATACGCTGTACAGCGAAATGGGGCAGAAGGCCACGACGGATTTTGACGACATCCGTGCGCATGGCAATGAAATCTTAAACATTTTGGAGGCCAAAGACATCCAAGTGTATTTCCAGCAAGATAAAGATTGGTTCTATCGTAGCGAAGAGCGCCGTTGGATTACGCTCAACGACAACAGTAGTTGGCGTCGCATAGAAAAAATAAATGGCAAACTGCGCCGGCGTGAGATGCACTTGTCGTAAGACCTAAAAAAGATAAAGCAAAAAGGTAGCAAATTAATGAGCACACTGTTTTCCCCTTACCAACTGGGTAATCTGTCCCTAAAAAATCGCATTGCGATTGCACCCATGTGCCAATACTCCGCCATTGATGGCTGCGCAAGTGACTGGCACATGTTTCACTTGGGCGCATTAGCCTTGTCTGGCGCTGGCTTGCT
Source organism: Burkholderiaceae bacterium (assembly GCA_019745005.1). Lineage (GTDB taxonomy): Bacteria > Pseudomonadota > Gammaproteobacteria > Burkholderiales > Burkholderiaceae_D > Undibacterium. The sequence goes on from JAIETO010000235.1 coordinate 1,859, forward strand.
GTGTATTGAAGCAACGGCAGTTGAAGCCATTGGGCGCATTTCGCCAGCAGATTTAGGGCTGTGGTCAGACGATAGTGAGCGAGCCTTGGCACGCGTGCTGAAATCACTTCGCGCCTATTCAGATATGCCGATTGCCATACAACTCGGTCATGCGGGCCGCAAAGCGTCGTCCAACACCCCTTGGTTGGGCAGCAAAACGCTTAGCGAAAAAGAAGGTGGCTGGCAGACTTGCGCACCCTCCGCCATTGCCTTTAATGAAGGTGCAATTGCTCCAAGCGCGTTGAACGACGAGGGTCTAGCACGCGTAAAGACGGCATTCGTGGACGCGGCAATTCGCGCCCATCGCCTTGGATTCGATGCAATCGAAGTTCATGCGGCACACGGCTATTTGCTGCATCAATTTTTATCACCACTTTCCAACCATCGCGACGACCAATACGGCGGTGATTTAGAAAATCGACTGCGTTTTCCCTTAGAAGTGTTTGCGGCGATGCGCGCTGTCTTGCCTGCTGACTATGTGCTGGGAATTCGCGTTTCTGCCACCGATTGGGTACCCGGCGGTTGGGAAATAGAACAATGTATCGCGTTTGCGCACGCACTTAAAAAACTCAACTGCTCTTTCATTCATGTATCAAGCGGTGGCCTGTCAACGCAGCAGGCGATAGTTCCTGCGCCTGGTTACCAAGTGACGTTTGCCGAACAAATCAAACGCGCAACGGGTCTTCCAACCATTGCAGTTGGCCTCATTACAGAAGCCGAGCATGCGGAAAAAATCGTCGCGTCAGAGCAGGCGGACATGGTGGCACTCGCGCGAGGAATTCTTTACGATCCACATTGGGTGTGGCACGCCGCCGCACAGCTTGGTGGCAAAGTGAGAGTACCACCGCAATATTTGCGCTCGCAGCCAAGTCAATTCAAAGATTTGTTCGAGCCCATGATCGTGCAAACGGCGTCAAATTGAGCGTTTCGTACGTCATGAAACTTCTGCACGCACTACTTGCTCTCTTCATAAGTCAACAAGCAATTGCATGTCCCGATATCTATGGAACTTGGCAATCCTCTAAAGAATTAAGCATGGACTACAACAATAAGCTCATTGGCGCCACCCAACCGCAAACGGAGCTTCTCGAACAAATTCTTGGTATTTTGAAACTTACCTACGCAGACACATCAATTCATGATCATGGTGCCCCAACCTTAAAAGTCACTGTGAACGGCAAGCAATATGACTTCGTTTTTGAGGATCTCGAATACAAATATGAGATTCTGAGTTGCACTGAAACTTCCATCAAAATTCGGCCGCATTATCCTTATGGCGGGTCAATGACCAGAACATTAAATTTCATCAATCGCAATATTTATTGGGTTTCGCCGGAACACCTTCCAAAAACAAGGGAATATTTTGTTCGCGTCTCTGAAAAACGCACTTAACAATTACAAGCAGCGAGGTCGCCGCACGCTTCGATCGGTTAGCCTCTGTTGTAAGCGTTAAAATTGACGAAATAGACTGCGCCTACAACACGAAAAGTTGGCGATAGCCTGCAAAAATATCTCTCAGCTCGGGCAAGAAGGAGAAGTCGAATTGCAACTCAATTTCGACATTCGTCGCGACCAAATTCGGTACTTCCTCGGCAGAATGGATGTTCAACAGGGTAACAGCAAGGGTAGAACTACAAACAAGAATTAGAAAAATCCACGCTCGAATTTTCATAAAAATGACCTGACTGAATCAATTAGTTGTCGAATTCTTTTCAAAAAAACCTCTCTCGCTTTTAGCAAAAAAGGTTCTTTTTTTATCTACGCTAAGAAATTACAAACCCGCAGTTTTTTGCGATTTCACAACCTGCATCGCGCCTGCGATCAGGCCACTCATATCGCTTAAGTTGGCCGGCACAATGATGGAATTATTGGTTTTCGCAAGATTGCTAAAAGCGGAAACGTATTGCTCGGCGACTTTCAAATTCACCGCATCAGACCCGCCCGGCTCACGAATTGCGGCTGCGGTTTTACGCAGCGCTTCTGCACTCGCTTCCGCGATGGCTAAAATAGCCGCTGCCTGCCCTTCCGCACGATTAATCGACGCCTGTTTTTCACCTTCAGATTTGGCAATCGAGGCTTCACGCTCACCTGTTGCTATGTTGATTTGTTCTTGCTTACGGCCTTCAGAAGCGGCGATCAATGCACGCTTCTCACGCTCTGCTGTAATTTGGGCCTGCATGGCGTGCAAAATTTCCTTCGGTGGTGTTAAGTCTTTAATCTCATAGCGCAATACCTTGACACCCCAATTCGCTGCCGACTCGTCAATCGCATTGACGATGGTGGTATTGATATGGTCACGCTCTTCAAAGGTTTTATCCAGTTCCATCTTACCAATCACGGAACGCAATGTAGTTTGCGCTAACTGTGTGATAGCGGCAATGTAGTTTGACGAGCCGTAGGAAGCTCGCATCGCATCCGTAATTTGAAAATACAAAATCCCGTCGACTTGCAACTGTGTGTTGTCCCGCGTGATGCAGACCTGTGGTGGCACGTCTAAGGGAATTTCTTTCAAAATATGTTTGTACGCAATCCGATCAACGAACGGAACAACAATGTTTAAACCAGGGCCTAAAGTTGCATGGTATTTACCCAAACGCTCAACCACCCAAGCATGCTGCTGTGGCACCACATTGATGGTCTTCAGTACAAAAACCAAGGCCAAAACGAACAAAATTAAAGCAACACCGCCAAAACTGCCCATATCAACTCCCTATTTTTAAAAATCTCACAACATCAATAAAAAACCAACACCGTCCTGCGCTCAATGGAAGACATTTTTACCGCACTAACTGGGCCTAACTAACAGGCGGCTACCCTGTATTTCCTGAATCACAAACACGCCAGAGTAAGCCGCCGCGTGCTCCAATTCAACGTCCCACATCGCGCCGCGATACATGGATCGTGCGACATGCCGACCATTTCCTTGGTCTTGCCAGTCCGTCACCGTGATGGTTTGTCCAATATCCATGTTGACGTTGGGGTCGCGTGCCGCATTTTTGCTGGGCTTCCAGCCGTATTTGCTCTTGTGCAAAAGCGTAGTCGTCGTAGCACCAACGATTGCGGCAACAATCAACGCCATCTCGCCGCTGCCATGAAACAAAGCCGTTAATGCGCCGGCAACGAGGCCGAGTGCGATCATGAGCAAATAAAATGTTCCCGTAAATAACTCGAGAATCACCACCAAACCTGCCAACGACAGCCAAATCATCCAAGCACTCATCTTTACTTCCCCTATTTCAAAACATTGACGATATTGTCACTTTACGCCTGAACGGTTTCATCGGTAATTTAGACGTAAAAAAACCTCGTTGCATTTTTGGGACAAATGCAACGAGGTTTTCCACTAGCTCAAAAACGCGTTCGGCGCATTTTTTTAAGTGCAAATTTGCGCAACAGCTTTTGGCTATGTTCAGTTTGGGTGTCGATGAGATACACGTAAAGCCAAACGTCTTACCGCAGAGCCGCAGAGGCCGCAAAGATAAAGTTTTTCTCTGCGACCTTTGCGGCTCTGCGGTGAGTGTCCGTAGCCCTATTTATTTCACCACTGCGGCAAGTTTCTGCCAAGTGTCGATGACCGAATCGGGGTTCAATGAAATTGATTCTATGCCCTCGTTCATCAGCCATTCCGCAAAATCGGGATGATCTGAAGGCCCCTGCCCACATATTCCAACGTACTTATTGAGCTTACGGCAAGCGGAAATGGCGCGCTTTAGCATTGCCAACACGGCTGGGTCACGCTCATCAAAATCGGCTGCCAATAAAGGCATGCCTGAATCGCGATCTAAACCTAAAGTCAATTGCGTGAGATCGTTTGAACCTATCGAGAAACCATCAAAATGTTCGAGAAATTCTTCGGCCAAAATCGCGTTTGAAGGCACTTCACACATCATGATGAGGCGTAAGCCATTTTCTCCACGGCTTAAGCCATTTTTTGCCAGTAAATGCACGACTTTTTCCGCTTGTTTGAGCGTCCGCACGAAGGGCACCATGATTTCGACATTCGTCAAACCCATGTCATTGCGAACCCGTTTCATGGCTAAACATTCCATTTCAAATGATTCGGCAAAATCCGGCGCGAGGTATCTCGCTGCGCCACGGAAACCAAGCATTGGGTTTTCTTCATCAGGCTCGTAGCGCGAACCACCGATGAGCTTTTTGTACTCATTGGATTTAAAGTCGGACAAGCGCACGATGACTTTCTTTGGCCAGAACGCGGCAGCAATGGTTGCCACGCCTTCGGCTAATTTGTCGACGTAAAATGCTTTTGGCGACGCGTGTCCACGCGCTACCGACTCCACTGCCTTTTTCAAGTCAGGGTCGATATTTGGATACTCCAAAATTGCCTTTGGATGCACACCAATATTGTTATTGATAATGAATTCCAAGCGCGCTAAACCCACGCCTTCGTTCGGTACTGATTGAAAATCAAAGGCTAACTGTGGATTGCCTACGTTTAACATGATCTTCAGAGGCAGTTTTGGTAATTCACCGCGAATTTCTTCGCTGATTTCCGTCTCTAACAAACCGTCGTAGATTTTGCCCTCGTCGCCTTCTGCACAAGACACTGTCACCAAGGTACCGTCAATTAAGGTATCCGTTGCATCACCACATCCCACCACTGCTGGCACACCCAGTTCACGCGCAATAATCGCCGCATGGCAGGTGCGTCCGCCGCGATTCGTCACAATCGCTGCAGCGCGTTTCATGACGGGTTCCCAATTAGGATCGGTCATATCCGCCACTAACACATCGCCTGGTTGCACGCGCTCCATTTCAGATGGGTCATGAATCACACGAACACGCCCAGCACCAATTTTTTGACCAATTGCACGGCCAGAGGTCAGTACATTTCCTGAACCTTTTAACTTAAATCTGAGCTGTGCATCGGAAGCTTTTTGTTGCGACTTTACTGTCTCTGGGCGCGCTTGCAAAATGTAGAGCTTGCCATCACGACCGTCTTTGCCCCATTCGATATCCATGGCGCGGCCGTAATGCTTTTCGATAATCACTGCATATTTCGCCAATTCGACCACTTCTTGGTCTTGCAATGAATAACGATTGCGCTGCTCAATGGGTACATCCACCGTTTTGACTGACCGCCCCGCTTTTGCCTCGCCCGTAAATTCCATTTTAATGAGCTTGGAACCAATATTGCGGCGGATGACAGGTAATTTCCCCAGTTCTAACATGGGTTTATGGACGTAAAACTCATCGGGATTGACAGCGCCTTGCACCACGGTTTCACCTAAACCATAGCTAGAGGTGATGAAAACCACGTCTTTGAATCCAGATTCCGTGTCTATCGTAAACATCACGCCTGCCGCGCCTAAATCTGAACGCACCATGCGCTGCACACCGGCGGACAAAGCTACCTCCGCATGGGTAAATCCTTTATGCACGCGATAAGAAATTGCTCGGTCGTTGTAGAGGGACGCAAATACTTGCTTCATGGCGTCAAGAATATTGTCTAAGCCAACAACGTTCAGAAAGGTTTCTTGTTGCCCCGCGAAAGAAGCATCAGGCAAATCTTCAGCCGTTGCCGAAGAACGCACGGCGAACGACATTTCGGCAGATGAGTCAGCCACCAATTTGTCGTAGAAGGTCTTTATTTCACTTTGCAAACGAGGTTGGAACGGCGTTTCGATAATCCATTGACGAATTTCCGCACCTGCCTTCGCCAATTCTTTGACATCATCGATATCTAATGAGGCTAAACGATCAGCGATGCGCGTCGCTAAGGTTTTGCCATCTGCTTGCGGGTAAGATAAAAAATCGCGAAATGCCTGTGCGGTTGTGGCGAAACCACCGGGAACCCGCACACCAGCCGAAGCCAACTGGCTGATCATTTCACCTAAAGATGCATTCTTGCCGCCGACCGATTCCACATCAGACATGCGTAAGTGCTCAAACGAAGCAACATAAGTTGCTTCGGCGTTTGCTGCGTTAGTCATAACAACCTCGTTTTGATGATAAGAAATCTGTCTCGATTTGCTGCCTTGCTTCGCTACGTTGCTTCGTCTTTGCGCAGTTTCTTGTTATTCTTCGTTGGCACTAACAACGTAAATGCAAAAGCAAATGAAAAGCAAAAAAAATCCGATGCCACATTTTACCTTGAGCGCCCAAGATTGGCGGCGCGCCGGATTCAAATTTGGTAATTATTTGTTTTTCGCTATTTTTAATCTTGTTAGGACTTACGCAAAATTGTTCCAGCTAGACGTGCTGCCGCAGGCGGTACGCCTATAAAGCAAGGCAGCACAACAACACTGGCGCCGTTTTGCATAAGTCCTACTTGTTTTGACCACGTCTTATCTATGTCTACAATCAAGCAAGCCCCACTTCCTTCGGCAAACCGCACGGTTTTTTTTGTTTCTGATGGAACCGGCATCACCGCCGAAACCTTCGGCCATTCGGTGCTCACGCAGTTTGACCTGAAGTTTAAGCAAATTCGACTGCCGTTCATTGATACTGTCGATAAGGCCCATGACGCGGTGAGGAAGATTAACGATGCATTCCAGCGTGAAGGAAATCGCCCCATCGTTTTTTCAACCTTGGTGAAAGCAGAGCTGTCGGCCGTAGTTTTCAAATCGCAAGGGCTGCACATGGATTTGATCCAAACCTTTGTAGCGCCCTTGGAGCAAGAATTGGGCATTAAGTCCACGCACACCGTCGGACGTAGCCACAATATTGCCGATACGGAAGAGTACAAAAATCGCATCGAGGCAATTAATTTTTCTTTAGCGCATGATGACGGTCAATCGGATAAAAACTTGGCCAAAGCGGACGTCATTTTGGTCGGCGTTTCGCGCTCGGGCAAAACCCCGACTACTTTGTACTTAGCCATGCAATACGGCATTAAAGCGGCCAATTACCCGCTGATTCCTGAGGATTTTGAACGTGGCAAGCTACCCTCCTGCTTACCCGAATTCAAGGGAAAAATTTTTGGTTTAAGCATAGCGCCAGAACGTTTATCGGAAATTCGAAACGAACGTCGACCAGGAAGCAAATATGCGTCGTTGGAAAATTGCCGTTATGAAGTCAACGAAGCCGAAGCGATGATGCGGCGGGAAGGTATTCGGTGGTTATCGTCCACTGCAAAATCAATCGAAGAAATTTCGACGACGATTTTGCAAGAGATTAAAGTGGACGTACGGGTTTATTGATTTCGATGATGTTAAATTGCGATCTAAGCCAAATCAAGGTCGAAAAATCGCGTCGCTATGCTCGAAAATCGTCACAACGACGCACCATCGAAGACAGAAAGACCGCAGCTATTTCTTCTGTAGAACGGGGTAGCCGCGCGTGTACAAAAGCCCCGTTTCTCGAGCAGGTTCGTGGCATGCGATGCAATTCGTTTTGTAATTATCGGTGATTGTCATTGTGCGTTCGTCACCTTTGTAAAAAGCCCAACCCCAGCCGTCACCAAAACGCGGCCCCTTACCAAGTTTTCCCGCGGCATCTTTGACCATCACAAAACGCCCCTCCAAGGTACCTGCATAACTAACGGTGCCCGTTGTTAGTGCTTCGGTTTTAGTTCCCCACACGTCTTTTACAATAATTGTGCCGTCGGGAAATTTACCTTCTTTCAGATAGGCATCAACATTCTTTCGCTCTGTGTACGTTGCGTGAATTTCTTTTGCGCCGTTCTGCGGTTTCTCAGCCAAGACGGAAAATTGGCCCAGTTGCACCCAAGTTTTCCGATAGTCAACGGTCGGTACTCTAAGCAGTGGTTCGGCCAAGGTGGGCGGTGCATTTGTGAGTTGTGCGGATACCGGCAAAACTGTAGCGGACAGGCCAACGAGAACAGCACCGATTAATACATTTTTCATGGAAACTCCTTTGGAAAACATACGTGAAAAAGCGGAAAAGATTTGTTGACGCTAGCACCATTTGTTGACGCTAGCACCTATTCATCTCGGCAGTAGAGACATTCTTATCCAGCATCTCGAATGCGTCTGTAGCCGTTTGACACTGAAAAAGTCCCACGCTCACGTGAAACAACGCAAAGACCTTGTCACAACAATTATAGGCTGCGAGCGAGGTCTTGTCCAACGAATACTTCACTCCGGCGTGGCATCCATGATGTATTCAAACCTTAAGGTTACTAGCCGCTTTGATTTGCAACTTCAAAAGCGCTCAATCGAGTTTACTTTCACGCCTTTTTTTAATTAAAACAGCAATACTGCAGGCAGTAAAACAAATAACACTCTCAATGCGCTTTATTTATAGGCGAGACGACGAAATTTTGATAGAAAAATAGGGGAGTATGCAAAATACTAAGAATAGTGCTGTTGCCTGACTTGCTCAAAAAAGCAAATGGCAGCACTGGCCGCGACATTGAGTGATTCAATTTCTGGGCGCTGCGGGATGGTGACAGTCTGTGTTGCCAGCGCCATTAATTCGTCAGCGACCCCCTGTCCTTCATGCCCAAATAGCCAAACCACGGGCTGATTTAAATTCGCCTGATAAATGGTTTTTTGAGCGTGCGAGCTGGTCGCTAAAATTGGCGTCCTCGTCGAGTGCAAAGCGTTTGCTAAATCGACGCCCTCAACAATATTCAGCAAAAAGTGCGCACCCATGCCTCCACGCATCACCTTGGGCGACCATGCGGAAACCGTTCCATGGCTGCACAAGATATCGCGAATTCCGGCCGCGGCCGCACTGCGCAGAATTGAGCCCATGTTGCCTGGGTCTTGCAAGTTATCCAGCGCCACCGCCGTGGCTGAAAAAGAGCCTGGCAACGCAGCCTCTGGCATTGCGATAAGGAAGAGTATGCCTATGCCGTTTTCCACCTGGCTTACTTGCTGATATAAAGCGTCGCTCAAACAAAGACTGAGAACATTCTCGTTCTCGCATAAAGCGAGCAAGTCAGCGACTTCGGTGTGTTGAACACTGCTTTCTGCTACCACGCAAAGGAGGGGCGCACCAAGGTGCTGCCAATAGGCTTGACACAAATGCGCACCATCCAACAGCGTCTTTCGCTCGCGGCGGCGCGCTTGCGAGCTGGTTGCGAGATGCTTGAGTTCTTTGAACTGCGGATTGTCCCGCGAACTAATCTGCTTCATAGATTTAATCCTTACCCGACTTCATGCCCGTTATGCGGGACGGTTCTTCTAGCGCCAACACGGCCCGCACAGGCGCGTAGGATTTTCTGTGAACTGGCGACACGCCAAATTCGCGCAAGCGGGCTAGGTGTAGCGCGGTGGGGTAACCTTTATGTTGATCAAATGCGTATTGGGGATATTGCAGATGCAACTGCGCCAAAGCCTCGTCACGCGCGGTTTTGGCCAAGATGGAGGCGGCGGAAATGGCTGGCACCTTGTCGTCACCCTTAATGATGGCTTCAGATCGCACAGCCATTACGGGACAGCGATTGCCGTCAATTAATGCCAAGCTCGGTGTAACGCTAAGTGCTTCAACCGCACGTCGCATGGCCAACAAGCTTGCTTGCAAGATATTGAGCGTATCGATTTCCGCTTCTGAGCATTGCGCCACTGACCA
>JAIETO010000099.1 GCA_019745005.1 Burkholderiaceae bacterium
ACATCACCGCGCCCGAAAAACAGAAAAGAATTTTTTATTCATCCCTGTATCGCACGCTGTTACACCCCAGCGATATTGCCGATAGTGACGGGCGCGTGCGCGGCCCCAATGGCTCGGTTTTGCGAGCGCGCGGTGGACATTACTACAGCACTTTGTCGCTCTGGGATACCTTTCGCGCTGTGCACCCCTTACTCACCATCATCGTCCCAGAACGAGTAGATGGCTTCATTCAAACCCTGCTCGACCACCATCAGCAGCAAGGTTACTTGCCACTGTGGACAGCTTGGGGGCAAGAAACCTGGACCATGATAGGCAACCCCGCCCTGCCCGTAATTGCCGATGCCGTCGCCAAAGGCTTTAAAGGTTTTGATCAGAATGAAGCACTGCAGGCGATGATAGAAACCTCTACCGCCAAACGTCCCAATGCCGCCAAATGGGCGCAACAGAATTGGACCAATTACGACACCTTGGGCTATCTGCCGTTTGACAAAGAGGATGGCGAAGCCGTCTCGAAAACCTTGGAATATGGCGTGGGCGACGATGCCGTTGCACGCGTGGCGACCATGCTAGGAAAGCCCGACGTGGCCGACCGCTTCAAAAAACGGGCGCAAGGCTATCAACAACTTTTTGATAACCAAACCCAGACCATGCGCGGTAAAGATTCCAAAGGCGCGTGGCGCAGCCCGTTCAATCCCATTACGCCCACCTCGCCGCTAGGCAACCCAGGCGACTATACCGAAGCAAATGCCTATCAATACACACTAACACCCGCCCTGCATGACCCGGAAGGATTGATGGCGCAGCTAGGCGGACGCAACGGTTTAGAGCAATGGTTAGATCGCTTTTTCACACTTGAAATGGTGGGCGCAAACAAACACGAGGGGCAAGAAGCTTTAATCGGCCAATATGCCCATGGCAACGAACCTAGCCATCACATCACCTACTTGTACGCGTACACCGATGCACCGTGGAAAGGACAAAATTTGGTACAACGCATCGTGCGTGATTTTTATACCGACAAACCCAACGGCATCATCGGCAATGACGATTGTGGGCAAATGAGCGCGTGGTACGTATTATCAACCCTGGGCTTTTACCCTGTTGTGCCCGCAAGTGGCAACTTCGTTTTGAGCGCGCCACAAGTCAGCGCCGCACGGCTCACTTTACCCGAGGGACGATACTTATCGATTACCGGTCAGACCAGTGGCAATGCACTCGCTTTAGGAAAAAAATCCACGTATGCAACCGGTGCCAAATTGAACAATCAATTATTAAACACGACAGCGTTCCCCTATCATCAGCTCATGCAAGGTGGCGAATTAGCCTTCAACTACGCACCAATCCCTACGGGTCGTTTAGCACGATAAAAACCACCCTTTTGACTACCTCACCAGCGCGGTGAATCCATCCGTGTCGCGCACGGCTCATCGGCAGCGCAATACTCCATAAAGTGCTAAGGTCGCACAAAGTAGAGGGATGAGCAAATTCACATGACAAAATCTGAGGTGGAATTGAACCCAGATTTTCCATTAGGCGCGCTTGCAGCGCTATTGGTGTGCTGGCGGCGCATTTTCGGTCATTTTTGCTACTCTTCGTTGTCAATAGCTGGCTATTGACGCCTCAATCGCAACAAAACTGCCTCGAAAAATGCATCCGTCATCATGACAAATCCTAATGGAAAATCTGGGTTCAAAACGAACACATTACGCCTCATCCTCGGCGATCAGTTAAATCCCACACATAGCTGGTTTAAGCAGGTCAATCAGCAAACGCTTTATGTGTTGATGGAAATACGGCAGGAGACGGATTATGTTTTGCATCATGCTCAAAAAATAATAGCCGTCTTTGCAGGCATGCGCGCTTTAGCGCAAGCGTTGCGAGCAGGTGGACATCGGGTTCATTACTTGACGATTAATGACCCGATGAATCGTCATGAGATTTCCGCGAATTTATCCTTTCTCATTGCACATTATGGCGCTCAGAAATTGGAATACCAAGCCCCAGACGAATGGCGCTTAGACCAGCAGATGCGCGACTTTGCGCGTACCGCCGACTTGCCTTGTCAGGTAGTTTCAAGCGAACATTTTTATACGGAACAAGACGAGGCAGCCACGCTTTTTGCGGGAAAAAAATCTTGGCTCATGGAGCAGTTTTATCGCGCAATGCGAAAAAAACATCAGGTATTGTTGGATGATGCAAACCACCCTGTGGGTGGCAAGTGGAATTACGATCACGACAATCGTAAAGCGTGGTCGGGCACGCCAATTGAACCCATCGATAAGCGCCCACAACACGATCACTCTGCCTTGTGGGATAGCATTCAGGCAGCAGGCGTGAAGAGTTTTGGTGAGCCGCAAGCGGCACATTTTCGTTGGCCACTCAACCGAGAAGAAGCACATTTACAGCTCGATGAATTTGTGCAGCACGCGTTGCCTTTTTTCGGCGAGTTTCAAGACGCCATGAGCCACAAAGCATGGCGACTTTTTCATTCCTTATTGTCGTTCGCTTTAAACACCAAAATGCTCAACCCGAAGGAAGTGGTACAACGTGTCGAAAGCGCTTGGCAAACCGGCAGCGTACCCCTGAGCGCCGCTGAAGGCTACATTCGGCAAATTATCGGCTGGCGAGAATATATTCGTGGTATCTATTGGCATTCCATGCCCAACTATAGGGAGCGCAATGCGTTTAACCATCAGGCGGAATTGCCCGCGTGGTTTTGGACGGGCAAAACCAAGATGCGCTGCTTGGCGCAGGCGATAGGTCAAAGCTTGCAACATGCCCATGCGCACCACATTCAACGCTTGATGGTGATAGGCAATTTTTCGCTTTTAGCGGGCCTCAACCCACAGCGGCTGCATGAGTGGTATCTGGGCGTTTACATCGATGCGTTTGAATGGGTGGAGTTACCCAATACTTTGGGCATGAGCCAATTTGCCGACGGCGGAATGCTGGCGACCAAACCCTACGTATCAAGCGCGGCTTATATCGACAAGATGAGTGATTATTGCAAGGGCTGTCACTACGATAAGAAGCAAAGAATTGGCGAGAAAGCCTGCCCATTCAATGCGATGTATTGGGATTTTTTTGCGCGCAATGAAGCGAGCTTGGCAAAAAACCCGCGCATTGGCATGGCGTATGTGCAATTGCGAAAAATGGATGCCAGTGCGAAGGAAGCCTTGGCGAAACAAGCCAACGCATTTCGACAGAATCTTGAAACACTTTAGTGATTTTTGCCGATCAAACTTATTCCGTTCCCAAATCAGTTGTGTCTAGGCGACAAGATTGATTTAGAAATGGAATTAGGCGTAAAAAATTGGCGCGTCGAAAGCAAGCTAAAGAATGCTCCGGCGCGCCATCATAAAAATTTTGCCTTACAATTTTTTTGCGAGAGTTTTTCTAGCAACTCAAGGTTTCACGAAACGCAAAGTAAACCGATCACTTTCGCCAATCGCCGCATATTTTTCCAAATCTTTTGCGCGCTCAGCATACGAAGGCGGCAAACTCCAGACGCCATTGGGATAGTCTTTGGTGTCTTTTGCGTTGTTATTAATAGCACTGCGCGCAGCCAATTTGAAGCCCGCTTTTTCTGCTTCGCGAATCACAAATTCCTCAGAAATATAGCCTCGCTTTAATGCATCTTCATGCGACATGCTGTCGGCAGCGCGATGATCAACAACGCCAAACACGCCACCTTTTTTCAGCACTTTAAAAATTGCTTCAAATAATTTCACGTGCTTATCGTCGACAGCGAAGTTATGCACATTGCGGAACGTCAGAAAAAAGTCAGCCGAATTGTCAGCACCGAAATTCGGCGCGCCGCCTTTAAAGGTCAAGACTTTCACTTTGCTAAAGCGCGCTGGATCGGCCGCAAATTTCTTCGCTTGCCCTTCATCTTCTGGGTTCCCTTCGGCATTCGCCGCAATGTAATGCCCTGCATTGCGCAAATACGGTGCGAGTATTTCCGCGTACCAGGCACCACCACTGGGGATCAACTCAATTACGGTTGAGTTAGGTTGCACACCGAAAAATGACAAGGTTTCAAATGGGTGTCGATACACATCGCGGGCACGGTTTTCCTTTGAGCGCCAGTTTCCCTCAATGGCCGCTTTGAGTTGCGCGTCTGCCGTCACTCCTTTGCTTTTCTGCTGCTTTGTTTCGTTGCCAGCCTTGTCACTGACCTTGGTTTCGGCGTTTGCCGTGGTCACTGATAAAGCAAGCACGCTCAATATTGTTGCGGCAATGATGCTCAATCTAATACGCGAAAAAACACCAGCAGCCTCAGACAATTTAATTTTCATAACTTGGTCTCCAGATTAAAGAAAATGAAAAGCACACAAAGTGAAACGTCAATGAAAGTCTTTCTTTGATCGTCGACATCTCAACTTAGTTCCCGCTTCAACGCAGATTGTCAACTTTGTGTCGCAATCCATTTCCGGTAGCGCCTCGTGAGTTGGCTGGTACGAAGACGATCACGTATCAAGGTGAAAACGGCATTGACTTGCGGCTTCGGCGCTTTTCCATCGCCCAAACGCTGTAACTGGCGTTTGACAATCGCCATGGTGGCGAGTGCAGCGATGACTTTATCCTTCAACCCAACCTTTGGCTGCGCACCATCAATCGCCTGACCTGCGCGCCATAGGTTTGGCAATTGGGGGTTCATGGCTAAGGCGGTGGCCATGCCGACCAAGGCGACACCTTGCTGCAAGACTTGCTCTGCAATGGCTTGCCGTCTGACGCCACCCGTGACCATGACAGGCATCTTGGCGACTTTGGCTATTTGCGCGGCAAACTCTAAAAAGTAAGCTTCGCGCGCCAAGCTGCGGCCATCTTTTGATTCGCCCTGCATGGCCGGCGCTTCGTAACTACCGCCGGATAATTCAACCAGATCCACCGCGCAATCATTGAGCATCTGCACTACCGCCTGCGCGTCATTCACATCAAAACCACCACGCTGAAAATCGGCCGAGTTTAACTTCACCGCCACACAACAATCCGCGGGCACAACCGCCCGCACTGCGGCTATGACTTCGAGCAAAAAGCGCGCTCGATTTGGCAAACTACCACCCCATTGATCGGTACGCTGATTCACTAATGGCGAGAGAAATTGGCTGAGCAAATAACCGTGCGCCGCATGAATTTCCACGCCCGTAAAACCGGCCGTCCATGCTTGTTTCGCAGTATCGGCAAACGTTGTATGGTCAATCGAATTTCTGCTTCACTCATGGCTTGGGCAGGCGCAATTAATTTTGAATGCTTACCCAGATCAACATTCACCGCCGAGGGTGCCCATGCCACTTGCCCCATCGCGGCCATGACTTGCCGACCTGGGTGATTGATTTGCATCCAAACTTGCGCACCACCAGAACGCGCTGCCTGAGCCCAACGCTTAAACGGCATTAAATCGTTCGACGCTTGCAAAACCACACCGCCCGGCCCCGTTAAAGCACGCGGGTCTATCATCACATTGCCCGTAATGATCAAGCCCACACCACCTTTGGCCCAGGCTTCATACAGGCTCCATAAACGCCGGTCTGGCACTTGCCCCTCTGCTGCCATGTTTTCTTCCATCGCCGCTTTCGCTAGGCGGTTCGGAATGACGATTCCATTCGGTAAGGTCAGTGGTTCAAAACAACGCGATACGGTCATAAGCAATCCTTGAAGAAATTTGCGAGCAGTCAAATAAAGTAATGGTAAAGCAAGGAAACATCATGCCACAGGAAGGGCTGTCTTCGCCGTTGCTCGCACATAGGTTTTTTGAAAAAATTAACATACTGCCTATAAATTGAAGTTGGATTAGCCAATTTGCGCTTATCTTTAAAGGCACCGCATTAATATACTTACGTAAGTATATTATTTAGAGGGCTATGTTCAGTTTGGGTGTTGATGGGATACAAGGAAAGTCAAAAGTCTTACCGCAGAGCCGCAGAGGCCGCAAAGTGTGAGGATTTTCTCTGCGACCTTTGCGACTCTGCGGCGAGACTTTAATTCAATGACCATCGACAAAGCATTAGGATTCACTAAAGTCTTAAGCAACATTCAATCTGAACATAGCCATTTTGAGCATTTCCCTGATCCCGTCGGCAGGTAATTTCGCGGCGATGCATCGTGCCACTTATGCCAAGCAAGGATCGGGTATTCTGTCGCCTTAGACCAAACATCAAAACCATGCACGCTTTGAACAACATCACTGAAACCCGCGCGACTGCGCAAGCCGAAAAACACATACGCGACATCTTGTCGTTCTCGATTTTGTATGCGCCACCAGCACAGGCAGTGGTGGTATTCGACACGCAGTCGCATTTAGCCGTGACGCTAACCGCCGCTTATCGAGCCTGCCTGCCGAACGCCGTCTTTATCGATTTCAATACGCATTCGCAAGAGGCCATCATGGCCACTTTTGCGGGCTTGCAAGCGAAGGATTTGGTGGTGCTGATTCAATCGACTAATTTCAGGTTAGATGCGTTTCGTATCCGTGTTGAATTATTTAAACGCGACCTAAAAGTGATTGAACATCCCCATTTGGGGCGCATGGAAGGTGCGGAAGCCGACATCTATCTCGATGCGCTGGCCTACGACCCAAGCTATTTTCGTGAGACAGGTCATGCGCTTAAAAAACTCATCGATAACGCGCAATGCGGCATGGTGGAGAGCGGCGGCGCGCGTTTGCTGTTTCCCTCTGCGTTTGAGTCTGCGAAGTTGAATATTGGTGACTACAGCGAGATGCCAAATGTAGGCGGCCAATTTCCGATTGGTGAGGTCTTCACAGAGGCGCGTGATTTAGAGGCTGTGCATGGCGAAGTGCGCATCTTCGTGTTTGGCGATACGAGCTTTAGCGTGAATAAACCGGCGCACCCAATTACGCTGATCATTGAACGCGGGCAAGTCGTCGGCGTGCGCGATTCAACGCCAGAATTCGATTTAGTCTTGGAAAAAATTCGCCACGACGAAGGCGTCGTGTGGTTGCGTGAACTGGGCTTTGGTTTGAATCGCGCGCTAAGCAAAGATCGCACGGTGCGTGACATCGGCACCTTCGAGCGCATGTGCGGCATCCATCTCTCGCTGGGCGCCAAGCATGGTGTGTACGGCAAACCCAATTTCAAACGGGGTGATGGTAAATACCATGTCGATGTGTTTGTCGCGACGGAGACGGTGACGCTGGACGACCAAGTGGTGTTTCGCGATGGCGCTTGGTGTGTTGGCACACGTTAAAAAAACCACTTTGTAGATTTAAAAAAATCTCAGCGAAAAAATAATTAGGTGATTCAGCAAATAGTGTGTATATTCAGGCTCGTACTTGCATCAAGTTGTCATCTTGTTGGTCCCAAATCTGCATGGCTGTTCACCTAGTCGTTCTGCTTTCCTTCCTCTGGCTTTCTTCTCTTGGTTTCAAGTGCCGCTTTTTAAAGCGCTGGCAAGATCGCCATTATTTTTATTAAGGAATACACATGAGTACGCAAACAGGCATAGTTAAATGGTTCAACGACGCTAAGGGCTTCGGCTTTATTACACCCGATGCAGGTGGCCCTGATTTATTCGCTCACTTTCAAGACATCCAATCTTCCGGCTTCAAAAGCTTGTCGGAAAACCAGCGCGTTTCGTTTGAAGCGACAGTTGGCCCAAAGGGTGACAAAGCAGGCAATATTCAAGTTTTGTAATTGACGCTAATACCGTCAAAAACCAAATAGCAGCGTCACTTTCACTGAAGGTGACGGCAAAAATAAGTCCGCAAGTTGAGTTTAATCGAAGAGCTTTTGGCACCGCACAGATAGTACGGGCTGGGGCAAGAAAGAAACGCAACGCGGCACGCAGGCAAAGTATAAAAAGCGCTAATGAGTTTATCTCAGAGAGGTTTGCACAACTGTAGCGAGCGGCTGAAGTTTGCTTCGAGAAGCGCACCTGTACGACTGTACAGCGAGCATCGCAGGAACAAAATTCGGCCGCACAGTAAGTTATGCAGAGTTCTCGCAAGCGTCTTTTTGAAGCACGCAGTGCTCACCGGCCACTGGCACCACGCAGATAGCATGGGTTGATGGAAAATGGTGTCGCTGATGTGCACACTTTACCGCGTACATTCGCAGATAGGCCTAGAAACCGAAGCGCATCAAATTTTGCTGCGCGATAAGGTCACCTTTAGGGAAGTTCCGCGCTGTTTCGGCATTTGTCCGAACAACGTGAGAATAGAAAACGATCTTAATTAGGCAGTTTGATGGAGGTGAGAGCCTTGTTTGCACCACGCAGATAGCATGGGCGAAACATCAACGCCATGAATGGGAAGCTCGCCGTTGGCGGGCTTTTTTGCGTTTGTGCTGGCAAATTTTGCGCTTTGCTTGACAAGACAAGGAGGTCGACACTACTCTGAATCCTGATCTTGCTAATTTGCTCTCGCGCACCTACTCTCAAAGCGTGCGCATCGAGCAACCATGTTCAAACGCCCGAAAAAACCACGAGCACATAATGAAAAAAACTCTCGTCACTCTGGCTTCCTTCCTTCTGATGAACGCGCCTTTCGCGTTTGCGCAAAACAGTATTCCGATTTTTACGAGCGAGTGGCGCCCGCTGGTTTCTGAACAATTACCGCGCAATGGGCCTATTGCTGAAATCGTCGCTGCCGCCTGTAAAGCTGGCGCGATCAAAATTGACTTGAAATTTGCTCCCTGGGTGCGCACCGAGACGATGGTGAAGAGCGGCCAAGCGTTTGCGGCATTTCCCTATGTTGACACGGTCGAAAGACGCGCTAAGTATTGGGTCTCTGATCCAATTTACGTCGAGAAAACAGTCCTTTTTTTCTACCTTGGCAATCCTAAAACACCCGCCACGCTAAACGAGTTAAAACCCGATGTTCTGAAAGATTTTCATATCGGAAGTGTGCGCGGTTCGTACTTAAGCGAACTCATGCCCCAACTAGGTTACGACAAATTCGTCGAAACCAACTCAGTGGACAACGCCGCGCAGATGCTACAGAAAGGGCGCTTGGATTTCCTCGCCATTGCGCCTAGTGTCGGCAAGGACGCTTTTCAGCGCCTGTTCCCAACCCAGTTAGATCAATTTTTGATTGTGCAGCAAAGCCCGTTTCCACCAAAAAGCAGTAACGTGATGATCATTTCCAAAGACTTCCCACAAGCAAAAGAACTGCTTACCCAATTTAATAAAGGCTTGGCGGCCATAAAAAAATCAGGCGAATACAAGAAAATTCTCAGTCAACACGCGCTCGATCTCGAATAATGGTCTAAAAAGTCTTGAGCTAAAAGATTCTCGCCACGATATCAGCATCTCACGAGGCACCGTTTCAAAACGCGCTAGCAGTCAGCGGCGATTGAGCTTATTCAACCCAGATTTTCCATGATCATTTGAGGCACTTTCATAAAGCCTTGCTTTACAACTGCGAGACCTCTGCACAAAGTAGCGAGCGGGCGAAGTTTGCTACATTTAATCAGCGCTTCCTTGCATACTACCATACGTATTTTTATAAAACGATTTAATTAAAAGCGGAAAAACTACTTAAAAATTTAAAAAATAGGCAGTATGCAATTTAACGCGTAATTTTCTCGTTTTCTTGAATTACAAAAACACGCTTTCTGAACAGAAATTAGAGTCGCAATTAAATGCAGTACTTCGTGAGACATTGCCGCTGATTTCTACGCACTTAGGTCGACATGTTTGCGGTAACGCCGACTCTATGTTCTAATTTGCAACCTAGTTGCAATGCACTTCGATTCGAGGCTCAAAATTCATTCCACCCTTATTTCTATCCTTTTTACCACTGCCATCGCAGGTGTTTTAAGCATCACGGCAGCGGCAATTTTTTCGTTTTCACTGCTTTCCAAAATGGTGGAGCGCATGGTGAGTTTGTCGGTCGGCATCATGCTATCGACCTCGCTCTTGCATGCCTTGCCCGAAGCCTTTGAATCGGGTGCTGATCCGCGCTCTTTATTTGCTTGCTTACTCGCGGGTTTGCTGGCATTTTTCTTATTGGAAAAGTTTGCGATCTTGCGCCACTCGCATCACCATGAAGGCGATGGCCATCATCACGAACATGGCCACGATGCGCACGAAGCGGGAAAAGCAGGATGGATGATTTTGGTCGGCGATGGCCTACATAACTTCACTGATGGCATTTTGATCGCGGCTGCGTTTTTGGCTGATCCCACGTTAGGACTAGTCACAGGGCTAGCCATCATCGCGCATGAAATTCCGCAGGAAATTGGCGACTTTATTGTTCTTTTGAACGCCGGTTTTTCACGCCGTCGCGCCTACGTATTTAATCTTTTATGCAGCTTAATGGCCGTGGTAGGCGGCGTGCTGGG
Organism: Burkholderiaceae bacterium; assembly: GCA_019745005.1. Taxonomy (GTDB): domain Bacteria; phylum Pseudomonadota; class Gammaproteobacteria; order Burkholderiales; family Burkholderiaceae_D; genus Undibacterium. The sequence continues at coordinate 10,305 of JAIETO010000099.1, forward strand.
TTACTTCACGTTGGAGGGCGCAAAAAACCTTCTTCCCTACGTCTTGGTGTTTGCCTCTTCAGGTTTCATTTATATCGCTGTCAGTGATTTAATGCCGCAAATGCAGCGCCGCGCGTCTCTGCGCGAAACCATTCCGCAGATTGTGCTGGTGGCATGCGGTGTTGGCTTGGTCTTGTTTGTCACCCACTATCGTTAGGATGAACATGGCAAAGCGTAAGTATGGCTGGCTGCCCGACCTACCAGATCATCGCGATCATCGCTTTGAACTACCTAGCGACCTGTTACAGCGTCTGCCACATTCAATCGATTTACGACCACATTGCCCTGACGTGCTCGACCAAGGTCAGAAAATTGGCAGTTGTACCGCCAACGCCGTTTGCAACGCCTATCGTTTTGATCTAATGAAGCAAGGCGCGACTAAAAAGTTTTTACCGTCGCGCCTCTTCATTCATTACAACGCACGCACCATGATAGGTACGCAAAAGCAAAACCACGGTGCTCACGTGCGCGATGCAATAAAAAGTGTGGTGAAACAAGGTGTTTGCCACGAAAAAACTTGGCCTTACATCGCCAAGAAATATGCGCACAAACCACCTCGTGCAGCCTATCAAGAAGCGCTTGAACATCAGGCTTTGTCTTATCAACGTTTGCGCCATGACGTTGCGCAACTCAAAGCTTGTCTAGCCGAAGGCTACCCGTTTGTGTTCGGCTTAACGACTTACGAGGATTTTGAATCTGACCGCGTGGCAAGAACTGGCACCGTCCATTTACCCAAGAAATCAGAAGGGTTGATTGGCGGCCATACTGTTCTGGCAGTTGGTTACAACGACGACACGCAACGCTTTACGGTGATGAATTCTTGGGG
>JAIETO010000118.1 GCA_019745005.1 Burkholderiaceae bacterium
AGTAATGCGTCGTGCAATAAATCGTTATCACCTTTGTCAAACGCGACTGCGCCGGTTTGTTTCGAGAGTTTTTCACCGTCCGCATTAGTCACCACGGGTAAATGCAAATAGCGCGGTGTGGCATAGCCCAATAATGATTGCAAATAAATTTGTCGTGCTGTGGAATCGAGCAAATCTGCACCGCGTACGATATCGGTCACGCCTTGCGCGGCATCGTCCACCACCACGGCGAGTTGGTAAGCCCAAAAACAATCGGCACGCTTCACTACAAAATCACCCACTTCATCGGCCAAATTTTGCTGCTGGTGGCCAGACCAGCGGTCGATGAAATCAATATTCGCATTAGACTTTGGTGGTACACGCAAACGGTAGGCGCGTGCTGGTTTGTCATTTTGTGTACCGTGTCGGCAAGTGCCGGGGTAAACACCTAGAAACTGCGTGGCGTCTGGTGAAGCACGAACAAGGGAATCGGCAATTTCTTTGCGCGAACAAGAGCATGGGTAAATGTGTTCGCCCAGTTGCTCGAACACAGCTTGGTAGGCGGCGGTGCGTTGACTTTGCCAAATAATCTCGCCGTCCCAATGTATGCCGCAACGTTGAAGCGTGGCGATCATCCCATCGGCAGCGCCGGGCACATTGTGATCAAAATCGTTATCTTCGATGCGTAATAGCCACTGGCCACGGTGCACCTTTGCGTCGAGGTAGCTGGCCATCGCCGCGACCAGCGAACCGAGGTGCAAAGGCCCGGTGGGTGAGGGTGCGAAGCGCCCAACATAGTTTTTAATTGAGCCGCTTTGCAAGCCGCCAGCGTTTGTGGTGTTGGCTGGCATTAGTTGCTTCCCACGAGCATCTTCTGTACCACCGGGTCGCTTAAGCGTTGGATAAACCAATGCAAGGCTTTGCCCTTATCGGCGCTACGCCAAACGTAGCGGCAGTCAGCGTTCAAGCGTGTTTCTTGTGTCGCTTTTTCGACCAAAGCACCACTTTTCAAATGCGGCAGCGCGATCGAGCGCGGTAAGTGCCCGCAACCAAGGCCTGCCAACTGGGCGCTGAGTTTTGCTTGTAGTGACGGCACTGTTAAGGTTTCTTGTCCGCTCAAAAGGCCTGCTGTCATGCTCATAAAATTGCGTCCTGTATCGCCAACTGCGACAATTTTATGCGCTTGAATCGTCGCGGCGCTTAACGGCTCTGGTGCGCTTGCTAAAGGGTGACTCGGTGCCACCGCAAACACCCAGTCGATTTGCCCCAAGATACGCGTTTGAAAACCGCCTTGGGTGCGCACAATGTCTGGCCCATCAAACGCGGCGCCTATGGCTAAGTCTGCGCGCCCTAGCACCAAACTTTCCCAGACGCCGGATAAGACTTCTTGTGAAATTCGTAGGCGTGTGCCGCAGGCTTGGCGTTCAAACTCGGTAATCACAGGGAGTAAAGCGTCAAATGCAATGGCACCGTCTATCACTAGCCGCAATTCGACCTCCCAGCCGGTAGCGGCGCGTTGCACCCGTTGCTCTAAATCTTGCGCAGCTTTCAGAATATGGCGGCCTTGGGTCAGCAACTCTTGCCCTGCGTCGGTCAATTTAGCGCGATGGCCACGTCGATCAAACAGCAGTACGTCTAAGTCATCTTCTAATTTGCGTACGCTGTAGGTAATGGCCGAAGGCACGCGCTGTAAGGCAAGTGCAGCAGCGGCAAAACTGCCATGATGATCAATGGCGTCGAGGATTTGCAGAGCGTCTAAAGTGAGATTCATCGCTGAAGTGATTTCTTATAGGGCATACGCAAAATTGTTCCAGCGTTGTCGTGCTGCCGTGCCGAACAGCCGACCTGCCTGCGGCAGCTTGCCTAGCTGGAAAAACATTGCGTAAGTCCCATCTTATTCAAAAATACTGAACAACTAAGTGAAATTCTAGCTCTTTTTATTCTTGGAGTTACCTACTATATTATTATCCATGGCGCAATCAAGCAAAAAGCGCTTATCAAATTATTTGAATGAAGGTTGAAAATGATTACATTACGTTCTTCAGCAGATCGCGGTTTCGCTAGTCATGGCTGGTTGCAGTCGTACCATAGTTTTTCGTTTGCCGAATATTATGACCCCGCCCACATGGGTTTTGGTCCTTTGCGCGTGATTAACGATGATTTCATTGCTGCTGGCATGGGCTTTGGCACGCATGGTCATCGTGATATGGAAATCATCACCTACGTTTTGGAAGGTGAGATTGCGCACAAAGACAGCATGGGCAATGGCAGTACGATACGCCCAGGCGACGTGCAAAGGATGAGCGCGGGCACGGGTGTGCAGCATTCAGAATTTAATCCATCAAGGGAAAATCGCACGCATTTGCTGCAGATTTGGATACAACCTTCGCAGCAAGGTATTCCACCGAGCTATGAAGAAAAGCATTTTGACCGCGCAGAAAAACAAGGGAAGCTGCGCTTGGTTGCTTCCCCAGATGGCAGCCAAGGGGCAGTGAAGATTAATCAAGACGCGCAGTTGTTCGTTGGCCTGTTTGATGGTGTTGAAAAGCACAGCATCTCGCTCGATCAATCGCGTTTGGCCTATGTGCATTTAGCCCAAGGTCAGTTAAAGGTTAATGGCTACGACCTAAAAGCGGGCGATGCTTTGATGTTGCAACAAGAAGAGGCTTTGCACTTGAGCGAAGGTCAGCAAGCCGAAGTGTTGGTGTTTGATTTGCCGCAGTAAGGAAGTGTTGAAAATTAGCGTTGGAAATGAGTATTTGAACTAATTGCTGGAAGGTTCCGTCGGCCGTGGTGATGCGGTCATTTTAATCAATTGAAAGGATGCAAAATGAAGAAAGTAGCGATTGTGTATCACAGTGGTTATGGCCACACCGCCAAAGCAGCAGAAGCTGTACAAGCGGGAGCAAGCAATGCAGGTGCAGCGGCGGAACTGATCGCCATTGATGCCGAAGGAAATATCACCGAGGCGCAATGGGCCAGTTTGGCTGCGGCGGAAGCCATCGTCTTCGGTTCGCCAACTTATATGGGTAGTGTGTCGTGGCAATTCAAAAAATTTGCTGATGCCTCATCGAAACCTTGGTACACCCAAATGTGGAAAGATAAATTGGCGGCGGGTTTCACCAATTCGGCATCAATGAATGGTGACAAGTTTTCGACTATTCAGTACTTAATGACTTTTGCACAGCAGCACTCCATGCTATGGGTGGGCACGGGTTTGATGCCCGCTAACAGCAAAGCGGCGCAACGTAATGATGTGAACTATCTCGCTGGTTTTTCTGGCCTATTGACGCAATCGCCATCCGACGCATCGCCAGCAGAAGGCCCATTGCCAGGCGATTTAGAAACAGCCAAGCTTTTTGGCAAGCGCATTGCGGAAACAGTCGCAAGACTCGCCTAATCATGGGCTTGTGTAGCGAAATGTCCATCTAAAAAAGTGGCAGTATGCTAAAAAATAGTACCTAACCCGCTTAGTATATAAGCGGGTTATTTTTTTACTCGGCGTAGTATCCTATTTTCATCGCTATTTTCAGATTGGGTGTTGATGAAATTAAATAGTAATGAAAAAGATCAAAACCTCTCAACACAGAGACACAGAGACACTGAGAAAAGCAAAATGCCGCGGCTCTTTCTCTTTGTTTTCCTCAAAGCCTCTTTCGTAAAGCCGTGCTTACCTCTGTGTTGAATGGTTTGTTTTTTCTTCGTAATACGAACCTTTACTTTTATCAACATTCAATCTGAACATCGCCATTTCCATTGCTTTGTTCGTATAGCTGTTGAGAAGCATGCCGAGAGTTTAACGACTAACCTGCGGACGCCAAGCAGTAGTAAGCGCGAAGTAGAGGCAAATTAAAGAGTCTCGCCACAGAGATGCAGGTGGCGCAAAGCATCAAGATTTTCTCTGCGACCTTTGCGGCTCTGCGGTGAGATTTCACGATTCAAATGGCATCGGCAAACGGAGGTAACACCATGTTGCATCACTTATCGCTAGGCGTAAAAAATTTAGCGGCGGCTGGCGAATTTTACGACGCGCTGATCGGTGCCTTAGGCTTTCGGCGTGTGTTTGAAGACAGCAGCGCCATCGGTTACGGCTTGGTGGACGGTAAAGATTTGCTTTGCTTGAAGCTCAGAGCCGACGCTGCGCCACCTGGGGCGGGTTTTCATGTGGCATTTGCTGCAGCGAATGTGGCAGAGGTGCAAACCAGCCATCAGCGCGCCTTGGCAGTAGGTGGTCGCGATAACGGTGCACCAGGATTACGGCCACATTACGGCCCGCATTACTATGCAGCGTTTTTGATCGACCCAGACGGGCATCACATCGAAGTGGTCATCAATAAATAAAGCGAAAGGGAGTTAAAAAAGCGGTTTACCGCTGAGACGCAGAGGGCGCAGAGGAAACGCTAGTTTTAATGCAGCTAGTTTTCTTTCAGTTTTTCTCTGCGCCTCAGCGCCTCTGCGTCGAAAGAATTTAACCCAATTGGCTTTCGATAGCCGGTGCGTCGCTAGGCATTTCACGCATGAGTTTCTGGCAATGGGGGCAAGATTTGCCAGGAATGTACCAAGGCGAGAGTTGTTCGCGCGGCGTGACGACGGCGCGGCAGGCATAGCATTGCTCGGTATCGGTCGCTTCCAGTTGCGGGTTGAGGGCAGTGCGGTAATCAAACACAAAGCAGTCGCCGTGATAGTGTGCGCCGCCCACTTCTTCAAAGTATTTCAAGATGCCACCTTCGAGCTGATACACGCTTTCGAAGCCCACGTTTTGCATATGGATAGCCGCCTTCTCGCAGCGTATACCGCCTGTGCAAAACGTCACCACGGTTTTATCATTTAAGGCATCTTTTTGGGCAGCAATCACTGCAGGAAATTCAGTGAATTTTTTGATGCGGTAATCGATGGTATTGTCAAAACTGCCCACATCAACTTCGAAGTCATTGCGCGTATCCACCATGACCACGGGTTTGCCCTGATCGTCGTGTCCTTGGTCTAACCAACGCTTGAGCGTGTGCGCATCCACCGAAGGTGCGCGACCTAACTCGGGCTTAATCAAGGGCATACGCATAGTGATAATTTCTGGCTTGAGCTTGACCAATAGTTTCGTGAACGGTTGGTGATCAGAAAAACTCTCCTTCGCGACCACATCAGAAAAACGTGGGTCAGTGTGCAACCATTCCATGTAGGCATCAATCTCGTGACGTAAGCCCGCCAAAAACATATTGATGCCTTCAGGCGTTAGCAACACCGTACCTTTTAAATTAAGCGACCGGCATTTCGCAAGAAATTCAGGGCGCTTTTCTGCGGTGTCGTTAAACGTGATGAACTTGTAAGCGGAAATATTGACGTAAGGTAGTTCTGGAGCGGACATGTGGATTCAGACAGGCTAAGATTGAATGAGGTAAGTCTTTGATTTGTTGGGATTATAAGCGATTTGTGTCGATAGTTGAACTGCTTTACACGAAGGAATGCAGCGGTTTTGACTTTGCGCAAAGGTCTGCCAATGCACACACACAAAAACCAAAAAGGCTCTCCTTGTTACGGATTCCTTTGAGTGACATCAACTTTTCTGCACGTTGTTGCGAGTATTTTTGTTTTTGGAAACTTGAAAAAATAAAACTCTTTTGTAATTTTTAAAATTTTTTTTCGATATAATTTGACAAACAAAATAAAGAAGACTCGGTTCGTTTCCAAACCCACTCAAAAATTTTTTCAACCCATCATGAATAAACTCAACGATGTCATCGCAGGTTTTTTTGGCGCACTTTGGAAGGGCGCCTTTTTTATTTTGGGGCCTGTTTTGGGTTTGCTTGGTGCGCTGGTGGGGCGTTGGCAATCGCCTGCTTGGGGACGGTTTGCTTGGGCGAAGTTACAACCGGCACGCGCTTGGGCAGGGCGCAATGCGGCGTTGACTTTGTTGGCGGCGTTGATTGCTGCGGGTGGCATCGCCGCGCCCACTTTACGAAAAATTGATTGGCAAGGGAAATGGGCGTCCTTGCAGAGTGTGCAGCCAGATCGCGCCGAGACTTTGAATAGCGGTGTTTCGGTTACGAACCCTGCTCGTACGGTGATTGAAGATAATGGCAAGCCGAACCCTGCGGTGTTCACGTTTGCCGTTTCTGCTGCACCATTGGCGCGCGTGGGCAAGGAAGCGGTCGACATTAGTGTTTCCCCCGCGATTGCTGGTAAGTGGATTTGGACCACTGCAAATCGCTTGGAATTTACCCCCACTGAAGATTGGCCTATCGGTGTTGACTATACCTTGAGCTTTGGCGCAAAGGCGCTTGCACCCCACGTGTCGGCGCAACGTGAAGTCGCTTTTCATTCGCCTTACTTTGAAATGAAAATTCGGGAGGCAACGTTTTACCAAGATCCGGTGCAATTTTCACTCAGAAAAGCTGTCTTTGATGTGGGCTTTTCGCACCCTATTGTGCCGGAGCAATTTGAAAAGAAGATCAAGCTGCAAATCGAAGGCGATGCCAAAAGCCTGTTTGCCAAAGCAGAAGACGCACAAAAATTTACCGTCACTTACGATAAATTCCGCTTAGTGGCAACGGTGCACACCGAGCCTATGCGTATTCCCGCGCAGACTACCAGCATGTCTTTACAGATTACGGCAGGCATGAAAGCGCAGCGTGGCGGCAATGAGATTAATAAAGACACCTTGCGCGCGGTGGCGATTCCCGGTTTGTACAGCTTAGACATTGCGGAACTAAAACAAATCATCGTCTCCAACGATGCAGGCGAGCCAGAAAATATTCTGCAAATTGCCACAGGCATGCCCGTGAACGAAAAGGAAATGGGTCGTAATGTCAAAGCCTGGTTGTTACCCGCCACGCACCTGGCTGCGGATGGCACAGAAACCGGCGTGTGGACTGACCCTGAGGAAGTGACCGCCGATGTGTTCAAGCAAGCCAAGCCTGTGACATTAACGATGAATCCAGGTGAGCGCGAGAACACTGAAACGCATACCTTTAAATTTCAAGCCGAGCCAGGTCGGTATTTGTTAGTGCGCATTCAAAAGGGTTTGAAGTCGGTCGGGGGTTATCAACTAGGTGCCCAACGCGACGAGATTTTGCGTGTGAAACGCTCAGCGCCCGAGTTGTCGATTATGAGTAAGGGGTCTTTACTAGCGCTTTCTGGCGAGAAAAAGCTGCCCTTACTGATTCGTGATTTACCGGGCGTAAAAATCGAATTGGGTCGCCTCTTGCCGCAACAGTTGCAACATCTGGTGCTGCAATCCGAAGGTGACATTAGTAAGCCGGAGTTTTACTCAGGCATCACACCAGATAGTTTGACTGAACGTTTTGAGCGGAAAATTCCTCTCACAATGAAACCGGGCAAAACGCATTACGAAACGATTGATTTCGCCGAATATCTCAAACAAGACAGTAGTGATAAGCGAGGCATTTTCATCCTCACGGTGCAGGGTTATGACCCGAAATCAAATACACCTGACCCCGTTTCTGACGGCAATGATCAGCGGCGCTATGGCAATGAGTATTACGAAGGCGAGGGCGAAGCAGAGGGCGCCGCTGAAGAAAACGACGCGGAAAAAGTTGATTTGGCGAAAATGCGGGATCGACGCTTGGTCATTGTCACTGACCTTGGCATCATCGCGAAACAAGGCTTAGATGGCACGCGCGATGTGTTTGTGCAGTCGATACACGACGGCCAAGCGGTCACTGGGGCAACAGTGGAAGTTTGGGGTAAAAACGGCGCTGTGTTGGTCAGCCAAGCTACCGACGCGAACGGCACCACGCGCTTGCCCAATTTGAGTGCTTTCACACGTGAGAAAACGCCCGCCGTGTTAGTGGTCAAGAAAGCGGGTGATTTAAGTTTCTTGCCTTTGAATCGTTATGACCGCAATCTTGATTTGTCGCGCTTTGATGTTGGCGGAGTGCATTCAAGCGGTTTGCCTAATCAAATGTCGGCTTACTTATTTTCAGATCGTGGCATTTATCGCCCGGGTGACACGTTCAATATTGGTATCGCGGCAAAGGCAGCAGGATGGAACCAAAAGCTCAATGATTTGCCGGTTGAGGCGGAAGTCATCGATGCGCGTGGCTTGGTGGTGCGTAAGCAAAAATTGAAATTGGGTGCCGGTGGCATGGCGGAATTCTCACACGCCACGCAAGATAGCTCGCCCACTGGTAATTACACGATCAACCTCAATCTCGCCCGCGATACGGGCAGCACCGCCCCCGGTGCTGTTGAGGCGCCACCGCTGCGTTTGGGAAGCTTAACGGTGAAGGTGCAGGAGTTCATGCCAGACCGCATGAAAGTGGTGGCACGTTTGTCGAGTGAAACCGAAGAAGGGTGGATTTCGCCGAAAGACTTGAGTGCGAAGATTAATGTACAAAATCTGTTTGGTACGCCTGCGCCGGAACGTCGTGTGGAATCGCAATTGAGCTTAATGCCAGCGTATCCCGCCTTTAGAAGCTACGCAGATTTTGTCTTCTTCGACCCACTCAAAGCAAAAGAAAAGTTCCAAGAAGATTTACCTAAAGCCACCACAGACGCGCAAGGTAATGTCGACCTGGCCCTAGGTTTGCAACGTTATAAGCAAGCCACCTATCAAATGCATTTATTGGTCAAAGCCTTTGAGCCAGAAGGTGGGCGTAGCGTGGCCGCGGAAGCAACCGCCTTGGTTTCAGACCGCCGGTATTTGGTGGGCTACAAAGCGGACGGTGACCTCAGCTACGTGAACCGCAATAGCGCACGCACAGTCAGCGTGATTGCCATTGATTCGAAGGCGAAAAAAGTCGCCGTCAGCAAACTCAAATTGGTGCGCTTAGAACGCAAGGTCGTCTCCGTGCTGATTAAGCAAAACAACGGCTTGTACAAGTACGAGTCACGTTCGACTGAAACCGTTTTAAACGAAAGCCCTCTCGACATCGCTGCTGCGGGAAATAAGATTTTGCTCGCCACCCAAACACCGGGTAATTTTGCTTACGCCGTACGCGACGAAGATGGTCTCACGCTAAGCCGTGTTGACTACAGCGTGGCGGGCACAGGCAACGTATCCCGCTCGCTTGATAGAAATGCAGAACTGCAGCTTTCATTGAATAAGAAAGACTACAGCCCAGGTGAAGAGATAGAGATCAGTATTCGCGCGCCGTATGTTGGTGCAGGCTTAATTACGATTGAACGCGATCGTGTGTTTACCCATAAATGGTTCCGCAGTACCGATTCCGCGTCAGTACAAAAAATAACTTTGCCAAAAGACTTTGAGGGCAATGGTTATATCTCGGTGCAATTTGCCCGCGATATCGCTTCTAACGAGATCTACACCAGCCCGATGAGCTACGGCGTCGTGCCCTTTGTGACGAGTTTGGCGAAGCGTACTAATCCAATTAGCTTGCAAGCGCCAGATTTAGTGAAGCCTGGTCAAGTGGTAAAGATGAAACTGGAATCTAAAACACCGTCTCGTGCAGTGGTGTTTGCTGTTGACGAGGGAATTTTGCAAGTGGCGCGCTACCAATCGCCTGACCCACTGAAATTCTTCTTCCAGAAAAAAGCCTTAGAAGTGACCACACAACAAACTTTAGATTTGGTTCTGCCGGAGTTCAAAAAACTCATGAGCGCAGCCGCGCCGGGCGGTGATGGCGAAGGCTTGTTGGGCAAAAACTTGAACCCATTCAAACGCAAGACCGACAAGCCCGTGGTGTACTGGTCGGGCGTGGTGGATATCGCTGGCAGCAAAGAATTTAGTTACACCGTGCCGGAGAGTTTTAATGGCAGCTTGCGTATTATGGCCGTCGTGATCAACGACGATACGGCCGCCGCCGCGACTACCAGCACCACCGTGCGTGGCGATTTGATTTTACTGCCTAACGTGCCTGTAGCGATTACGCCCGGTGACGAGGTGGAGATTGGTGTTGGTGTTGCTAACAACACGGTAGGTTCGGGTAAAGAAGCACCAGTCAATTTGATGTTGAGTGTGTCACCCGGCTTGGAGGTGGTAGGCGAGGCACAACAGCTTTTAAAAATCAACGAAAAATCGGAAGCGTCGACAAAATTTTTAGTGCGTGCCAAGGCAGGTGAGAAAGCGCAACTCGGTTCCGCCAGCGTGGTTTTTACTGCGGAAATGAAAAATGGCAAAGACGCCAAAGCGCGACTTTCAACTGATGTCAGCGTGCGTCCCGCTTCTGCGTATGTCACTTTGGTGCAGACGGGCTTGTTCAAAGGCACGGGTGACATCGCCAGCCAAGCGGATATGTACCCCAACTTTAAACGTAGCGAAGCGGCGATCTCTGCCTCCCCTTGGGCATTTACTAGCGGTTTGATCCAGTATTTGGATGTGTATCCACATGGTTGCACGGAGCAAATCACCAGCCAAGTTTTCCCAGCAGTGATGATAGGCACGCAACAAGCGCTGGCAAAAGAGTTATTGCGCCACGAAAAATATGGCGACGGAAAATCGCCGCCAGACGTGCGTAAATCTTTAGATCGTTATCTCGCTATCGTGCGTTCGCGCCAAACAGCAGAAGGCGGCTTCGCTTTATGGCCAGGCTCGTCAGCGGATATTTTCGCCACGACTTATGTGGTGAATTTGCTGGTCGAAGCAAAAGAACATAAGCTCGCCGTGCCGAACGATCTGTTGCAAAGAGCCAACCAATATCTGCAGGCGCAGATCAACCAAAATGCCAGCCAGCCTTACATTTGGCGCACGTATGCCTACGCCGCTTATTTATTGACACGGCAAGGCATCAATAGCACCGCTGCCTTGACCAATTTACGTGAAACTCATAGACAAAATATTTTGAGTGCGCGCAATGAAAAGGATAAAGATTATGTGCGGCGTGATTTAGGTGCAGTGTATCTGGCGGCTAGTTATCAAATGCAAAAGCAAGAAGCGATCGCACAAGAATTGCTCGACCCCGCGGTTTCTTACTTGAATTTTGAGTTTGATTACAAACGCTACTGGTATTGGGATTATTACTACGACCCCTTGGTACAGAGTTCATCGACTGTCGCCATTCTCGCCAAGCATTTCCCGAAACGGATTAAAGAAGTGCCGCAAAATTATTGGGATCGTTTATCCAAGATTGTGCGCGATGGTTATTACCAAAGTCACTCCGCCTCAATGATTATGATTGCGGTGGATGCTTACGCCCAAGCTGCCGCACAATCGGCAGCAGGTAAAGTCGGT
>JAIETO010000096.1 GCA_019745005.1 Burkholderiaceae bacterium
ACCTGACGCAAACTCGTCTGCATTTCACCAACGAGCGCTGTCATGGTTTGACGTTGCTGCGCTTCACGGGCAATTTCACCCATCCATGCAGCTTGTGCTGGCGGCTCATCGCCTGAGACAATCGACAACAAACGCGCCGTTATTTCATCCGCACGGTCTGAAAAATGCGCCGGTAAATGCGTAATTTGATCAATTGCGCTTTCAACGAAAAGCAAGCTCGTCGCAAGTTCTAAACCCATACGACCGCCATCCGCTTGCTGCGCGGCATGGCGCGATATACCACTCAATTCACGCAGTAACTTGAGGAATTCTGGTGACTGCAAAGCACTCGCCGTTTCCGCCAAGTCTTTCATTTTCTGGGAAAATTTGTCTGCCAGACTGACGTCGCCATTGGCAATACGACCCCAGAGATTCTTCGCGCTTGATAGTTGTTCTTTCGCCGCGAGTAATTTTGCCGCTGGAATTTGGCCGTAGGTTTTTGTTGCGTAATTAACCGGCACTTGGTGCTCAAGTTGATACGCTTTACGAATTTGCCCGACGAACTCACTTGGGTCTTCAACTTGCGCAATGAAAAACAAAGCGTCACGTAAAAGTCGCTCAGGAACGTTCGTGACACCATCAACTAGACGTCGAATTTGCAAATTGATGCGGCCAAAAATTTGTTTAACATATTGCTGTGACTCGATTTTTCCCTGCGCGGCGGCCTCCGTAAAAGCGCGCATCACCAACCAAAACGCCTTGGCTTGCGAACTTGTTTGCGCCTGTTCTATTTCGTGTATCAACTGGTGCATTGCCTGCAACGCCGGGGTTTGCTTTTGCGCGTCTTTATTGGTTAAGACGGCAAGTAAATGTTTCTCAAAACGCGACCGGATCGAAACATAATTAATCGGCTCAATGTGCGCTTTAATACTCAATTCTGGAATTTTTTCCTGCATCGATAAAGCAGGGAAAAAAAGATCTGCTGGATGAATTCGCTCTGCACCAATCACTTCAAGCAAGGCGCGATAATAGGGGAATAACCTGACTGGTTGATGCGCACCACCAGATAGCAAATCTTCCAAGTAGCGCAGCACTGCGTTCAGTGCATCGGAGATAACGTTGATTGGTTCACTCGTGACGCTGATCTGCCCTTTTTGCAAGCGATCTACGATTTCCTCTATCGTTTCTGTGACGATTGATACGCCATCAATATCAACGATCTGTAGCGCGCCGTGAGCTTGATGCAAATAACTCTTGGCGTGGTGCAAAGTTGTCGAACGTGTGTCATCGCCCTGCTCGGGAACTTCTAGCATTAAACGATCGGCATGTGTGAGTGCCTCTCGAATTTCGGCCATGACCCAGGAAAGAGGCCCCGTATCAAACTGCTCTTGGACCATCTCTGAAGAATTAAAGGAACTGGATGTCATGCGTGTACCCCGCAAACTAAAAGGGCGACGAACCGGAGCTCATCGCCATGCATTGATGATCAGGCCGAACACACTAGCCTACGACTGAAATTTACGCCGCAACCCGGAAACGGGAAACCGAATTTTTCAGTTCTTCAGCTAAAGACGACAATTCTTTAATGGACAACGCCGTCTGTTGTGTACCGTTTTGCGTTTGCTCGGTAATCGTCAAAATGTGTTGAATGTTTTGCGCAACGCCATTCGCTGATGTCGCTTGCTGTTCAGTGGAAAGAGAAATTCCCTGAATCAGTTCCGCAAGACGATTAGAAACGCTTCGAATCTCCGACAACGCAGTACCAGCAGCATCTGACAATTTCGCTCCTTCAACCACCCCTTGTGTCGACTTTTCCATCGCCGCAACTGCGTCATGGGTATCCGTTTGAATCGTTCTAACCAAGGCACCAATTTGCTTGGTCGCTTCGGCTGAACGTTCCGCAAGGCGCTGAACCTCTTCCGCAACCACTGAGAAACCACGCCCCGCTTCACCCGCAGACGCCGCTTGAATCGCCGCATTCAACGCCAACACGTTAGTTTGTTCGGTAATGTCAGAAATCAGTTCGGTAATTTCACCAATCTCTTGCGAAGATTCACCGAGACGCTTAATCCGTTTCGACGTTTCTTGAATTTGTTCACGAATCTCGTTCATACCCTTAATGGCGTTTTCCACCGCGTAGGCGCCTTGTTCCGCCGCCGCAACCGATTGACGCGCAACCTCAGCAGATTCGTTCGCAGAACGAGAAACTTCCGTAATGTCGTTTGCCATGGTGGTAACAGCTTGACCGGCATCAGTAATTTCACGCGATTGTTGTTGGGACGCCAATAACAACTTGTCGGAAATACCTTGTGCATGATTTGATGCAGATGTAACTTGAATCGCTGTATTGGTAACGCGACCTACCAGTCCGCGCAATTCTTCCACCGTGTAGTTAACCGAGTCAGCAATCGCGCCAGTAATGTCTTCTGACACCGTTGCTTGTACCGTCAAGTCGCCGTCCGCAACCTCTTGCAATTCGTTCATGAGTCGCAAAATCGCGGCCTGATTTTGGTCATTTGCAGCCTTCGCTTCTTCTTCTTGGCGCAGAGCTTGCAGACGTTGCTCATCCGCCTCAGCAGAACGCCTATTCGCCTCTTTTGCACGGTTACGACTGTCTTGCAACAATACCAAAGCAATTCCTGCAGCGGCGACCAAGGCCAGTACCGCAGAAAGGAGAAGCAGCCAAAAACTGTAGCTAATCGAATCTTGTTGCGCCGTATAGGTCTTTTGAAGTTGCGTTATCTTCAGCTTCAAATCTTCGTTTTCATTAAAAATCAACTGCTCAGACTGTTTCGCAGCAATAAAATTTTGCAAGTTGCCGAGAATACTTGAAACACCACCTTGATAACCAGAAAAAGTTTTTTGTAACTCTGTCAGACGATCACGTGTTTCGGCATCTTTGCTTGCTGCCAATCGCAAAATTTCACTACCATTTAAAAAGCCGTCAACCAAATCACGGAAAGTATTTGAATCCTTACCTAACAAGAACGCTGTTTCTGGGTTAACACCTTCAGACGTCAAAAATTCATTTGCGCTTCGACCTAAACGCTGCGTCAACATCACCAACTGACCTGATGCTGAAATTTCTCGTGCCGACGCACCGCCTTGCACCTTCAATGTAGAGATTTGCTCCGTGAGTTCCAAGAGATCAGGTGAAAGCGCATTTAAGTTTTGAATTGTGGTGCCGAAGCCCGTCAGTTCAGTACGCAATTTCAAAATTGTGTCAGCCGCTTTGTCAGAGTTTCTCCATGCCTTTTGCGTATCTTTCAAAATGCCTTCAAGTGAAGAACTTGGCTTAGAAATACTGCGACCTTGGAAATCACCACCGTTAATCAAAATATTTAAGTCGTTGTTGATTTCTTTTCGACTTTCTTCCAATTGCTTAAACGCCGCTGGTTTGCCGTAAATCGCATTTGGTGCCGCCTTACCAATCCGCTGTGAGTGCATCAGCGCCTCACCGGCAATCTGCGCTTGCGTAGATATAAGGGTCGATTGAGTAGAGTTGAGCCAAACAAAAAAGATTGCCAAGGAAATTGACACGCCCATCGCTATCAATAAGAAGCGAATTTGACGCTCAAGCGGCAAGTGACCAATCACTGGCAATTTAATGTCACCGCCTTTTTCGAGCGCGTCACCAATAAAGGTCGCATCAGCGGCATGACTCACGCTGTGCTGTGTCTTTTCGAGCGCTGGCAGCTGGTCAGTCGCCGCCACCATCTCTGTTTCAGGCTCCAACATTTTGACGTTGCTCGCTTCCTCAACCGAATCAGCCGCACTATTGAACTCCCGCGAGCCACCCTCAACCACCTCTGGCTCGCTGTCTTGTTTCCCTTTGAATGAGGAAAAAGGATTAAATGCCATTACTGAATCTCCTAAACGATTGAAAAGCGTCGCTCTTCTAAATTATTACTCAACACACACTGGACACAAACAACACTGACTTCAACTAAATATTGCGATTAAATTTGCGCAAAAAAACGCCATACACCACACTACAAACCCACATGCAAAAACTCTTGGTCTTGAACTAAGAGTGACAGACTAAGCTCTGCCCATTGATTGCCATCACGATCGCGGAACCGATTAAGTATCCACGGACGAAGCGCAGTTCCATCGGCATTCGATTCTTCTGCCAACAATTCCATTTCGCTCGAATTGCGCAAACCCAGCACTTGGGACACTAACAACCCACTGTTAAATGAAAGCCCTGCGGCAAACGCGACGATTCGGCAATTCGCCTCGCGACTGGTCGCTTCGTTTCCAGAGAAGCGTCCAAAGTCAACCACACTAGTTAAGTTGCCGCGAATATTCGCCAAACCCAAATACCAATCTTTGGTCAGTGGTACTTTCGTCATCGCACCAGCACTGACAATTTCTCCAGCCTCGCGCAAATCGATCAAGAATCTGGCTTGACCAATCATGACGCCGAGTTGACTTGCGCGAACTTGTTCACCACTTTTCGCAGCCTGCATGCGCGTCATCAACTGCGTCTGAAAGTCCCTCAGTCGCGTTCTGCGCCCCTCGGCATCCGCCTTAACAGGCTTTAGTCCAGTTGTCTGGGCGTCGCGGGATGATTGATCCATGAAATTTTTCCGTTATCCGAGCGCCGCTATTTTCGCCAATAATTCCTGCGGATCGATTGGCTTAACGAGGTAGTCACGTGCACCTTGGCGCAAACCCCAAATACGATCTGTTTCTTGATTCTTGCTGGTGCAAATGATCACAGGAACATCTTGCGTTTCTGGATCGCGTGCGATTGCACGAGTGATCTGAAAGCCATTCTGCCCTGGCATTACCACATCCATGAGAATCAATTGGGGTTTGTCGGCTTTTATTTTTGTTAAGGCATCTTCACCATTTTCTGCGGTGGAGACGGAAAACCCATTTTTGACCAAAATATCCGTAAGAAAATATCGTTCAGTCGGGGAGTCGTCAACAATTAAGATTTTCTGTATTGCCATTTTCACACCTCAAAATTACTTTATAAACTTTTAATTTTCTACTTTGACGCCGACGTCGTGTAATTTCGCACCGTCTTAAGTAGGCTATCTTTGGTAAATGGTTTGGTTAAATATTCATCTGACCCGACCATCGTGCCGCGAGCCCGATCAAATAAGCCGTCTTTCGAGGACAACATAATGACCGGTGTGTGGCGAAATTTGGCACTTTTCTTAATCAGTGCGCAGGTTTGATAACCATCAAGGCGCGGCATCAAGATGTCGCAAAATATCAAATCTGGATGCGAATCGTTGATCTTCGCCAAGGCATCAAATCCATCTTCAGCCAAGACAACCTTGTAACCAACCTGCCCCAAAAAAATTTCTGCAGAACGCCGTATGGTGCTGCTGTCGTCGATCACCATGATCTTCAAGTTTTCATTGCTTGGCAAGGTTGACATAGGATCATCTCATTCTAGACGAGGGTTAAAGTACACCGAACTGTAACAAAAATTTTACAACTTGCGCTGTTTTTCCCTGAATAAACATTCTGATACAACACATCTATTTATCGAATGCAAACAACTCACGCAGATTTGCGTTTTCAGAGGCTACTAAACGACAACCATTTCAAAATCTTCTTTCCGTGCGCCGCATTCGGGGCATGTCCAATTCATTGGAACATCCGCCCAGCGGGTGCCAGGTGCAATACCCTCGTCGGGCAGACCTTTTTCTTCGTCATAAACCCACCCACAAATCAAACACATCCACGTTTGAAAACCTTCAGTTGTTTCTCCGACAAGACTCACGACGAAAACCTTTCTATCAAGTAAAATGGTAAGGTTGGTCAAAGCAAAAATTGACCTGTGCGATTCGTATCAAGCAAATCAAAACGCGCAAGTCAAACAATTAATGACAACCTATTCCAACAAAGACAGCTATATTAATCTACCCTCTGTGCAAAACCAAATTTCTCCTCTAATTTTATCGTTTGGCGCCTCTGATCCCGTTGCTGGCATGGGCGTACAAGTTGACTTAGCGACATTTGCAGCGCTTGGTTGTCATGGACTGCCTGTGATTACCGCGATCTTAGTAGGCGATACTTCGCAAGTTGATGATTTGCATGCGATAGAGACTGACTTGGTGGTTGATCAAGCGCGTACCGTGCTCGAAGACATGCCTGTTCAAGCTTTCAAATTGGGGCAAGTTGCCAGTGTCGAGACGGCTGCAGCAATCGCAGAAATCATCTCCGACTATCCTGACTTGCCGTTCATTCTTGATCCATTCAGCTCCTCAGTTCCCGAACCAAGCGCCGATGCAGAAGACCTGCTTTTAGCCATATGTGAACTCTTAATTCCTCAAGCCACCCTGTTGATCGTCTCAGAAGCGGAATTAGGACGCATCGCCGAAACCTGGCGCGATCCCACCTTCGAAGAAGAAGTCGAGGACGATCTTGTGGCCAATGTCATGACCCTGATTGAATCTGGCTGTAGCCATGTGTTTGTCACTGGCACAACTGGTCAAGATAATCAAATTAGTAATCGATTATTTGATCAAAATGGCTTAGTAAGATGCGACAAATGGCCGCGTCTTCCCGGTGCCTTCGTCGGTGCTGGCAGCAGCTTGTCGGCGGCGATTACGGCACTGATGGCAAATGGCTTGGACGTGGCCGCCGCCACATTGGAAGCGCAAGAATTTACCAACGCATCGATACAACATGCGCAGCGACTCGGCATGGGAAAGCTCATTCCCGATCGCTATTTTTGGGCGAAAGAAAGCGAGTAACACCGTCCTTCTTCTGCCTTCATTCTGCCTTCATTCTGCCTTCGATTACTTTCACCACCCCAAAAAAATCATGGATCAAAATTCGCTTCTTTTTGCCCGCGCTCAACAAACTACACCTGGTGGCGTCAACTCCCCTGTTCGCGCCTTCCGTTCCGTTGGCGGTACACCACGTTTCATTTCACGCGCTGAGGGCGCGTATTTTTGGGATGCGAACGATCAACGTTACATTGACTATATTGGCTCGTGGGGACCGGCAATTGTAGGCCACGCGCATCCGATCGTAGTGCAAGCGGTGCAGGAAGCCGTGACACGCGGGTTAAGTTTTGGCGCACCGACCGAAGCTGAGATTTTAATGGCGGAAGAAATTTGCAAATTAGTTCCGTCGATTGAACAAGTGCGCCTCGTTTCTAGTGGCACCGAAGCGACAATGAGTGCTCTGCGACTTGCTCGCGGTGCGACAGGACGCGACAAAATTATCAAATTCGAAGGCTGCTATCACGGCCACGCCGATGCATTACTCGTGAAAGCGGGTAGTGGTTTGCTGACATTTGGCAACCCAAGTTCAGCAGGAGTTCCAGAAGACTTCACTAAGCACACTTTGGTATTGGATTACAACAATTGCCAACAACTGGAAGATGCTTTCGCCGCTTTTGGCGACCAAATCGCCTGTGTCATTGTTGAGCCGGTCGCGGGCAACATGAATCTCATGAGAGCACAAACAGAATTCTTGCAAACCATGCGCCGGCTCTGCACGCAACATGGTAGCGTGCTTATTTTTGATGAAGTCATGTCTGGATTTCGCGTCGCACTAGGTGGTGCGCAGTCGCTTTACCAGATCACGCCTGACCTCACCGCGCTTGGAAAAGTAATCGGCGGCGGCTTGCCCGTCGCCGCATTTGGTGGGCGCGCTGATTTGATGGCGCACATGGCACCGTTAGGAAAAGTGTATCAAGCGGGTACTTTATCTGGTAACCCCGTGGCGGTCGCCGCCGGTATGGCAACACTTAAACTTATTCAGGCGCCCGATTTTTATACTTTACTGAGTGCGCAGACGGAAAAACTCATGGCCGGTTTGCGCAACGTGGCAAAAGCTCACGATGTCGCTTTCTCGGCGGATTCTGTTGGCGGCATGTTCGGCATCTACTTTAGGAGTGAAGTTCCCACCACCTACGCAGAAATGATGACGTGCGACACGGCAGCGTTTAACAAATTTTTCCATGCGATGCTCGAGTCAGGCGTCTATCTAGCGCCCTCTGCGTTCGAAGCGGGCTTTGTCTCAGCGCAACACAACGATGAAATCATTGCAACGACGATACAGGCAGCGCAACAGGCGATGGCTAGTCTACAGGTCTAAGGTAATCGCTCAAAAAAACTACGCTTTTTTTCCATGTGGAAATTTTATTTTGTGTTTTTGTTAGGAATTGTTATTTCCCAAACGGAATACTTGCGAGAACCGAATTTCATCTGCTAAGTTCGCACCATTCTATTTTTTAATAAGCATTTTTCACTATGAACAATCGTTTGCAAAAAATCAGCGTTGTTATCGCCCTTGCGTTTAGCAGTTTTAGCTGCCTAGCTCAACAACAAACCTTAAAGGAAGTTGCGCAAAAAGCAATCTTGACCAATCCAGAGGTGTTAAATCGCTGGCACGCTTTTGAAGCCGCAGGCGCGGAACGTGATGTCGCTTTTGGTGGCTACTTGCCTAGTGTCAATTTAAACGCAGCAGTCGGAAGAGATAACAACGAAAACCGCTTTATTAAAAATGATTTTAATCGCAGCTCTGCGGCTTTAAGTTTGAATCAAATGTTATATGACGGCTTCTTTACGCGCAGTGAAGTGCGTCGCTTAGATCACACCCGTTTGGTGCGTTTGTACGAACTGCACGACGCATCGGAAAGCACGGCACTCGAAGTTGCTCGCGCCTATTTAGACACGCTGCGTTATCGCAAACTCACCAGCCTCGCCGAAGATAATTACGTGCGGCATAAGACGGTATTTGAATTGATTCAGAGCAAAGTCAAAGCGGGCGCAGGTCGCAGAGTCGATTTAGAACAAATTTCTGGTCGCGTCGCTTTAGCGGAATCGAATCTGCTAGTCGAAACCTCAAATTTGCATGATGTCAGTGCACGCTTTCAGCGTTTAGTCGGCGAGCCGCCGGCGCGTGATTTGGAAAGCCCAGCACCACTCATTAAGGACGTTCCCGTCACAATCAATGCCGCACTCGAAGCCGCTAATCGGCGTCATCCTTCGCTTTTAGCGGCCGTTGAAAATGTGCGTGCCGTCGATAAGTCAGTAACCGCAAGGCGCGCAAGCTATCAACCACGAGTTGATTTGCGTTTGCGTACTGAACGCGGCAACAACATCGAAAACGTCAGTGGCCGCACCACCAACAACACGGCGGAAGTGGTGTTGTCGTGGAACTTGTTTAATGGTGGCAGCGACCTAGCCCGTGTACGACAATCTGCCGATTTATTAAACCTTGCGCGTGACCAGCGCGATAAGGCCTGCCGCGACGTACGTCAGACCTTAGCTATTGCTTACAACGACACACGCAAACTCACAGAACAATTAGGCTATCTAGACCAACACCAACTCTCTATCGAAAAAGCGCGTGATGCTTATAAACAGCAATTCGACATTGGGCAACGTTCACTACTCGACGTGCTTGATACCGAAAACGAAGTGTTTCAAGCCAAGCGTGCCTTCTCCAACGCTGAATACGATTTATTGTTAGCGTATGCGCGCACTCATGCTGGTATGGGCACACTGTATCAAGCACTTGGCATCAGCCGGCAAAGCGTGAATGACTTGCCTGAACTTGATAATCAAGACGACAAGGCAGATGTCGCGATTGGCTGCCCGCTTGAAGGTCCACAGCTTTATCTCGTCGATAAAGCGAGCTTAGATGCGAGAGCCACCGAAGGCCTGAATCTGGATCGCCCTGTCGCGCCTAAAATTAGCCCTGTAAGCACACCCATCGTTACCCCCGCACCAGCCATCGACACCAAAGCGGCAACGAGAGCGGCCGTCATCAACACCTTAAAAAATTGGCGCGATGCGTGGATTAGCCTGAATCCTGAACAATATTTTGCATTCTATGCAACAAAATACACGTCACGCGAATCATGGAAAACGGCACGCAAGGCCCGTTTATTGAGTGCACAAAAAGTAAGTCTTGAACTGAATGACATTAAAGTCACCATGCAAGACGACAAGCACGCCACCACGACCTTTCAGCAAGATTACAAGTCGAGCATTTATCAAGACAAGTTAAAGAAAACACTGCAATGGGAAGAAGTGAACGGTAAGTGGCTGATTGTGAATGAAAGCGTCGAAGGACCAGGTGCAAAGCAATGGTAAGCTGCTAAGCACCCAGAAATTGTATGCGCAACACAAAACCGCGATGCCAGATTTTGGATCGCGGTTTTTTTGCGTTGTTAATCGCTTAACAAACAATATCAAGCAACAGAGAGGAAATTGCCTGATTCCATTTTCAAATCAAATATGTCTAGGCGACGAGCCGCAAACAGTGCTGTGGCACTGCAAGTTGAAGGCAACAACGACACGATTAATTTGGAAATGGAATTAAAGGAAGAAATCCCTTACGATGAGTAATAACTACGCTGAGCTTTTTTCAGCGAAAATCGTCCGTCCTATCTACACAACATGGTTAGAATCCCAGAGTGATTTCGTGCTTCTCTATCCTACGTCGCCATGTAAAGGCCGCCATCCTGGCGCTAGGATTAGGTGTATTCATCACCAGCAACGCGCTCGATCTCAACCGCTTACAGCTCAGTTTAAAAACATTAGGTGGTAGTTCGCAGGTATTTCTTGAGTGGAGCAACCTCATGCAAACTTATGCTGAAGCACCAATCGACACCAAGTTAAAAAAAGTAAATGAGTTTTTTAATCGCAAAGTGTTATACACAGACGATCAAGAGGCATGGGGGCAATCAGATTACTGGGCAACACCTATGGAAAGCTTGGCAAAGGGTAAAGGCGATTGCGAAGATTATGTGATCGCCAAATATTTCACATTGCGCAACATGAATGTGCCTGATACGCAATTACGTTTGATTTACGTGAAAGCTCGGATTGGCGGTCCCAGTAGCCAAATTCAACAAGCCCACATGATCCTTGCTTACTATCCGACTGCAGACGGCGAGCCTATGATTTTAGACAATCTGATTACAGATATACGACCCGCTTCCCGTCGCAGTGACTTGCTACCAATTTTTAGTTTTAACAGCCAAGGTGTGTTCGCCGGAACCGCCGCGAATGCGGCGCTGGGCCCAGGGGGAACTGGACGACTCACACGTTGGCAAGATTTATTGGAACGGGCTCGTCGCGAGGG
>JAIETO010000072.1 GCA_019745005.1 Burkholderiaceae bacterium
GCCGCATCCATTAAGCGGCGAATTGGTTGAGTTACCCAAGGCGGCGCAATGTTCGAGGAACTCAATAAGCCAAATGGTACGGCGAAGACCACAGCCAACGCCGTTCCCCATGCAGCGATTTGCAAGGTCACTAGCAATTCTTGGAAGTAAATGCGCCATTCGTGAAAATCTGGCGGAAAAAATCCTGCAGCAAAAACAGCCATATTGCCACTGTCACGGAATAACTCTAGCGGTCGCATATCTGCGCCGCGCCACGAAGCGGCTAACAGCGCAATCACCACGCCCCAAAGGAGGTACGAGGCAAAGCCGCGTTTGGGCGGCACAGGCATCGCAAGCCCGACAGACAGACCCGCCTGTTTCTCTGAAAAAGCTGCCTGCGCTGTCATTTCAAGAATTCAAGCAATTGAAATCAAGACTTTGCGACATCTGATAGCTTGCGGCTAATGTCATCCAACTTAGATTTCTTTTCGTCAGCCGACAACTTCTCGTCATTTTCAATTTTGACCTTTTCTTTAAACAATTCAAGCTGGCGAATTGGCTTCAACTGCGCATTGCTGGATTCGTTAAAACCCGACAAGGTGAGCTTTGCGAGCAAGCCCTTTTCACGTGCCGCGTCTGAACCGCTTTGACCGTAGCTGGTAAAAAAATCTTTGATTTTTTTCTTCACATCGTTAGGCAGATCCTTGCGAAATACCAGCGGGTCTGCAGCGATTAACGGCGACTTCCAAATTTGCCGCAATTGACTTGCAATTTCTGGTTGCCGTGCAGTCACGCGCACCAAGGTATCAGAAGCGTGTACGGCGGCATCAACTTGCTTATTCGCCACTGCGAGAATATTCGTCTCGTGATTCGCGCCACGAATAGTTTTAAATGCAGTTTTCGGGTTCACATTGTTTTGTGCAAACACGTAGTAGCTAGGGACGAGAAAGCCAGATGTCGAATTCGGGTCACCAATACCAAAATTGACATTCTTAGCGTTCTTTAACAGATCATCTAAGGTTTGGTACGGGCTATCTTTATGCACGCTAATCATGCTGTGGTAGCCAGCGCTGCCATCCGCGTTCACCACATGGGCAAAAACTTCTGCACTCGACCGATCTACCGCTTCCATCGCCGCCTTATTACCCAGCCAAGCAACTTGCACCTTATTGAAACGCATACCTTCAATCACGCCAGCATAATCAGGTGCGAAAAACGGCGTGACTTTAATGCCAATCTTCTTGCTCATATCATCAATGATAGGTTGCCAATCTTGGCGCAAATTTTGCGATGACTCAGTTGAAATGATGCCGAAATTAATCGTCGTAATTGCCTCATCCGCGTAGGTGCCAGAAGCGAAAGCCGCTGATGCGATAAATGCGATAGAACCTAAACTCAACTTCGAAAATAACTGCTTAAACATTTCCGTTCTCCATTAGTTTTGTAAGACAAAAATTTATTCGAATCGTTAAGTACGATGCGAAGGAAAAGCTGCATGCGTTTTTGACTGAAACCCGTTAGCCTTATGCGGCGGCAGCAAATGAGGTAAGTTCCAAATTTCGCACGAGCTGTGTTTGTTGCACCGCATCGGATTCATCGTTTTTCGGACATAAAATTTCATCCGCCTCGGCACCATACAGTTCACGTAACATTGTTTCCGTCAACAAAGCAGACGGCCCATCAAACACCACCTTGCCTTTTGATAGGGCAACCGTGCGTGGGCAAAAACGCATCGCCATTTCAACCTGATGCAGGGAAACCAGGACGGTTGTGCCGTCCTGCCGATTTAAGTCCGCCAATGTTTGCATCACGCGACGCGATGACTCAGGATCGAGTGAGGCAATTGGCTCATCCGCCAAAATCACTTTCGCTTTTTGCATGATAGTGCGTGCAATCGCCGCCCTTTGCTGCTGCCCGCCTGACAGCGCCGAAGCGCGTTTGTACGCGTGCTCCACGATCCCAACGCGCGCCAAAGCATCCAAGGCGTGCTGTTTTTCTTTCTGCGTAAATTGGCGCAAGCAACTGCGCCACAATGGCATGCGAGCGAGATTGCCGGCGAGCACATTGGTCAGCACAGGCAAACGCCCAACCAAATTAAACTGTTGGAATACAAACCCCACATCGGCACGCACCGCACGAATACCGCTTTGTATGCAACCATTCTCTTGCACTAGCCGATCACCGACTCGCATCTCGCCACTACCGGCATCTGCCGCCATTAAGCCAGAGACATGCCGCAATAAAGTCGATTTACCAGAGCCAGAGGCACCAATTAAGGCCACCATTTCACCGGGCTTGACCGATAAGCTCACGCCATCAAGAGCGCGAAAGCCGCCGCGAAAAGTTTTGGAAATATGTTCGATGGTGATCATGTGCCGCCCCATGATGGTTTATCGATGGAGTATTCCGCAGGAATATGTCAGGCGTATGAAGGAATGATGACAAGGATATGAAATGCCTTGCCTCTAGTTAACAGCACGCGCTTCTATTTACTTCATAATCTGCTTGCGCAGCGCCATCACGATGGGTAACGATGGCTTGGTTGGCGGAGCCGAAATGGGCCGCTTAGCCTGACGCCATGAATGTTTTCTCGCTCAGGGCAATGAGGAAATCATTTAATTTTTTTCACCTAAAGCAATTTAGGTCTCTGTACTAACCCTATCCCAATCGTCTTCATCATCATAGCGGCAAAGCCAATTCACCACCGTATGCCATTGCTGAATGGCAACGAGATTGACGTTAGGCGGGTAAGCACGTTGCGTCAGTTGCGCGTGGCGCATCGCCCAATGCAAGCGATACAGCAAATCACTCCAATCCAATATCACCGCCTTCGGGCGTAATCGCACCTTGGCTCTTACTTCATCGATGTGCGTAAAAATTGCTTGCGTTATGTCATGCATTTTTTGCGAGGACGAAGCTCGTGCGCTAATTTTGAGCACATCAATCAAGCCAAGACTCCATGCCAGAAGATACAGAGCCTCGCCGACTTCTAATAAATTCGACTTGTTACGCGATTCCGGCGCGCCCACGAAAGCGATCGCACGTTCAGTCTGTGACAAAAACGGGGCTATTGATTTTGCGCGCAACCATTCTCGGACCTCCTCGGCAGAACGCCCTTCCAATATTTGATAAACCGAACACAACGAACACAGCCGACCAAAAACCTCGTCCACCGAACGCAATTGGACTTCCTCATCTGCTTCGATCACATGCAATTGCAAATTAACGCGCACGCCTAGCTTATGCAGTTGCAGTTCTGAATATTCTTTTCTTTGTTCTGGGGTCAATTGGGAGTCCTTTGCTAGCCGCGCACGAATTGATATGAGTTTTCTAAAATATAGTTAGCTTTTTTTATTGCAGTTAGAACGATGTGTTTTCTGATCGATTTCAAAAATTCACCCATTCAGTGGAAGAAAAGTCCAAACCTAGCGCGTTTGATTCTAGCTAGTTTGGAACAATTTGTATTCAAATGAGTGTTACGTTAAGATGTAAAATTGATAATTTAAATTGTTTTGATTTTCTGTTGAAAGAATAAATTCCATGAAAGTATTTCTCCTTTCCGTCGCCTTCGCATTGACCCTAGTCAGCGGCTGTGCGAATTCTCCATTATCAGGAATTCCCAATACCGAACTTTCTTTACTGAAGCCGAGGCAGGCAATTCTCTTAGCCGCCGATGCAGCACCTAATGCGATCGCTGGAACTTTTTTATTGTCAGTGAAAGCAACTGGCACTCAGAACAGCTACGTTTATCTCAACTCTGAAGCAGACTACCGAGACCAGCGTTGCCTAACCATTTCCCTCACGCCTGAGGTCGCACAAGAACTGACTACACGTCTTGGCGAAAGCCCACTAACGGCCTTGAAAGGGCGAGAGATTCTCGTGCAAGGCGCCGCAATTCGTACAAAAATAAGTTTCTTTTCGGACGGAAAAGCGACCGACAAATACTATTATCAAACCCACGTTAATGTCACAAACGCGGATCAAATAGCTGTTCGGTAAAAAGTCAATTGGCCAAACAGCCTAAACCAGTAGCCGACGGATGGCAGCTTCTGCGCAAGCGCAATCATCGTCAAGGGATGTAAGTTCTTCGAAAAGACACAAATTGAAAAAACCATGCACCACCCACTGATCCTTCCCATGGTCGCCCACGTCGCGCTGACAGCATTGCTCTACCTATTCCTGACGATTGCACGTGCGCCCGACGTTTGGCACATCGGTAGACGCGCAGATGGTGCAAACCCTTGGGCAGCTTACGAGCCTCGAATTAGTGCCAATTTATCCAATCAATTTGAATGGCCACTTTTTTTCTACGTTGCCTGCGTAGTGATGATTCAAAGTCAAATCAACCATCCTTTATCTACTGTTTTAGCGTGGACGTTTTTTGCTGGCCGGGTGGTTCATAGCCTTGTTCAGGTTCTAACCACCAACATTCGCCTGCGCGGCGTGGTTTTCACATTTAACTTCCTTGCGGTACTTGGACTTTGGTTGCTTGTTCTGCTCTTGGCAATGTGATTTTTTTATTCGTACTTTAAACGCAAACTTTCTTCACTTTGAAATACTTGTGCAAACCTCTTTAGTTTTATCGAGAGCACGAAAAAATCCGATAATGTTTTTCGTTGTATCCGTTATACATCGAGCGTCCAGGCCAATTAACCTGACACCTTACAATGCACTGATTGCCCAGAATGTCGGCAGGAGGGAAACGGTAAGCGCACGTCGATGACTAGGTATGACAAACTAACGCAATTAGATGCACGGTCTGATTAGATGCACGGTCTGTATTGAGATACTTATGTCACTCCAAAGAGAATTAATCTTCGTGTTAGTTTTAGGTGCGGCGATCCTCGCAATGAATAGCTGGGCGACGCTTCTCATTTGGCGCGATGTGTTTTCAGAACGGCGTCAACGTGCAGCACAACTTTTAATCGTGTGGCTGCTGCCTATCTTTGGTTCGCTGATTGTCTTTGCGGTGCACCGCTCAGCAGAGAAGCCCTCCGGAAAGTATCAAGAAGCCCCTGATCCGGGCGATGATTTTGGTTTCTCAAAGCACTCGTCTCGCCATCGTGTCGACCATGCAGATTCCGATTAAGAGATTCGCGACATGCATCATCTCTAAAAACTGATGCTTCTGAAAATAGCGATGTACTCGATCATGCGCGGCGATAGAAAAATCAAATTGTCACGACATTTCCACACGGCTCTATTGATTCGCCTTGATCATTAAGCAAACGCTTAATCAAAGGCCGCAAAACCAAGGCCAACACGCCACCCGCCGCAGCGATACCCGCGTGTACAGCCCAAAATGCGGATGCGCCCAAGGGTTCATAGAAGCGCCCCATCCAACCGACGATGATATTGGGCAGGCCAAACCCGATCATCAGATTCAAGCTCATCATGATCGTGGCGACAGATGCGGGGGCGAAACGTGACACAAAGGCGTTGGCAGGTGGGTCTATCCATGCGAAACTGATATCAAACAGCACGAAATACAGCACCACCAAGGCTGCTGGCACAAGCGGCGCTAGATAAGTGCCGAGGGCTAAAACGACATAAGCCAAACATACCAACACAGCTGCAATGGCGAACTTCATCATGGTGTCTGGCTCAGCACCGCGCGCTGACAGGCGACGCCATAACGGGATTGTGATGGCGATGCCAACGATGGTCATCAAGCCATCCAAAGTTAGTAACCAAGTGACAGGCATGGTCATGCCGAGTACCGAGCGATTCATATGCTCTTCCGCCCAAACAATCACCAAGTTATAGGCTTGGTTCGTCGCGGCGTATAAAAAAATTGTCGGCACTAACATCAACAAAATCGCAGTGATTGCGCGCCAATTGGCACGATTAAGTTTTACCGCCGGCGCGTGCTTGCTCAACCTGTCTGCTGGCAAGTAGCGCCAGCCCCAAAGATAAGTCAGCAAGCCTATCAACATACCGATGCCCGCCGCGCCGAAGCCGAAATGCCAGCCATACACCTCGCCTAGAGTGCCGCACACCAAGGGTGCAGCAAAAGCGCCAACATTCAGCGCGATTAAATAAATGCTGAACGCACGTGTGATGCGGCTGTCATCAAAGCGGTAAAGGTTGCCCACTTGCGTGTACATATTGCCCTTCATAAAACCCGCGCCAAACAACAGCAACAGCAACGCAAACAAAAACGCAGCTTCAGATGCCATCAACAAATGCCCCGCCGCCATGAGCACCAAGCCCAATACGGAAGTCATACGCTGCCCCAAAACACGATCACCCAACCAAGCACCTAACAGCGGCGTCATATACACAAAGCCCGTATATAAGCCGAAAATTTGCGAGGCCAAGGCAAGTGTGGTGAGCGGACCAAATACCGCTTCAACCGCCGCCCGAAATCCGGCAAACCCAACAATGTTTTCCACATGACCCGGCAGCAACAGTTGATGAATCATGTACAGCGTAAGCAAGGCTTGCATGCCGTAATACGAGAAGCGCTCCCACACTTGCGTAAAAGCCAAAAATGCCAAGCCGCGCGGATGACCGAAGAAGGCGGTGTCGTCGTTAGCTTTGGAGGTAACTTCTGCGTTGGGTGTTTCGGCTTTGTTTGGGTTCATTGTTTGAACTTTATGGAAAAGTAGTCAGGCGTTAGGTTGAAAGTTTGCGCAAACAGCTTCACTGCAAAAGTTGTTTGTCAATTTCAGATCAAAGCAGAGTTACTATATTTTGACTCGCACTACAGAGACCGCTGCACAAGTCTCAACATAGCTTATCAGCAAGCGTTTTATTTTTGTCATAATTATGCTTCGTGTCAAACATGTTTAATTGAGAGAAAGGTTCGACAAATGCCCCGTACGTTGTCCATGGAACGCGAAACGGAATTCCACGAACTTGCCTCATATATTGCGTTTTTTGCGACGCACGTTTGGAACGTAGCGCCAAACCAAGCATCGCACCCGACGACAGTGCTCAAAGATGTTGTAGAGCGGCACGGAAAATCAAAAGCGCTCGAAGGTTTGAGGCAAGCGGTAAACGATACGATTGAATACGGCAGTGACAAACCACTTTCCTTTGTTCAAGAGTTAGACAAGCAACTACGCGAGAACAAGCTAATTACTTTTTCGGAAATTCGACACCGTTATGCAGCTTCTTTCAAGCGCATCATGCGACGTGGTCGTATTCGAAACGACACAGAGTACTATCTGATTCGTGGCATCGTCGCTGAATGCGCTGCTAGCCTTGAACTCAACGAGCAAAGTCGGCTGGAGGAACTCATGTCGGCATACGAAAGTACGACATAGCACTCCATTACACTAATTTCCCATCGATCTGCCCCACACCCAACTGCACCCCCTCAGCAGGCGCAAACGGCAAACCCAACACCTCAAGATACGCGGCAGACTGCCCGCCCGCCCAATGGGTATCTACGCCGCATACCACGCTGCTTGCGGGTAGGCGGTTATAGGTGCGGAACATTCTGTCCCAGATTGTGAACACATCGCCGAAGTTGCTGTCGGTATGTGGTAGCCGATAATGGTGGTGTACGCGATGGAAATTGGGTGTGACGAATAACCACTGCACGCGCATTGCAAGCCTATGCGGCAAGGTCGCTTGGCCATGCGCGAAGAGGTTGAAGATGCTCATCACGGTTTGTCTGATGAGCAGCACTTCAAACGAAGCGCCGCATAAAAACACCCAGACGATCATCAAACCATTGCGGATGATGCTTTCGCCCGGATGTTCACGTAGCGTGGTGGAAACGTCGAGAACACGGTCGCTGTGATGCACTAAGTGAAAGCGCCAAAACGGCTTTACCGCATGCATTAAGCGGTGGTACGCATATTCGCAAGCGTCCAACATAAAGAACAAGCAAATTGTGCGCACCCAAATGTGCTCAGAAAACGGTAAGTAATAAGCTAAGCCCCACTGTTCTTTTGTGACGAGGTTGGCGTCAGCAACCAACCATATCGTTGCGAAAAGTTGTATCGGCAGTGCGCTGGCGGCTAACATGAGATTGATTTTGGAATGCTGCCATTTTTCGCGCCGAGGCTGTTGGGTATGGCGCGACGCGAAAATGAATTCGAAGCACCATATCGCAAATAAAACAAAAGCGAACAAAGCCGTCTGGGTGGCCCCCGCGTTCACGGTCAGAAATTTGTAGAGATTGTTCAGTGGAAGCTCCTGCTACTTTCGTTGCCACTTTGGTCGCGCTACCTGCTGCGGCTACAAGGCAGTGACGAACGAAGTTTGCTTGCGCGCAAAAATTGATCGAAGCAATAAATCGCGGTTCAATAGAGCAAAAGCTACCGGCTTTCAGCGCTAAATACCGTTTTATTAAAACAATCTATGCAGAGATCAGAGGGCTTGCTGAGGAGATCATGGAGTAACAACATCGTTTTAAAACTGCACGATGCTGCACTGAAGATAAGCGGAGCGAACAGGACAAAAACGCATAAACCTGCGATTCAGTTTATTCTGATTCGACCAAGACAACAAGCGAGAATGTTCTGAAACGAAACTAATTCGCGGTTTACTTATGCATCGATTAAGTAAAAAGCGCTTTTGCTCAAAAAGTCATGTTGTTGTTTGCGCATTAAGTTTGATAACGCTATAGTGCGGCTTAAAACGATAGCGTTGAAGCGTTTTGTTCAGGAGTAATTTAGCTGCGCTTTCGCCTTCGCTTATTTTTACTTGATACGCACTTTCTCGTGCTTTTGTCGAATCATTTCACCGCGATTTTTACTCGCCTCACAATCACTTATTTTTTCGAGAACATACTATGAACGTCGTGATACTCGCCGCCGGCATGGGCAAACGCATGCAATCGGCGCTACCTAAAGTCTTACATGCCATCGCAGGGAAACCCCTGTTGCAACACGTCATAGAAACAGCGCGCAGCTTGCAGACCAAAAGCCCCGCAGCAATTTGCGTGATTGTCGGACATGGCGGTGATCAGGTCTTAAGCACGGTCGCCGCGCCAGATTTGCACTTTGCGAAACAAGAGCCACAGCTCGGCACAGGGCATGCTGTCGCGCAAGCCGTGCCGATGCTCGACGACGCGCAGCCTACCTTGATTTTGTATGGCGATGTCCCACTCACCACAGCCGCCAGCTTACAGCGCTTAATTGCCGCCTCAGAAAGCGGCGGATTAGCAGTGCTGACCGCCCACATGGATGACCCAAGCGGCTTGGGGCGCATGGTGCGTGAGGACGGCAAGATCGTGCGCATTGTTGAGCAAAAAGATGCGACCGAAGCAGAACGCGCAATCAAAGAAATCAACACCGGCATCATGATTGCGCCCACCGCGCATTTGAAACGCTGGCTCGCCACGCTATCGAACAACAATGCGCAAGGCGAATATTATTTGACCGATATTGTGGCGCGCGCAGTGGCAGACGGCGTACCCGTGGTTTCTGCACAGCCAGACGCGATTTGGGAAACCTTGGGCGTAAATAGCAAAGTGCAACTGGCAGAACTGGAGCGCATCCACCAACTCAACGTGGCGAAGAAATTGTTGGAACAGGGCGTGACTTTGCTCGACCCAGCGCGCATCGATGTACGCGGCAGCTTGATCTGTGGGCGTGATGTCAGCATTGATGTTGGGTGTGTTTTTGAGGGTCAGGTCACGCTAGGAGACGGCGTGCAGATCGCGGCAAACTGCGTGATTAAAGATGCGCAAATAGGCGCGGGCAGCCAGATCAAAGCGTTTTGTCATATTGAAGATGCGGTGGTAGGTGCGCAATCACAAATTGGCCCTTACGCCCGCTTGCGCCCCGGCACTGTGCTGGGTGAAGACGTACACATTGGTAATTTCGTGGAGATTAAAAACACGCAAATCGCTAATCACAGCAAGGCCAACCATTTGGCTTACATTGGCGACGCCACGGTAGGCAGTCGCGTGAATATCGGCGCTGGTACGATCACTTGTAATTACGATGGCGCAAATAAATTCCGCACGATTATCGAAGACGACGCCTTCATCGGCAGCGACAGCCAATTGGTCGCGCCCGTGCGCGTGGGCAAAGGCGCGACGCTTGGCGCAGGCACCACATTAACCAAAGACGCTCCCGACGGAAAGCTTACAGTCTCACGCCCAAAGCAACTCACGATTGATGCGTGGCAGCGGCCAGTCAAAGTGAAGAAATAGGCGACGTGCGAATTGAATGTTGCCAACGAATCTAGTGAATCCATACACTTTGTCGACAGTTATAGAATTAAAGTTTCACCGCAGAGCCGCAGAGGTCGCAGAGAAAATCTTCACTCTTTGCGGCCTCCGCAGCACCGCGACAAGCCTTTTAAGTTTTCTCATGTCAAATCAAGACCCAAATTGAAAGCAATGAAATAAGCATACTGCTATAAGTATATTTTTAATGCGCTTTAAATAAAGGCGCAAAAAGGCATAAAGTTTATAAAAAATTGGCAGTATAAGTTTATTGAGGGGAAAAAGACGAACCGCTGAGGCGCAGAGGACGCAGAGGAATGGCTTGAGGTTTATTAGATTTTTTCTTGCTTTTTGTTTTTCTCTGCGTCCTCTGCGCCTCAGCGGTTAACGCTTTTAAGCTAAGCACGAAGACCAGCAAAATCATTCAGAACGTGGTCGCACGTCCTGCTTGAGCGCTGCAAGGGCGATTTTTTCCACTACGCCGGGGGCGATTAGTTTTAAGAAGCGGCCAAGCTTGCCCTTGAAAGTCATCACCACTTCGCGCTGACGGTTTTCTAAGCCCTGCAGCATCAACTTGGCACAGACTTCTACTGACATCGCATCGTCTTCCTTCAAACCACTGACACCCGCCGCACCGCCCGCCGCGTTAAATCCGTGATACCGAATTTGCGTCGCGACCACGCCGGGGTATGCCAAGGTGACTGACAC
>JAIETO010000019.1 GCA_019745005.1 Burkholderiaceae bacterium
TGGCGTCTCAGTCGCAGCAAAACTGCCTCGAAAAATGCATCCGTCATCGTCACAAATCCTAATGGAAAATCTGGGTTGAAGCGGTCAAAACAGGGGAAAAAATCCTAAAGGAAAAAAACAATTTATGTTTGCACAAATCAAGCAAAGGCTCATCGACGCCAAAGCGAAAAGAATTTTCAAGCAGTCACGTTATACACAACAGTTGCAAGATCTTCCCGAAAGCTTATTTCCGATCTGGCGTACCACTGCAAAGCGCGAATTCCCTGGCATCCCAAGTGATGCCATTTTTTTTGCTCGCGCGGCGGAAGGTTTGATGACTTTTTTTGATTGTGTTCAACGCAGCAGCGTTCCTTGCGCCTTGCCTTCGCGCGCGGCCGATTCCGTTTGGCATGTGTGGGCCGCGTTATCGCCGATCGGTCTTGACGCCTTCTGCAGAAAGCATTTCGGGCGCGAAATACCGCATGTCGAAGTCACGCAAATGCCGGGGAAGACAGATGAGGCGCTCGCGGCATGTTTGGTACAAGCGCGAAAACTGCAAGGATTGCTTGAGGCGAGCAACACGGTGCCTGACTTATTTGCATTAGATCGTGTTTTAAAAATGCCCAATGGTTATGCCTACCAAACTAAAGGTACGGCGCTCGGCTTTCGTGACATCAATCGACAGGGTGAGCCGCAAGGTGCATTCATTTTTCCTGATGCGTTTAAGCCGCATGAGTTATTGGCGTTAGGTTTAGTCAGCGCCGTGGCCTTGGAAGTGGCGGAGCGTCGCCTCAGAGATCAGGGTAGCGGGGGCTATATTGGCGATACGGGTTCCACAGATTACACGGCGTCATCGTCATCAAGGCACCGTGATGACGGTACCAGCGACTGTAG
Source organism: Burkholderiaceae bacterium (assembly GCA_019745005.1). GTDB lineage: Bacteria > Pseudomonadota > Gammaproteobacteria > Burkholderiales > Burkholderiaceae_D > Undibacterium. Next base: position 874 of record JAIETO010000019.1, read on the forward strand.
CAATGGCGACACGAGTGCAAGCGATTGTGCGAGCGGTGCAGACTCCGGTAGCGCGGGCAGCAGCTGTGGTAGTAGTTGCGGAAGTAGTTGTGGAAGTAGTTCTTAGGCGCTTAAAAATGACATACTCCTGCATTTTTGTAAGGGGATGACTTGACTGCGCTTAAAAATAGGGCGTAAGTGAAAATTACTAGATGGAGTATAAGTTTTTTTTCTTAAATTCAGCGTGACCGCCAATATAAAAAGCAAGCGAACGTTGATACGCTGGCGTCAGCAAAATGGTGAGATTTTCGGCTGAATACGGACTTGAACTAAATGCCTATCCGTAGTGCCGCAAAACGCTCAAGAAACGAAGATATTCTCTGCGCCCGCTGCGTCTCTGCGGCGAAATAGGAATTTTCTGTCATTCGTAACTCAAAGTTTTCTCTAAAACCTCAAACTGCAAATTATCAACCGTCGCAAAAGCTTGCGCGATTTCAGGTGGAAAAGGTTTAAAGGTGCCAGTTTGTTGATAACCGCGCCGCACGTAATAGGCAATCAACTCAGTGCGCAAAGTGATCACAGTCATCCAAATCTTTTCTGCGCGCCAACGGGCTTTGACCAAGTCTTCCGCTGCATGCATTAACTGCCGCCCTATGCCATTCGCCTGCAAAGTCGGCTGCACGACAAACATGCCCAAATAAACATTCGCTTCCTCGTGCTGTAAGAGCACACAGCCGATGATTTCGGCATTTTGCAAGCAAAGTAAAATGACCGAATCCTTGGCCGTCATCAAATCTTTGACTTCCTGTAGGTTGATGCGTGTGCCGCCTAGTAAGTCGGCCTCGGTGGTCCATCCTTGACGACTCGCATCACCGCGATAACCGCTATTGACCAAAGCTTCGATGGCGGCGGCGTCACTTATTTCTGCGAGGCGAAATTGGAGTTCTGTGGCAGTTGTGGATATTTGCATAAGAGGCCTTTTTAAAAGCTGAATATTTTAACGTAGGACTTGTGCCAAACAGATGTTGTCGTTGGTGCTTCGCCTTGCTAATGCAATTTTGCGGCAGTCCTATACCGAAAAGTATTGAAGAAAAAATAAACGATGATGTGAACCTGCACTGCCTAACACCATCAAAGCTGCTCTTCAACCAGCAAAAAATGAAAAGCCTCACCAGCAAGCCGCGTCAAATTTTAATTTTTGAATCGTATTGTCAACCAGAAGCCTTGCATTGACGCTTTTTAGGATTATCATAGTCCGAAATCTTCACACTTTCGTCGAAGGTTGGATGGGCAAAAGGAGAGTACTCGATGTTAATCACATTCAAATCAAAAGCTGCGGCTGAAGTGACTATGTATAAAGAACACGCCAAGCGTCTGCTGGATGTATTGAATAAAGATGTGGAACGCGGTGTCATTATGCCCAATGAAACAGCGCATGCAATTGCGGTGCTAGAAGCCGCGGTGGCAGAGAGCCGTGCTCACCCTATTTCAGAAGAAGTGATGCGTGATATTGACGCGCACCATAACGATCAAGGTGACGATAATGAGCACGAACATCCAGAACCTGTGAAGTTTTCAGCACGCGCCTACCCGCTACTGGAGATGCTGCATGCGGCACATAAGATGCAACGCGAAGTCATGTGGGGCGTGTAAGCCAAGATAAGCCAAGATAAGCAGCGAAAAGCAAAGACAGGCCAAATACTGCATGACCGCGCACATAGAAAACACGCACGAGTTTGAATTCTCCTTGGCCGACGGCGGGCACTTGTTTGTGCGCGATTGGCCCTTGGCTGATCACGCCAATGCGCGTGATGGCGTCGTCATCATGCACGGCTTGGGCGAACATTGTGGGCGTTACGCGCACGTTGCTCGCTTCTTTAATGCGCTGGGTTTTGTTGTGCGTACCTATGATCATCGTGGGCACGGGCAATCAAGTGGCGCGCGCGGTAGTTTGCCGGACGGTGAAGCCTTGTTGCGCGATGCGCGTGCCTTGATCAATGATTTTAGTGATCAATTGCACGCACCCCCATTATTGTTTGGTCATAGTATGGGGGGCTTGTTCGCCGCCCGTTTCGCTACTGCGGGCTTAGCGCCATTGCGGGGTCTCATTTTGTCCTCCCCCGCATTGGCCGTGCGTTTATCGACCAGCGAAGCGTTTTTGCTGAAGCTTGCAACGGCTTTGTTTCCGAGTGTTGGTGTCTCGAATGGTTTAAAGCCGCGCTATTTAACGCACGACGCTGAAGTCGTTGCCGCTTATCGCAATGATAGCTTGGTGCATACGCGCGTGAGCGCAAGACTTGTCAATAGTATGCAAGCCGCAATGCAATATGCCCACGACCATGCACCACAATTGCAGTTGCCCGTGCTGCTGCAAGTCGCTGAAGATGATCATTTGGTTGATCCTATGGGCAGCCGACAGTTTGCGGCACGCTTACCGGAGACTAGTTCGAAAGCGATTTTTTACGCCGGTTTTTATCACGAAATTTACAATGAATTGGATGCGACAAGGGTGTTTGATGATCTTCGCACTTGGTTAGATGAGCAAGGTTTGATGCCAGTTCTTTCTAATGCGACGCTGACAAGCCTGCGTTCTTGAGATTCCCAGTTCTAAGCTGACCGACGACTGAGCACATATCGACGTTATTGCTCGCGCACTGACTTAATCAGTGCTTCCTTAATCAGAGCTTCATAAAATTTGACTACACCAGAGTTCCTTTTGTTACTGACTCTGCTCAAAACTTCGTTACACTCTATTTTCAAAGTTCGCTATGACGCAAGTGCCCCCCAGAAAGACCTTAACAAAGCCCACGCAAACAAGCACTAGTGCGCCCAAAAAAGCTGTGCGCAAACCGCAAGCGCAGGCATCAAAACCCGCATCAACGAACGCAAAATCGGCGCTTGGTGTCGCTGACAAATCGAACCTTACTCCTCAAGTAAATGTGGATACGCCAAGCCAAGCGGACAACAAACCCAAGGCTAATCCGACACCTGACTTGTTAGCGATCAAGCCAGACGCTTTGGCGACAAGTTTGTTAGGAGCCGCGCAAGCGGTATCGTATGTATTGGATGGTGTCGCTTTGCCACAAGCCCTAAGCCGCGTGTTCGAGCAAAGCAAAGCCGAAACCTCCACGCGTGGGGCAATTCAAGATATCGCCTACCGCACCATGCGGCAAGTGGGCCGTGCGGATGCCTTGATCACACTGATGACAAACAAGCCAGCGGAACCGCCCTTGCTGTATTGCTTATTGTGTTGCGCACTAACGCTGCTGATTAAAGAACCTGGTGTGGCAGCACCCTACGGTGAATTTGTGGTGGTTGATCAGGCCGTTAATGCGGCGGCATCGAGTGCGCAATTGGTTTTCGCAAAAGGCATGGTGAATGCCGTATTGCGGCGCTTTTTGCGCGAGCAAGAAAGTCTTCTTCCCGTCGCCATGAAGCAACCTGCTGCGTTGTGGAATTACCCGCAATGGTGGGTCGATCAATGCAAAGCCGCTTACCCACAAGACTGGCAAGCGATACTCTTATCTGGCAACCAGCCGCCACCGTTGACGCTGCGCGTGAACCGGCGCCAAATCAGCGTTGCAGATTATCTGCAACTGCTTGAGCAGAACGCAATGACGGCGCGGGTGGTGGGGCAATCGGCCGTGCGGTTAGATAAACCTGTGCCCGTTGCGCAAATTCCCGGCTTTGAACAAGGCCTGGTGAGTGTGCAAGATGCGGGCGCGCAAATTGCTGTGGAACTTTTGGATTTGCAGGACGGCATGCGCGTATTGGATGCTTGTGCGGCACCTGGTGGAAAAACCGGTCACATTTTGGAAACCGCCGATGTGGAGCTGGTTGCCGTAGAAATTGACGTGAAACGTGCCGAACGCATCCATGAAAATCTCGCACGCTTGAAGTTATTCGCTACGATTCTGCAGGGCGATGCCACGCGCAGCAATTGGTGGGATAGGCAACCATTTGATCGTATCGTCGCTGATGTGCCTTGTACCGCCTCTGGCGTGGTGCGGCGTCATCCAGATATCCGCTGGTTGCGACGAAAAACCGACGCGGCGCAGCTTTCGGTCAACGCGGCGCGCATACTGGACAATTGCTGGCGCTTGCTGAAACCAGGTGGCCGTCTTTTGATGATTACCTGCTCAATCTGGCCGATTGAGTCCGAAACCCAAGCCGCTGCGTTTGCCACACGTTCCGGCGCAATACGCTTACCCGCACCCGGCCAACTCCATCCAACGTCGGATGGCAACAACGATCATGACGGTTTGTTCTACGCCTTGTTCGAAAAACCAGCAGTTTGAAACTTGTTTCAAGATATTATGTCAACGCGAACTAGGGTATTCGTCGCAGTGTAGTGCGTTGGTGTTTTTAATTCCATTTCTAAATCAATCATGTCGTTGTTGCCTTCGCCTTGCCGTGCTACAGCACTGTCTGCGGCTCGTCGCCTAGACACAATTGATTTGGAAATGGAATAACATGCCTGCACAGCGTTTTTTTGATACATGCTCGCTCAGTTCTCCCGTTGATGTTTTCACTGCTTTTTATTCATGGCAAGCACCAAACAGGCCTTTCAAGATGTACTCTGCCGCTTCTTTTGGACATGCGTCGTTAGCGTGCTGATGGTGCTCGCGCTGCCGCAGGGGCAGGTCTTTGCGACAGAGGTTGAGGTGACTGCGGCGCGCATAGAATCAACCGAGGAAGGTTATCGCCTTACCACAAGCTTTGCGTTTGAATTGAGCCACGGGCTAGAAGAGGCGATCCATAAAGGGATTCCTATGGTGTTTACCACCGAGGTTGAAATGACGCGACCTCGTTGGTACTGGCTAGACGAAAAAACCGTACGTACCGCACAAACGGTACGCATCGCCTACAACTTATGGACGCGCCAATACACGGGCGCGATTAATGGCAGCTTGCAACAGAGTTTTCCAAGCTTAGAAGAAGCTATGGCCTTAGTGCTGCGACCACGCCGCTGGGTGGTGGCGGAAAAAGGCAGCTTAAGTGCGGGAGCCACCTACAACGTCGCGGTACGCTTAAAACTCGACATCAATCAGTTGCCCAAATCCTTTGTGATTACCTCGCTGAATAATAGCGATTGGCGCCTGTCGTCAGACTGGAAACGTTTCACTTACAAGGCAGACGAGAAGTGACCAGATTTTTGCGTTATGCCTTAATCATTGGCGGTGCTCTGATGAGCATTCTGCTGTTTTTGTTGACTTCGGCCTCAGAAAACTCCGCCCAATTCGCCATTTATTACGTGTACTTGTTAGGTGCAAACGCCGTGGTGGCGCTTGCGCTAGTCGCACTGGTCGCTGCGCTACTTTGGCGCTTATTCAGTCGTTATAAATCGCGCGAGTTTGGCTCACGTTTAATGACGCGCTTGGTCTTGCTATTTGCGATGGTGGGCATTTTGCCTGGTGTAGTGATTTACGTGGTATCGGTACAATTTGTGTCCCGTTCAATTGAGTCATGGTTTGACGTTCGCGTTGAATCGGCCTTGGAATCAGGTTTGAACTTAGGCCATAGTGCGCTGGAATTTTCACTGGCGGATTTGCAGTCGAAAGCGCGCAATATCGCTACACAATTGCAAGAGCCATCCGAGACGGCGCTCACGATTCGCTTATCGCGCCTGCGGGAGCAACTGCAAGTGCAGGAGGCAACGATAGTCAACGCTAGAGGTCGTCTGATTGCGTCAGCTTCAGCAAATTCCAGCGCCTTGGTGCCGGAATTACCCACTCCGAATATGATTAGGCAAGCACGCGTAGCACGTGGTTATGCGGCGACGGAGGGCAGCTCCGAACTACAGGCACCTTTAGATACCACACCAGATAAATCCAACGACGTGAGTGGCGCAAAACGCCCTGTGCTGCCAAGCGAACCGACCAACGTTTTACGCTCGCGCGTTGTGATTAGCATGCAAATCAGCGCCACGGGTTTGGCCTTACAAAATGAGACGGCCTACTTGCAATTAATTAATCCCGTTCCAGCGACCTTGGCGAGCCAGGCTGAGGCGCTGCGTGCTGCTTGGAGTGAATATCAAGTCCGCTCATTAGCACGTGGCAGTTTGAAAACCATGTATATTTTTACGTTGACCTTGACCTTGTTATTAGCGATTTTTGCAGCGATTACCAGTGCATTTTTGATTTCTGGCCAATTAGCGCGGCCATTGCTCTTATTGGCTGAGGGAACCAAGGCGGTAGCGGAAGGGAATTTGTCGCCTCGCCCCATCGTGACCACGGCAGATGAACTAGGCAGTTTGACGCAATCGTTTAATACCATGACGCGCCAATTGTTCGATGCACGCGCATCGGTAGAAAAAAACCGTAATGAATTAGAGAACGCCAAAGCGTATTTAGAGTCAGTGCTAGCGAATATGTCAGCGGGTGTGATGGTGTTAGATCAGCATGCGCAGCTTGTGACGTGCAACGAATCGGTTGAACGTATTTTGCAGTTGCCCTTGGATACCGAAATCGGCAAGCCCTTGATGCAAATCGAAGGCATGCAAGCTTTTGCAGAGGCAATCGATAAAGCGTTTTCTGAACAACACGCGCAATTCGCGTCGGGAGATACCGATGCAACCCACCAACACTGGCAACAGCAAATTGAATTACCGCGCCCAGTGGAAATCCCCAACCCAAATGACACCTTGAATTTGCGTGCTGGTGAAGTGATGCAAGAGCAGGAGAAAGGCATTACCTTATTGGCGCGCGGCTCGCATTTACCAGTGGCTTCTGGCACAGGCTATGTGGTGGTATTCGATGACATCAGTAATATCATCTCGGCGCAACGCTCCATCGCGTGGGGTGAAGTTGCACGACGCTTGGCACATGAAATTAAGAATCCGCTGACACCGATTCAGTTATCGGCGGAACGTCTGCAAATGAAGTTGCAAGATAAGTTGGAAGAAGCCGAGCAGGCAATTTTGAAGAAAAGTACTAGCACCATCGTGAATCAAGTGGCATCCATGAAGCGCATGGTGGACGATTTCCGCGATTACGCAAAATTGCCACCCGCTGTCTTAATGCCCTTGAATTTATCGGCATTAATTGACGATGTTTTGCATCTGTACATGTCGGGCGATGGACGTGATTCGATCCATCTCAAATTGGTCGATAATTTACCCGCAGTGTTGGGCGACACCACGCAATTAAGGCAGGTGATTCATAATTTGCTGCAGAATGCGCAAGATGCGGTGAACGAAAACACCAAACCCAGCGCGCCGCCTTCTATTGACGTGGTGACCGAGGTAGTGAAGTTCAGCGGTGCGGACAATACCGAACGAATTGCGGTGCGTTTATCGATTCTTGATAACGGGCCGGGCTTTTCCAAGAAAATTTTGGCGCGTGCGTTCGAGCCGTATGCCACCTCAAAACCGCGCGGAACGGGCTTAGGCTTACCTATGGTCAAGAAAATCATCGAAGAACACGGGGGGAAGATTGATATTCAAAATCGAACAGATACAAACGGTGCAAAAGTATCGATTTTGCTGTTAAAGTTAGCACCGGAAATTTAATGGCGTGGTGGAGACGATTAACGCCAAGCCACCTTTGGCATTCGGACGAAAGTCGAATGTTTGATTTTTGCAAAATTAAGGAAGCGCTGTTTAAGTGACTGCGCGATCAAAGTTTGCATCGGCGATGCTCGCTGTGCTCTGGTACAAGTGCGCTGCTCGATCCAAATTTTGGCCGCTCGCTACACTTACGCAAAGCATCCTCAAGCATGCGTTCGCAAAATTGTTTCAAAGAAAATGATGTGCGAATGAGTTTGCTTAAATTTGTTCTGTATTTCCGGTTTGATTCATATCGCTTGCGTGCGAAAAGAACATCAGGTTTTGTAGGTTTAGGTTTAAAGCTTAAAAGGTTGAGTAATGGCAAATATATTGGTAGTTGATGACGAAATGGGTATCCGTGAGTTGCTTTCAGAAATTTTGGGCGACGAAGGGCATGTGGTTCAGTTGGCTGAAAATGCGCAGCAAGCGCGTGAAGCGCGGTCTGAGGCGCGACCTGATTTAGTTTTGCTCGATATCTGGATGCCGGACACCGATGGGGTGACCTTGTTAAAGGAATGGCATCGTGATGGCATGCTGACCATGCCCGTTATTATGATGTCGGGCCACGCCACGATCGATACCGCCGTCGAGGCAACCCGTATTGGTGCGTTAAATTTTCTCGAAAAACCGATCGCTTTACAAAAACTCCTCAAGGCTGTGCAACAAGGTTTAACGCGCAGTAACGAAATCCCCAAACCCATCATGCCCGCACTGCGTGCGGCGTCGGCGCCTGGTGCGGAACTGGTTAATCAAGCGAGTGCGAATGCGTTTTCGTCCACGCCCAGTAGTTATGATGCACGCCACTTTGCCAATGCTGCAGCAGCGATGCCAGCCGTGCAGAGTCCCTTTATGAATTTGTCGTTTGATCTTCCTCTACGCGAAGCACGCGACGCGTTTGAACGCATCTATTTCGAATACCATTTAAATCGCGAAGGCGGCAGCATGACGCGCGTTGCCGAAAAAACTGGATTGGAACGTACGCATTTATATCGCAAGCTCAAGCAGTTGGGAGTTGAGTCAGTGAAGTACACCAAGCGCGGCGAATAAGACTAATCAACAACACGGCGTTTTGTGTCCATTCCCCTCACTCTTGTGAGCGGTGGCGATTATCAGCAGCGCGAACGCGCCATCGCCCACGCGCTAAAAAAAATTCCACAAACGAACAAGGTGGCAGTACTACTGGAAGGCTTGCCAAGCGGCGATCCTGTCCTGATAAGCGACTCGCTGCGGCCTGTGCAAAGAATCGCACCGGGTTGTTTTTGCTGCATTGGCAACCTCGTCATGCGAGTTAGTTTAAATCGACTCTTGCGCATTCAACCACAACAAATCTTTATTGGCATTGCAAGTGATGCGCATTTAGACAATGTCAAACAAACACTGGCACAAGCGCCTTACGATAATTTATTAAGTTTAGAACATTCAATTTCGCTCACGCTAGACCAAGAATAAGAGAAGCACGGGCTTTTTTACACAATAGATTCAAGTTCCTTCCCCATTTGGTCGTAATGATTTACATGATTTTGACGACTGATTTGCGACAGGCGTTGAAATTTGCAAAGTTCGACGCCATGTCAGCCTTAAAGGAGAGCCATCTCCATTTGAAAGGATGCAAAAAATGAATCTCATTTATAACAGCGAGCAGTACAGCGTCGTCGAATTTGGTGCGGACAGTGATCACGAGGCGCTGCGTTTTGGCGGTTATGAAATTACCGATAAAGCGGTACGGCGAGAGTGGTTTATTGGTGGCCCGCTCGCAGCGAATTTCCGCAAAGACGTGCACGACTTGATCGCAGGCGAACCAAGTATCGAAGAGATAGATGATTTTCTGGGTCAGTTTGATTCTTACATGGCACAGCCTGTTCTGCTGCACTGATTTCTCAATTGATCAGCGCATGACCGTTACATGACAAGCTTGATAAAACGGTCAGCTAGTCACAACGCTTAGTGGTATCGTACTATTTGTTTATTTTCGACAATTAGGATCCATGCCACTTGTAACACCACTTTCTTGGTTCGCTGCACTCGATCAATTGCCGCCACAACGACATGCTGTGCTGGTATCGGTCGTGGCGCATGCGGGTTCTGTGCCACGCGTAGAAAGTGCTCGTATGTTGGTAACGCCGCGCCGCTGTTTCGACACGATAGGCGGCGGACATCTTGAATGGAGAGCCCTTGCCACGGCGCGTGCTTGGCTGAACGAAGCTGAGACCATGGCACCGGCCTTACAGCCTTTTCCCCGCTTTGAAAAGCTGGCCTTGGGTCCTAGCTTAGGTCAATGTTGCGGCGGGGTTGTCGAGCTACGCTACGATAGACTCGATTTACTGAGCGACGCCACCTACACGCAATTGATTCAACAATTTCACGAAAAAGAAGTTCCATCGCCGCATCTATTTGTATT
>JAIETO010000071.1 GCA_019745005.1 Burkholderiaceae bacterium
AAACCCAGATTTTCCATTAGGCGCGCTTACAGCGCTATTTGCGAGCTGGCGGCGCATTTTCGGTCATTTTCGCTGCCTATCGTTGGCGTTAGTTGCCAATAGCTCGTTATTGGCGCCTCATTCGCAACGAAACCGCCTCGAAAAGTGCATCCACCATCGTCGCAAATCCTAATGGATTATCTGGGTTAAAGCTGCGTATCTTTGGACTTATTCGTGGACTATGCGCGCATGCTAAAGCATGTGAAAAGGGCAGGCTAGCTTTTCTTGCTGAAATGTTCGCACTGAGGGCAATTTATTGCGGGTCAGAGGGGCGACCTTGGGCGACCCATAAAATCAAGTCGTCGAGCACTTGTTTGCCCTGCACTGGGCCATCGGTATTGATAAAGGCGACTACGATCCAATCCTTATTTTCGCTATCACGCACATAACCAGCAATTGCCAAGGCATCTCGTAAGGTGCCCGTCTTAATGCGTGCACGCTGCTCGGCAACGCTAGCTTTTAAGCGTTTGCGCATCGTCCCATCCAGCGCCACGATGGGTAGGCTGCTGGCAAACTCCGGATACCATTTGCTGCGGTAGGCTTCTTGTAAAACACGAGCTAGCTGCATCGCATTCAGACGCTCAATGCGCGACAGGCCCGAGCCGTTTTCCAACACGATGCCTTGGTCATTAATATTGTGGCGGTTGAGCCAACGACGAACTTGCAACTCGCTGGTCTGCGCTGTTGTTGCGGTCGTTTCATTCCCGTTAGATTGATTTTTCGATAGTTCGGCAAGATTTCGCGCATTCGCCTCAGCACCTAAAGTGAGGTAGATGCTGCGTGCCATGCTGTTATCAGAAAACTTGTTGATGTTGCGGATGTTCTCTACCAACGTGTCTGATAAATAGTCGACAAGCACAGTTGCCGTATTCGGCGTCACACCATCTTGTACGCGACCTTGCCAAGTGCCGCCCATTTCCTTCCACAAGGTACGTATCGTGTTTTCGATAAACGTATTGCGATCAAGGTGGCTGAAATAGCTGGTGATGTGACACTTCCTAGGAAAAGTGCCGAATAGGCCTATTTCAATGGCTGCGCGCGCTTTGATGTTGAACTGCGGCGCTTGCATGTGTTTCTCCCATTCCGCGCAAGGTGCATCGCTCAAAACCAAGTGATTGACAATCGAGACATCGCTCAAGGTGCTTTGTAGTTGCACGTCGATATTGTCGCTCGTCGCGTTTATAGCAAGGGCAACTAAATTACTGTGTATCAATAGGGCGTCTGGCACCACGTTGTAATACGCCGTGGGTGCCTCGTCAAAGCTTGGGGCGATCAAATCAGGCCGTGCAGGTTGGAAGAAACGCCGATCCAAAACGATGTCACCTTTGATTTTTTGTACCCCAAGGTAACGCAGTCGACGCAAAAGACTGCCCAATTTCTCCACCGTGAAATTCGGGTCGCCACCGCCACGTAAATAGAGAGTGCCATCGAGCTTCGCTTTGTTGATTTTTTGTTCGCTCAATAAGGTGGTGCTCCAACGATAATTGGGTCCAAGCTCTTCCAAAGCCACCAAGCTCGTGATGATCTTCATGGTCGAGGCCGGGTTCATTGGGCGTTCCGCATTCAGGCTCAGCACCGGAGTGGTTTCGTCGGCGGGTAATACCAAAATACCGAGGTTAGCCCGAGTGAGTTTGTCTTTGTTTAATAGCGCCGATAGCCTAGAAGGAAGCGTTTCTTGTGCACCAGATGAGCCGCAAAAAAACGCAAACAAGAGACAAAGACTGACCGAAAAGAAAAATCGCTTCATTGAATACCTGTGTCCGACAAATTACGAAGGGAGAGTTTGCCCTATGGAAGATGTCGATTCTAAATGATAGGTGGCACTTCGCTCGTTGCTCGTCGTTTATTGCTCATGCTCATGGACATAAATCAGTATTTTGCGAACTAGCCGCAAGGATTGGCTGTGCAACTTTGAAAAACGCGAGCAAAGAAAATAACTGAGCTGTTTTTGTGAAATCCCAAACTTAAAAAGAGTTTGATGAAATTATGTAGTTTCACTACATTAATTTTTCATTTTTTTTGTGGCTCTTCTGCAACGCGTATAGTGATCGTTCACTCTTTGCCGCACTGCACCATCGAAATATTCTTGTTTTTCCGATTGACAGTAAATTTAGTTTTAGTACAAACTCTGAGCAAGGGGCATAGTTCGACTGCGATCCAGACGGGCAAAGTCCTGAAATAAAAGTACAAAAAGTCTCTTCGAAGACCCAAGCCGCACCAAGTTTTACACCATCCTTTTGTCGCAGGTTGCAATAAAGAAAATAACAGGAGATTTAAATGAATATGCTTACAAAGAAGCGCCACCGCAGCGTCGCGCTTAGGTTGACACCAATCGCTGCGGGTTGCGCAGTGATGTTGTCAATGGCGGCGAGCTCAGCGTTTGCCCAACAAGCGCCCGAACCCGCAAAGAAGGAAGAGGCTACGGCGGATTCAACCGTCGTTGTGACGGGTATTCGTCGCGGTATTGAAGCGGCGATTTCATTGAAGAAAAATTCAAGTTCGATTATTGAGGCCATTTCTGCAGAAGATATTGGTAAGTTGCCTGACCTGAGCGTCGCAGAGTCTATCGCTCGTTTACCAGGTGTGACGGCGCAACGTAGTCGTAACTCCGGTAAGCCCTCCGACATTAGCGTACGCGGCTTGGCACCTAGTTTTAACGGCGCTTTATTGAACGGACGCGAACAAGCCTCAACAAGTAATGACCGTAGTCCAGAATTTGATCTGTTTCCTTCTGAATTAGTGGGTAATGTACTGATTTACAAGACACCAGATTCGACATTGATCGGTCAAGGCTTAGCTGCAACCATCGATTTGCGTACAGTGCAACCTTTGGATTTTGCGAAGCGCCAAATCGTTGTGAACTATCGCCGTGAACGTACCGGTATTAAGGCGGGCGGCGGCGAAGGTGATGGCAATCGTTACTCATTCTCATTTATAGATCAATTCGATGATCGCCGCTGGGGCTTGGCTTTAGGCTTTATTCGTTTTGACAATAAAGGCGCTGACCAGCAGAAGTTTAACTCTTGGGGTGGTTGGGTTACGCAACTCCCTTTCAATGGACGCGATGTTAAATTGCCAGGTGGCTTCACTGCGGATACTGAAAGCAATACCAATGATCGCGATGCGGGCACGCTGAGTTTGCAATTCCGCCCTAACCGCGACTTCAAGTCGACCTTCGATGTGTTCTACTCGAAAGGTTCGAACAAACTGAAGAAAACTGGTTTGGAAGGCGCGATTGGTGGCAACACTAACGGCGCGTATGATCCAGCGGGTGTATTGTCAAATGTAACAGTTGACGCAGCCGGTAATGCAACCAGCGGTACTTTAAGTAATTACAAAGGGGTCGTACGTAACCATTTAGAATCAACTGAAGATAAGTTAACGACCTTTGGCTGGAAGAACGAGTTGAAACTTGACGCGTGGAATGTTGTTCTTGATTTGTCCACAAGTAAAGGTGAAAAGCAATTCACTCGTTATGAAACCACTGCGGGTCAACCAGGCAATGCGCCAACTTTGGGTTCGATCTCGCGGACAGGATTTAACGGTGGCAATTTCACTGACGTGCGCTATACAACCAGCTTAAATTACGCTGATCGCGCGGTTGCCCAGTTGACCGACGTGAATGGTTGGAGTGGCGGCGTTTCGTCACCACAAGCGGGTTATATTGCCTTGCCATTTGTTGAGGACAAAGTACAGGCGATTCGCTTACAAGGTGGGCGCGATGTTGATTGGGGGCCAATCCAAGGCTTCCAAGTGGGCGGTAACTATACCGACCGCGACAAGCGTCGCACAGGTCGTGAGGGACGTTTGGTTATCAACGGCGGCAATCCTTATGGCGTCGCCACTGTGCCGGGTTCAGGTACGGCGATTGCGGGCACTACGGGTATTTCAGTCGTGTCGTTTGATCCAACGGGCTCGCTCGGACCAATTTACTCTATCTCTGACAAAGTTGATCCAGATATTTTGAACAAAGATTGGGGCGTGAAAGAAAAGGTCTCCACTTTGTACATCAAGGGTGATGTCGACTATCAAGTTTTTGGCTTCCCGGTGACAGGCAACATCGGTACACAAGTGGTTTTCACGGACCAAAAAGGTAGCGGATTTAGCGTTGATCAATCGCGTTGCACAGGCAACACGGCAGCCACATGTCCGTCCGTTCGTGTATCAGATGGCACCACCTATACCGACTTTTTACCGAGCTTGAATCTGAAGTTCGCTTTAGGCAACGATCAAAGTCTTCGTTTTGGTGCAGGTCGTCAGTTGTCACGTGCGAATTTGGACGACTTGCGTGGTGGTTTGAACGTGAGCTTGTCGACCACGGGAACTCCGATTTTGAAGGGCGGTGGCGGGAACTCGCAGCTGAAACCATTTAAAGCAAATTCGCTTGATCTGTCCTATGAAAAATATTTTGGAAATAAGGGTTATGTTAGTGCAGCAGGTTTTTACAAAGACTTAGACACGTATATTTTGCGTGCTCCACGTGCCTTTGATTTTGCTCCGTTTATTGGCCCAAGCACGCCATTACCAACGACTGGACCATTTGCCGGAAGCACGAAGGGTCTTTTGACGCAGCCTTTCAACGGTGATGGTGGCACGATCAAGGGCTTTGAATTAGCAATGAATATTCCGTTCTCGTTGTTTACTCCTTGGTTAGACGGTCTAGGTGTTACGGTCAATTACTCGAATACTAAGAGTAAGATCACATTGCCAGCCAGCGGATTTGGTACTAGTGGTGGCTTTCCCATTTCAATTCCATTACCTGGCTTATCAAAGAGCGTGACTAATGCTCGGGTTTACTATGAAAAGAATGGTATTCAGCTAGCTGCTGCAGTGCGTAAGCGTTCGAACTTCTTGGGTTCAGTCAGCGACTTCCAAGACAACGAACAGTTGACTTTCATTCGCGGCGATACTTTGTTGGATTTTCAAGCATCGTATGAGTTTCAAGGGGGATGGTTTAAAGGCTTAACTTTGCTTGCTCAGGCGAATAACTGGACGAACGAACCATTCCGCGAGTACAACACTAGCCCAAGTACTATTACGAACCGCGTGGTTTATGGTAGAACTTATCTGCTAGGCGCAAACTACAAGTTCTAATTTTTTGCGCTAATCAACCCCTGCAAGCGATTAGCTTGCAGGGGTTGTTTTTTTAGTTGTGATGGCTTAAGTATCAAATATCGCATAGCCTTAGACGTAAATTTCACGGCAGAATTGTTTGAGTTACGTCACAATAAGTGCTTAGAAAAAGCAATGATGTTTCAATTCATTTGCGCGTAAGAAGCCATGGTAGGTTTCAACACTTCAAATTTTAGAGGGTAAGTTTTATGCAAAACAGCGCGATCAAAACGATAGTCATCGTTGGTGGTGGTACGTCTGGCTGGATGAGTGCAACGGCACTCTCAACGGTGTTGCGCGGTAAGTACGAAATCCGGCTAGTTGAATCCGACGATATCGGCATTATTGGTGTAGGCGAAGCGACCATACCGATGATCCAGCGCTTCAATACTGTTGCGCAAATTGATGAAAACGAATTTTTGCGTGAAACCCAAGGCACCTTTAAGTTAGGTATTGAATTCGTTAATTGGGGTAAGTTGGGTGACCGCTACATGCATGGTTTCGGCACGATCGGACAAGACCTTTGGACTGTGCGTTTTGATCAGTATTGGCAAAAGATGCACAAGCTTGGGAAGGCGAGAGATTTAGGTAGTTACTCAATCACTCGTATGGCATCGAAAGCGAATAAGTTCATGCCGCCTCGTTTTGATTTACCAAATTCACCATTGGGTGAGATCGCCTATGCCTACCATTTTGATGCGAGTTTATACGCTAAGTATTTGCGCAAATTGTGTGAGAAACGCGGTGTAAAAAGAACCGAAGGAAAGATTGTGCGCGTTTCACAGCGCGAACAAGATGGACATGTCGATGCCGTTTATTTAGAGAGTGGCGAACGTGTTGAGGGCGATTTATTTCTGGATTGTTCAGGTTTTCGCGGCTTGCTGATTGAAGAAACACTCAAGACTGGGTACGAGGATTGGACGCATTGGCTGCCCTGCGATCGTGCCTTGGCGGTGCCCTGCGAATCCGCACCCACTTTACTACCTTACACGCGCTCAACAGCGCATCGCGCTGGATGGCAATGGCGAATTCCTTTGCAGCATAGGATAGGTAATGGCCACGTTTTTTGCAGTCAATACATCAGCGAAGATGAAGCGGCCGCGACCTTGTTAGCCAATTTAGACGGCCAGCCACTAGCGGAGCCGCGTCTTCTTAAATTCAAAACGGGCATGCGAAAACAAGCGTGGAATAAGAATGTCGTGGCTATTGGTCTGTCGAGTGGATTCTTAGAGCCACTGGAATCGACCAGTATTCACATGGTGCAAGCGGCTGTGTCGCAATTGATTGAATTCTTTCCTGACCAAGGGTTCAATCAAGTTGATATTAACGAATATAACCGCCAGAGTCGGTTTCACTTTGAACGCATACGCGATTTCATTATCTTGCATTACAAGCTAAATCAACGTGAAGATTCCGCATTTTGGAAGGCATGCGCGACCATGCCGATACCTGAGACCTTGCAACACAAGATAGATTTGTTTCGCGCGCGCGGTAGAGTTCTGCGTATTGATGATGAACTTTTCTCAGAGGTCGGTTGGCTGCAGGTGATGCAAGGGCAAAATTTAATGGCTGAAAGCTACCAACCTTTGGTCGACTTACAAACCGAAGAAGCAACCGCAGAGTATTTGGAGAGCGTGTATGACGTGATCCAAAAGTGTGTCAACGTGATGCCGGATCACGCTGCTTACATCGCTCAGCATTGTGCTGCGAAATCTTAATCGCAACCTAAGAAACCTAGTTTTTGTGTATTGATCCGACCCTTAATGACGGTCGGATTTTTTTCTTAAAGGCGCCTTAAATTGAATACTAGTGAGCTTTTTCTGATTGCAATGGCGATTATCGTCACTGTGCCGTATTTGATTTGGCGCATCGGCAAGACGGAATATTTTGCACCACTAGTCGTGGTACAAATCTTGACAGGTATCGTGCTTGGTCCTGGTATTTTGGGTGCGATATTTCCCAGCTATTACACGACAGTTTTTAATCCTCCAGTAATCAATGCACTCAATGGCTTAGCTTGGTGGGCCGTTATGCTTTTCGTGATGATCGCAGGTATCGAACTTGATCTTAGCCAGGCATGGAAAGATCGTCGTGCCAGCGCCATTACCGCTGGGCTTGCACTTGGCGCGCCACTTCTATTTGGTTGTGCTGCCGCACTTTTACTGCTTGGCTCAAGTTCATGGATGGGAGCGAAAGCCCTGAGCTGGCAATTCGTATTAGGAATTGGAATGGCATGTTCGGTAACCGCCTTACCAATTTTGATTTTGTTCATGGAAAAGCTTACTTTGTTGCGCCTACCCTTAGGCCAACGCATATTGCGTTACGCGAGTCTTGATGATATTGCGATTTGGGGTGTATTGGCGGTCATTTTGCTCGATTGGTCTCGGGTGGGACGACAAGTCGCTTTTCTTTTCTTGTTTGCCGGACTCACCTGGGTCTTTAGACGACTGATGCAGCGTATACCAGAGAGTGATCGGTGGTACGTCAGTTTAATTTGGCTAGCGATCTGTAGTTTTACAGCAGACTGGGCGGGCTTGCACTTCATGGTTGGCGCTTTTTTGGCGGGTGCGGTGATGGATGCCCATTGGTTCAATCAAGAAAAACTAGATACGTTGAGACATCACGTACTTTTAGTGATGATGCCCGTGTTCTTCTTGAGTACAGGCTTGCGTACTAATTGGGCGGTGGGCGGTACAGCGGTTTTTCTTGTCGCTGGTTTGCTCTTGCTTGCTGCGGTGTTGGGGAAATTGGCTGGTGTCCATCTGGCGGGAAAGCTATTGGGTTGGAAACTAGGCGAAGCTTCAATCATTGCTTGGCTGTTGCAGACAAAAGCGCTCATCATGATCATTTTCGCCAATATACTGTTGGATAAACAAATCATCACTAATGAATCGTTCACTGCCTTACTTTTAATGGCTGTTGCGAGTACGATGCTGACCGTGCCTATGGTCTCGAATAAGGTTCGGCGCTTTTTATCTTAGAGACCTCTGCATAACTTACTGCGCGGCCGAATTTTGGTCAGTCGTACAGGTGCGCTTCTCGAACCAAACTTCGACCGCTGGCTACAGTTATGCAGAGGTCTTTCTTAAGGAAAACTTGGCGGGCATCAAAAAAAGGCGCATAAAATTTTCGCGCCTTTTTGCTTCGTTTCGCGTGCTTGGTTGTGTATCGTGTAGCGATCGGTAGCGTTGATCTTATTCTTTTTGACAGCGCTCGAAGCACGCTCATTGTTTAATCAGAATTCGATATTCCCACGGTTTCAAATTCACGGTTGCGCTATTTTTTAGGGCGGTATTTTTGCTCGAAAATACGTTCTTAAAACGCCCAGCAGGTAGTGCAGAGGTAAAGGTAAAACTTTGCGGCATAGGCGAAAGGTTGAAAATGCCGACCACCGTGTCCTTATCTTTGCTGCGAGAAAAAGCCAATATCTCATTTGGTTTATTGGTCGTAATCTCGGCTTGCATTGCACCTGCTTGGCCATTCCATAATGCTTGATTCGATTTTTTTAGATTGAAAAGTGTGCTGTAGATTTTCTTAAATGGATGAGGTTTCCACTTAATGGGATCGCGCTCAAAAAAGTCTAAGCGCTTCGTATTTCCTGCCTCCTGACCAGAATAAAGCAAGGGCATGCCCTCCATTACAGTTGATAGGGCTAAAAAGGCTTCTGCCGCATTACCAAGGCGTTCAAATTCTGTTCCTTCCCATGAGTTCAAATCATGGTTAGAGGTATGCACCATGCGGTACGCATTGGCGTGGTACTGCTTTTTATCCTCAAGCAAATATTCATTAATTGCCGAAGCTGTTTTCTTTCCCTGAGCGATGTCGCCAAAGATATTTTTTAACTTCCACGCATAGGTCATGTCGAAGGCGTGCTGATGCAAGTCGGGCTTTTCCCCTTCAGCCAACATAAACACCGGTTTGATCTTATCTAGTTCGGTCCGCGCTTCGTTCCAAAAATCAGTCGGCACCATCTCCGCGACGTCGCAGCGGAAACCATCAATATTGTATTCAGTGACCCAAAACCGCATGGCGTCAAGCATGTTTAGACGTACATTTTTGTTGCTGTAATCAAGTTTGATGACATCGTGCCAATCGGGATCAGGTGGCAAGTACTCCCCTTTTTCGTTTCTAACATAAAAGTCAGGGTGCGCGCTGGCCCAAGGATGATCCCACGCCGTGTGGTTTGCCACCCAGTCGATAATCACTTTCATGCCAAGTGAGTGAATTTTATCGACTAGATGCTTAAAATCTGCTGAAGTGCCAAACTCTGGGTTGACACCCTTGTAGTCGCGCACCGCGTAATAACTTCCCAGTGTTCCCTTGCGATTTTTTTCGCCGATCGGATTGATAGGCATGATCCAAATAATGCCAACACCCATTTTTTTAAGTTCGGGCAAATAACTTTCGAATTTTTTGAAGCTTCCTTCTGGAGAGTGCTGTCGAATGTTTGCCTCATAAATGGAGGCATTGACGCTCCATTTTGGATGGACCACTGTGCTCGTCTCTTGAGCAATTGCCACGCAATTTAGTGCAAGTAAAGAAAATCCTAATGCCATCTTTTTCATCATAAACACCTTTATTCTTTGCGAACCCAATGTTGGTCATACCAGCTTTGTTGGGTCGTCAACCCTTGACACCACCCGCCGTTAAGCCCGACACAATCCAACGCTGCGCAAACAAAAATACGATGGTAATGGGTAGACCAGATAACACGGCGGCGGCAGCAAAGTCACCCCACAAGTAACGCTGTTCAAGCAGAAAATATTTTGAGCCAACCGCAAGTGTGAGATTGGTTTCCTCGCGCAGCATGACGGAGGCGACGGGATATTCAATGATGGTGCCGACGAAAGCAAGGACAAACACCACCATCAAAATGGGCACCGCCATGGGCAATAAGACGAATCGAAACGCTTGCCAATGCGTTGCACCATCGACCTTCGCACATTCTTCAATTTCGATGGGAATGGTTTCAAAGTACCCACGTATAGTCCAAATATGCATCGCCACACCACCTAAGTAGGCGGTAATTAAGCCGGCATGGGTTTCGATGCCCAGCCATGGCACATAAGTGCCAATCGCATCGAAAATCGCGTAGATTGCCACCAAGGCCAAGACGGCGGGGAACATTTGCAGCAAAAGCATGCTGTTTAAAATGGTGTTCTTAAAGCGAAACTTTAAGCGTGCAAACGCATACGCCGCCGTGGTGGAAATGGCGACGATCAAGAACGACGAAATCGCTGCAATCTTGATCGAGTTCCAAAGCCAACGCAAAACAGGGAAGGGTGGTTGTACTAAGCTGCCGTCGACATCTTGATACGAAATACCCAAGGCAAGTTTCCAGTGTTCGAAACTGATTTCAGTGGGAATTAAACTACCGCTGGAAAAATTACCAGGCCGCAGTGAAATGGAAATGACTGCCAGTAGTGGAAAAATAGTGATGGCAATCAAGCACCAAAGCGCAGCATGCGTTGCAAAGACGCGCCAGCGTTGATTTTTACCGGTAACGATAGCCATATTGATTCCTTGATTTCTAGTGCTTACTTTTTATCGTCATGAACTTTG
>JAIETO010000278.1 GCA_019745005.1 Burkholderiaceae bacterium
GCATACTCGACGGCATTGAGCAAAATATTGAAAGGCAGCATCGCTGGCCCAAATGGCGCGGTGCAGAGTTCTTTAATGAAACCGCCCAAGCCTTTAATTTTCAAAGAGTAATAAATCATCAAGGCGAAAACACCAATCGAGATCCCCAACGTGCCATTCAAATCAGCAGTGGGCACAACGCGGTGGTGAATTTCTGAGCTGATGCCCAAGGCAGGGAATATCCAAACTGAAAACAAGTCGACCGGTAAAAAATCTAAGGCGTTCATCAATGACACCCAAACAAACACGGTAAGTGCCATTGGCGCGATGAAAGTCAGATTGCCATGAACAATGCTTTTGGCTTGATTGTTGACCATTTCCACAACCATTTCGACCGCACACTGAAGGCGACCTGGCACACCAGCCGTTGCTTTGCGCGAGACCAAAAACATAATGAAGCTGGCGACAACGCCGCAGAACACGGACCAAATAATCGTGTCATAGTTGATGTATGACATGTCCCATAAAGCAGTTTGCTGCTCATGGGAATTGGTTAGGTGTCCCAAATGGTGGGAGATATACTCAGAAGGGGTTGGTGCGTGCTCAGTTGCGCTCATGGTCGATATCTAAAGAGTAAAATGAAATAACTTTTGAGTACGACGATGAAGGTGACTAAGAAAGCCATCCAATTGACATCGTGGTACAGCGTAACTACCGCACCCAACATGGCAATAGTTAATGCAATTTTTAAAAACTCGCCAATGAAAAAATTCATTGGATTAGCGCCCCCAGGTTTTTGCGCGCTGGAAAATAAGCGCAGAGCAAAAAACGCATTTGGGATCGCGCAACATAGGCCGCCAAGTAAGGCGGATAGTCCTGAGGTAAGGCCAGACACTAACAAGGCCACCAGCGCCGCAATTAAAGCTGTTGCAAATTGCAACAGAACGATACGCGCCATGCCATTTCCTCAATCGTATTAATGTTTGCTACGCGGGCGCTCCTATCGACGCTGATGATAGTCCGATCGTAGGAACGCTTGCCAAAGCCTCGGAATTATACGTGGTAGTTCCCGCAAGCGTCAAACGTTTGGCGTATCGCACTCTAGAATGTTTATTTCTTTGTGGCAAAGATCAACACCTTCTCTAATTCATTCCACCTTTTAATATAAAACGAATACTACACATGGTATTTATTTCAAGCGCTTATTAAACAAGCGCGAGACATGTGCTTTTTACATATACTCCCTTACTTGTTATTTTATTTGCGCATTACTGACCACGAATTTTTAAAATCACACCGTCAAGCGCATCAAGGTTGGCGAAATCGATCAGCATCTGTCCTTGGCCTTTGCTACCAAGCTTGAGAGTCACTTGGGTGGCCAGTAAATCAGAAAGTTCTTCTTCAAGACGCGTGATATCGCGTGATTTTTCTGCCTTGTCACGCGGCTTGGTCGTATTGCTGTGATCTGCAATGCTCTTTGTTACCAACTTTTCTGCGTCACGTACTGACATGCGCTTGGCAACCACTTGGTTTGCTAATTGAATTTGCGTTGCTGCATCCGTAGCGAGTAAAGCGCGTGCGTGCCCCATATCAATGTCGCCCGCCATTAACATAGTCTGCACGGGCTTGGCTAAGTTTAAAAGACGCAGCAGGTTCGATACGGCGCTACGTGAGCGCCCCACTGCTTGCGCCGCTTGTTCGTGCGTAAATGCAAAATCCGTGATGAGTCTATGAATACCTTGCGCCTCTTCTAAGGGGTTTAAATCTTCACGCTGAATGTTCTCGATCAAGGCCATGGCAGCAGCCGCCTGATCGTCAACGTCTTTCACCAAGACGGGAACTTGGTCTAAACCAGCCAATTGTGCCGCCCGAAAGCGCCGTTCGCCCGCAATGATTTCGTATTGGGTGAGATCGCCATGACGC
Source organism: Burkholderiaceae bacterium (assembly GCA_019745005.1). Lineage (GTDB taxonomy): Bacteria > Pseudomonadota > Gammaproteobacteria > Burkholderiales > Burkholderiaceae_D > Undibacterium. Next base: position 1,903 of record JAIETO010000278.1, read on the forward strand.
CCTACTGGCCGCACCAAGATCGGCTGCATCATGCCTTGCGCTTTAATCGATGCGGCTAACTCAGCCAACGCCCCTTCATCCATGCGGGTGCGCGGTTGATACTTCCCTGCTTGCATTTGTGTGACGGGCAAGCTGGTTGGCGCACCGGCCAGTGCCTGCGCGGCTTCGGCAAAACTACCCGCATCATCGAAAAGTGCATCTAGGCCTCGCCCCAAACCTTTTTGTTTTTTTGTTGCCATCATAAAAATTCCGCTTAATTAATTAAATGTTCGTCGCGTTCTTCGCTTCACAATCGCTCTAATTCAGTGCCTTAATTCGTTCCAGCATTTCTGCACCAAATGCGATATAGGCTTGTGCGCCTTTTGCTGCGGGATCAAATATCACCCCGGGAATACCGTACGAGGGCGCTTCCGCCAATCGGACATTGCGAGGAATCAGCGTTTTGAATACCTTGTCGCCAAAATGACTTTCCAACTGGTCTGACACTTGTTGCGACAGTGTCATGCGAGGATCAAACATCACGCGCAGCAAGCCAACAATCTTCAAATCAGGGTTGAGGTTTGCCGAGACTTTTTTGATGGTATTGGCAAGATCAGACAGGCCTTCAAGGGCGTAATACTCGCATTGCATAGGAATAATGACGCCATGGGCCGCGCATAAGCCGTTGAGAGTCAGAAGCGATAATGCCGGTGGACAATCGATCAAAATGAAATCGTAGTCAGTGCCCACTAACGCCAAAGCGTCACGTAGACGCTTGTCTCGATTTTCCAACTCCACCATTTCAACTTCAGCGCCAGCCAATTCACGATTCGCCGGTAGCACGTCAAACCCGCCGGACTCTGAGCGTTGCCGAGCGGTTTTTACATCACTTAAACCCAATAAAACTTGGTAAATCGTTGCCGTCAATTTGGCTTTATTAATGCCGGCGCCCATGGTTGCGTTGCCTTGTGGATCGAGATCGACCAGCAAAACACGCTGCGCTAATTTGGCCAAGCCTGCAGCAAGGTTCACGGTGGTGGTGGTCTTACCAACGCCACCTTTTTGGTTCGCAACGCAGAATATTTTTGCCATGGTTTCTTTTTTGGGGAATATAGGAATGCAAAAAGCGGTAAAAAATTAAACTCGCTGAATAATCAATAAGTGCCGTTCAGCTTCTAAACCCGGTACATGTAATTCCTGCGACGCCACTACTTGCCAGCCTTCGGGCAAAGCGCTGACTTCATCGCTGGGATAAACCCCTTTCATTGCCAAGAACCTGCCACCTTCTTGCAATAAATGGGCAGACCAATTGATGAAATTTTTTAGTTCTGAAAACGCGCGCGAGGTGATCACATCAAATTTTTCTAGCACCTGAAGTTTTTCAACTCGGTTGCTAAAGACACTGAGATTGCTTAGGCCAAGTTCTGCTTTTGCTTGATTTAAGAATGCCGTTTTTTTGCTGACCGTATCAATCAAGGCAACCTGAATTTGTGGATAAACAATGGCGAGGATCACCCCGGGCAAACCACCACCAGAACCCACATCCAAAACGCGCTGAGCCGTGCTAAACGCGGGTGCCGCCGAGAGTGAGTCAAGCACATGCTGCTTGATCATATCTTTTGGGTCACGTACGGCGGTCAAGTTATAGACGGCGTTCCATTTCCGTAGCAAGGCAAGATAATCCAGCATTTGCCGGATTTGCTGCTCAGTCAGCTGCAACTTGAGTTTTTCTGCGCCTGCTTGAAGTTCCGCTTGCAATGCCGCACGATCAAAATCCGTCATGCTTCAGATCCGGCTATTTCAAGATTGGCATTGAGAAAGGTCTTCACGCCGCGTTTTTTCAAATGCACCAAAAGCAAAGAAATGGCGGCTGGCGTTACCCCTGAGACGCGACCACACTGCCCCAAGGTTTCTGGCTGTTGTGCGTTGAGTTTTTGTTTGACTTCAATCGACAAACCACTTACTTCGAGATAATCGAAATTTGCTGGCATTTTAAGATTTTCAAAATACGCGTGGCGCTCCACTTCCTTGGCTTGGCGATCAATATAACCTGCGTACTTGATTTGAATTTCGACTTGCTCTTGCACTGCCGTGTCTTCGACGGCTGGGTGCGCCAGCGCTTGACCTTCCACGCCTTGCAAGCTCATCAAGCTTTCATAGGTGACGTGCGGGCGGCGCAGTAAATCTGCCAGTGAATATTCACGCTCTAAGGCTTTGCCCACCACGCGTTCTGCCTCAACATCGGCAACTAAACGGGGGTTGACCCAGGTCGAACGTAATCTTTCCATTTCACGTGAAACAGCTTCGCGCTTCTTCTCAAACTGCGCCCACTGTGCATCGCTGACGCAACCCAATTGCCGACCAATTTCGGTCAGGCGCATATCGGCGTTGTCTTCCCGTAGGCTGAGTCTAAACTCGGCACGGCTGGTAAACATTCGGTATGGCTCTAAGACGCCTTTGGTAATTAAATCATCGACCAGCACACCCAAGTAGGCTTCATCGCGGCGTGGTACCCAGGCGTCTTTGCCTTGTGTTTGCAAAGCGGCATTCAAACCCGCCAACATGCCTTGCGCGGCAGCCTCTTCATATCCCGTTGTGCCGTTGATTTGCCCCGCAAAAAACAAGCCTTGGATTTGGCGAGTTTCCAGCGAGCTTTTTAATCCGCGCGGATCAAAATAATCGTATTCGATGGCGTAACCGGGGCGCAAAATATACGCATTCTCCATGCCGCGCATGGAACGCACTAGCTCAAGCTGCACATCAAACGGCAAACTGGTTGAAATACCGTTCGGGTAAAACTCGTTGGTTGTGAGCCCTTCCGGCTCAAGAAAAATCTGATGCGACTCCTTGCCGGAAAAACGATGAATCTTGTCTTCGATTGATGGGCAATAGCGCGGACCGACCCCTTCAATTACGCCCGTATACATCGGGCTACGGTCCAGCCCTGCGCGAATGATGTCGTGGGTTTTTTCGTTCGTGTGGGTAATCCAGCACGGTACTTGGCGCGGATGCATCGCGGCATTTCCCATCACGGAAAATACAGGCACCGGATCTAAGTCGCCCGCTTGTTCTTGCATCTGCGAGAAATCAACGCTGCGCCCATCGATGCGCGGTGGCGTGCCGGTTTTCAAACGCCCTTGCGGGAGCGCCAATTCTTTCAAACGTGCCGACAAAGAAATCGCTGGTGGGTCGCCTGCTCTACCAGCAGAGTAATTATTTAGCCCGACGTGTATCTTGCCATCCAAAAAAGTGCCTGCTGTGAGCACCACAGCACGTGCTCGAAAGCGGATACCTACCTGCGTCACTGCACCAACAACACGATCACCCTCTACGATAAGGTCGTCCACCCCCTGTTGAAACAACCAGAGATTCTCTTGATTTTCCAAACGGTGACGAATGGCTTGCTTATACAACAGGCGATCAGCTTGCGCCCGCGTGGCGCGCACGGCCGGACCTTTAGACGAATTAAGGATACGAAACTGTATGCCAGCCTCATCGGTGGCGATTGCCATGGCACCACCCATGGCATCCACCTCACGCACCAAATGACCTTTACCGATGCCACCAATTGAAGGGTTGCAAGACATTTGCCCCAAAGTTTCAATATTGTGGGTCAACAGCAAGGTACTCTGCCCCATACGAGCCGCCGCAAGCGCAGCTTCAGTGCCAGCGTGACCGCCGCCAACAACAATGACATCGAACTCTTTTGGATAGAACATGGCTAATTTCAAATTAAGTGGGATTTTGATGAGGAGCAGATTATAGGGTGTTTTGACCTGATTTAGCAGATTCACTCGCCCAAGCTGAAGATTTCACCTATGTTTCACGTGAAACATAGGCCTGAAGATAAGCGCACAACAGCCAGTTATGACAAACGCTGATGGATCGCAAACCCAATAACAAGGATGGAAATCAGAAGAAGAACGGAATAACCAATAAGCCGCCAATCCCAACCTTTCTTCTCCGTGGTCTTTTTGCGCCGCCGCCGCTTGCGGCGATTGGGTTGCTGCACCTCCTCCAGCGACACTTTTTTCCGATTCAGCTTTGCCGACAGCACGTCAGGGTCAACGGCCTTTTCTATGTCTAAGGGCAAATACATGTCGATATCTGGGTTGTCCGACACCATGGTCGCGACCGTTTGTTTGCGCGTATCGACAGAAATACCCAGTCGCTCATTGCCAGAAATCATGCCGGAAAAACTGGTGGGCGCACCCGAAGACTCTAAACGGTCATCGCGATCGCGTGAGTTGGGCTTCAGAAATGCCTCTAAATATTCAGACTCAACAACGTCACGCTCCGCGTCTTCGTTGGGATACATGACTTCATAAATCAAGCCTTGCAGCAAAAGTTCTTGTGCGGCGGAGTCTAACAATGCGTGGTCAACCGTGCTCAATTGCTTCTTTAGATAACCGAACTCACTCACCCCGTCGACCAAAACCAAGGTCAAGCGCACGACGCGCGGCAAGTTCAAGCGTTGCTGCCTGATCTCCGCGTTACCCAATTCCGTGCGTTGAAAAATCACCGTTAATTCCTAATTTAATCCTAAATGTTCCACGTGAAACATCTAACGTAAAAATCCGTCGTAGCCTGTTTTCAAAATCAAGCCCACTACGACTAACAAAAATACACGTCTGACAAATTGACTACCGTGCTTAATCGCCAAATGGCTTCCCGTTAAAGAACCCAGCACGCCGCACACCGCCATGCCTAATCCCAAAAACCACAGTAAGTGTCCACTGTAGGCAAACCATGAAAGTGCCGCCGCATTGCAAGCGACATTCAAACATTTAGAGACGGCAGATGCTTTTAGGAAATCATACCCCAAAAAACGCACAGATAAGAAAATCAAAAAGCTCCCCGTGCCAGGGCCAAAAAAACCATCGTAGAAACCGATGCCAGCGCCAATCAATATCGCAATGAAACGTTCACGCGACAAAGCTAAAGGCTCGCCCGAATTCTTGCCCAACTCCTTTTTACGAAAAGTATAGATTGCAATCGCCAACAAAATAAACGGCAATGCTTTACGCAAATAAGTAGGTGGAATATGCGTGACCGTAAATGCCCCCGCAAATGAAAAAGCGAAAGCGGCTAAGGCCGCCGGCGCGACAACCCGCCATTGTATGGGCACAACACGCGCATAATTAAAGGCAGCCACGGACGTACCCCAAATTCCCGCCAACTTGCTTGTTCCTAACAAGGTGGCTGGCACGGTGGTTGGCAGTGCAGAAAACAGTGCAGGTAATTGGATTAATCCGCCCCCACCGACCACCGCATCAACCAAGCCAGCACAAAATGCCGCGAGCCCCAACAACAAATACTCAAAACTCATGCCGACACTTTCGCTTTAATAATGGCTAAGGCGACTTTCTCCGCAATCATCAAGGTCGGTGAATTGGTATTCCCAGAAGTAATTGTCGGCATGATGGACGCATCCGCCACACGCAAGCCGCGCACGCCAAATACTCTCCCCTCGCTGTCCACCACCGCCGTGGCGTCGGACTCCTGCCCCATTTTGCAAGTGCCAACAGGGTGGAAAATCGTGGTGCCAATTTCACCCGCCGCGTTAACCAACTCTTCCTCGGTTTGGTAGTTCGCACCCGGTTTTAACTCTTCGGGCTGAAAAACCGCCAAGGCAGGTGCGGCGACGATACGGCGGGTGAGGCTCAAGGACTGCGCCGCAATTTGCTTGTCGTCTTCGGTACTTAAATAGCGTGGCGCTATGAGCGGTGCCGCCTTAGTATCAGCAGACACAACCCGCACATACCCGCGTGAGCTGGGTCGTAAATTGCACACACTGGCGGTAAACGCAGGGAACGGGTGCAAAGGGTCGCCAAACTTTTCTAGCGATAGGGGTTGCACATGGTATTGCAGATTAGGTGTAATTTGGCGCGGATCAGACCTGGTAAACAAACCCAACTGAGAAGGCGCCATGGTCATGGGTCCAGTTTGCTTTAACGCAAACTCCAAACCAATCTTCGCTTTGCCCCACCAATTCGCCGTCATGGTGTTTAAAGTTTTCGCGCCACGGATTTTAAATACGGAACGAATTTGCAAATGGTCTTGCAGATTTTCACCTACTCCCGGCAGCGCATGTTTGCACGCTATGCCCGCGCTTTGCAAATAACTAGGATTACCTATCCCTGAGTGCTGCAAAATAGCGGGCGATCCTATCGCGCCTGCCGCCAAGATGGTCTCCCGCTTTGCCTCGGCAAACCAGCTTTTTCCACCACCGATAAACTCAACCCCCGTACAAATCTGCGCGTCGCCCTCTTTTGCTAGCCGACATTTCTGTACCTCGCAGCCCGTCATGATGGTTAAATTTCCCCGCTGCGAAGCTGGCTTAAGGAAAGCTTTAGCAGCATTCCAACGGATGCCCCGTTTTTGGTTCACCTCAAAATAACTAGAGCCTTCGTTATCGCCGCGATTAAAGTCCTCGGTTTTGGGAATCCCCACTTGTTCCGCCGCATTGCGAAAAGCTTCCAAAATATCCCATGACAAGCGTTGCTTCTCAACGCGCCACTCACCGCCAACGCCGTGAAATTCACCGCCTTGGAAATGATCTTCGCTTTGCTTAAACAGCGGCAACACCTGTTCCCACTGCCAACTTGGGTCACCCGTCAGCATGGCCCATTCCGCGTAATCGCGGCTCTGCCCGCGCATGTAAATCATCCCGTTAATCGACGACGAGCCACCTAAGACTTTGCCGCGTGGGTAAATTAAGCTGCGCCCATTTAAGCCTGCCTCGGCTTGGGTTTTGTACATCCAATCGGTGCGCGGGTTATGAATGCAATACAGGTAGCCCACGGGAATATGTATCCAGATATAGTCATCTTTGCCGCCCGCCTCAAGCAACAAGACCTCAACATTCGGGTCTCGCGTTAAACGGTTGGCGAGCACGCAACCCGCCGTGCCCGCACCAATGATGATGTAATCGTATTGCCCGGCTGATTCCATAATTCCCCTATACTCTTAACAGTATTATTTATATCCGCTTATAAATAAAGCGCGAAATGGTCTATTTTTTAGCATACTCGGCAAAAACTAAGCTTTTATGCGGACACACTACCGAACAGGATAAAACACATCGATCAAAAAGAAACCTGCTCTTGCGCCCTCATTCGCAGTATATTTTTATCTTCGTCCCTTTTCCTCGATTCAGGAGCCAACACATGGCACGCAGTACCAAAGCCAGCAACGCGGTTTTACGCTTAAAAGAGCGCACCAATCAAGCGCCGTATTCCATGGTCACCACCAACGATGGCCGTTTTTACTTGGTGTTAGGCGATGAGCAAGGTGCAAGTGAAAAAAAATCAGAAGCCTTGGAACTTGATGAGTTTGTTTCCTTCGTTAATCAACTCGCCAAACTCGCCCCTAAAAAAGCCAGTAAGTTCGACCTCACTTTTGAAGCACAGTTGCAGCGCAGTGGCACAAAAGAAGAAACCTAGTTAAAAAATAGAATACCATTTGCAGCAGCGCACCTCGGTTGTTCTCACCTCACACGGAAGGAAAACATTGAATGAAAATCTCACTCGTCCCGCTCACCTTAGTTAGCGCACTATGCTGCGCCGCGTTAGTAAGCACGCCCTATGCTTGGGCCGAGGACACCCCAGCCAAAGCACCCGCTAAACTCGCTTTAGAAAAAATCGACAGCAAAGTGGGCACAGGCGCCGTCGCCAATAGCGGTAGCGTCGTCACCGTGCACTATAGCGTCTGGCTTTACTCACCTGCCGCACCCAACCAACACGGCATGGCTGTTGATAGTTCCGTGGGCGATAAGCCGTTTACCTTCACCCTAGGCCAAGGCAAAGTCATTCCAGGCTGGGACCAAGGCTTGGTCGGTATGAAAGTCGGCGGCAAGCGCACCCTAATTGTTCCCGCCGATTTAGCTTACGGCGCGCGCGGTGCAGGAGGAAAAGTGCCGCCGAATGCGAATTTGATTTTTGATCTTGAGCTTTTGGGTGTGAAATAAATACAGTTAGACATCTATGCAGATTGATAAAGTTCGCGTGCTTATCGATGGTCAAGAGGTTTGTATCGCAAAGCGAGCCATGGTGAGTGCATACACTGTAGTAGCTGACGAACTTGAGTTCGTTGGTGCGGTAGGATCTGATTTCTATTCTCGGCTAAAGAAGGGTGAGAAATTTCCTGTCATTGCTTACCTTGGAGACGAAACGGAAAAGGTAGCCGGCGAGGCATTTATGTTTGCGCAAACGCCTGACCGACTACACATAGGTATCTGGCGTACATATGTCCTGAACTCCGCCTCTGGTCATTGGAATGTCTAGTTGAAACCGATGCCTGACTAAAACGTAAAACAGCAACATCAACAAGCAATGAAAGTCACCATTCAAAGCGGCTCGGTTCATGGTCTCACGCGAAGCGAGGTTGAGGCAATGATTCCGCTATTTCCTCAGTCGTGGAAGCACGTCGTGAAGCAGATCGTCCTTTATCAGGGAAGCGAGAGTGCGCTGAAAACTAACTTCTACCCGAAGAAGCAACTCTTGGGTTTGTTTTGGCCTTCCCCAGCGAGTGCCGCCACAAAGTCAGATGGTGTGGAGGAACTTCTTCTCTCGATGGCATTAGTAGAAGAGGAAGGGAAATTGCCGGAGCGGCTGAGTAAAGCGCTACGCGAACGACACTTAGCTGCGGTTGCAGAAATTCGCGAACGCTGTTTGCAGTTGGTAAACGACAATGCTGTTTAAAATCTTGGTCAATGCGGAAACACAACTGAGAGCTGCGTCTTCTCAGCGTCGGATGTGTTTTAGTCAGCGGCGACGATAGCATAAGGGCGCGCAATGCCATACTTACTCGCACTCGATCAA
>JAIETO010000302.1 GCA_019745005.1 Burkholderiaceae bacterium
GTGCGCCCTGGTATGCCAGTCGAATTGTTAGTGAAAACGGGCGAACGCACGATGATGAATTACCTGCTCAAACCTGTGCTTGACCGTGCAAAAACCGCGCTGACGGAGGAGTGATCATGGCCACGTCATTGTCAAAAAAAGTCCTCGCAAGCGCTATCTTGGCGGGTTTCACCGTCCCCATGATGAACGCTCATGCGATAGGCGTGTTACAAGCCTACGAAGCGGCTTTAGTCAACGACCCGACCTACCGTTCTGCTATTTCGGAAAATCAGGCAGGACAACAAAACAAGGCGATTGGTCGCTCTGGCTTACTGCCTGCCTTGCAATACAATTTTTCAGCGAGTAAAAATAAGGGCGATACGACAGCACCAAATTTTCGGGGCATAGAAACCACCTCACCATTGGACTACACGAGTACGAGCAACACGATTTCATTGCGTCAAACGGTGTTTAATTTAGACACCTATGCGCGTTACACGCAAGGTATTGCACAAACCAACTACAGCAACGCGCAATTTGATAGCCGCTCGCAAGAACTGATTATTCGCTTGGTGTCTGCTTATGCCGACGCGAAATACGCCGAAGAGCAATATAACTTGTATGTTGCACAGCGCGACTCTTACGCTGAACAGAAGCGTATTAATGATCGTTTGTTTGACAAAGGCGAAGGCACCATCACCGATAAGTTAGAGACGCAAGCAAAACTAGATGTCTCTGAAACGCAGGTATTGGAAGCCGCCGATAACGTCGCAAACACGCGCACAGTTTTGGGCGGGATTGTCGGTAAAGAGATCATGCAATTAGATGGCTTATTGCCGGATTTCCGCGTCAGCTTGTTGATGCCAAGTAGTGTGGCTGAGTGGGAAGAAATCGCGAAAAAGAACAATCCAGAAATCATTGCGGGTCAGTATGCGATTGAAATTTCTGAACAAGAAATCCGCAAAGCAAATGCCGGTCATTTGCCGCGCGTTGATTTCACGGCAAATTACAACCGTGGTGTGTCCGACAGTTTTACCACGCGTGCGCAAGACAACAAGATTCGTAGCGTCGGCGTGCAACTGGTTTTGCCGATTTATTCTGGCGGCTATGTGAATGCGGTGGCAGCGCAAGCGGTAGCGAATCGCGATAAAGCACGCTCTGATTTAGATGCCACGACCAATCGCGTCATCGCGGAGCTGCGCAAGCAATTTAAGATCGTGACGGGCAGCGTGGCAAAAATTGCGGCGCTAGAGAAATCAGTCAACTCCACGACCAAGCTGGTAGAAGCGACGAAACAAAGCGTAAAAGGCGGCGTGCGGATTAACTTGGACGTGCTCAACGCCCAACAGCAATTAGTCGCTGCACAGCGCGATTTAGCGTCGGCACGTTACACCTATTTGGTCAGCTTTTTGCGTTTGCGCTTCTCGGCAGGGGTGTTAAGCGGACAAGATTTGCAAACGGTTGCCGCGTATTTTCAGCCTTCGACTTGAGGCGCATTTGCTTGTAGTTGGAACCGCGAATGTAGGTACTTTGAATTGATGTTTCGCCGCAGAGGCGCAAAGGTCGCAGAGGAAAAAGAGTTTCCCTGCGACCTTTGTGCTTTTGCGGCTAGACCTTGTATTTTTGTCCTACGCAAAAGCATACAAATGCGTTGTGATGCCGCGCTAGAAACAATGGCTATAAAAGCATACTGTCATGGGTAATTTTTAAGTTCGCTTTATTTATGTGCGGACAAGGCAAGATAAATAATAAAAAAGTGGCAGTATGAGGAAAATTCATACTTCAATTAGCACTCCAATGAAAAAACGCGGCATCTAGCCGCGTTTTTTATGTGTTGTTTGCTTAGCTTATCAAACTAGCCTTGCGTGAGTTTTTTCTTCAATAGCTCATTCACTTGTGCAGGGTTGCCTTTGCCTTTGGTCGCCTTCATCGCTCGGCCAACCAAGGAGTTAAATGCCTTCTCTTTGCCAGCGCGATATTCGTCGACTGATTGCTGATTCGCCGCCAACACCTCATCGATGATTTTTTCTAGTGCTCCGACATCCGAGATTTGGCGCAAGCCTTTGACATCGATAATTTTGTCCGCCGCATCTTTCTCTGCGCTTGGGTTTTGCCACATCGCGGCAAACACTTCTTTGGCAATTTTGTTGGAAATTGTGCCGTCGCTAATGCGGCCGATTAAGAAAGCCAGTTGTGCCGCGCTCACAGGGATCGCTTCGATAGCGATGCCTTCACGGTTCAAGGTGGAAGCGACGTCGCCCATGATCCAGTTAGCGATTTGCTTGGCTTCGCCGTGCACATCGTTGCCCGCGCTTGCACCCACCGCTTGCTCGAAGTAATTCGCCATGGCTTTCGATTGGGTAACGATCATCGCGTCGTAATCCGATAAGCCTAGTTGCGAAATAAAGCGCTGACGCATTGCAGTCGGTAGCTCTGGCATGGCTGCACGCACTTCCTCAATCCATTGTTGGCTGATCTTGAGCGGTGGCAAATCAGGGTCGGGGAAGTAGCGGTAATCTTGCGAATCTTCTTTGCTTCGCATGGAGCGGGTTTCTTTGCGGTCTGGGTCGTACAGGCGGGTTTCTTGCACCACAGTACCACCATCTTCGATTAACTCGATTTGCCGCCGCACTTCGATATTGATAGCCTCTTCCAAAAAGCGGAAAGAGTTCAGGTTTTTGATTTCGCAACGGGTGCCAAATTCTTTTTGCCCGACCGGGCGCACCGACACGTTGGCATCGCAGCGGAATGAGCCTTCCTGCATATTGCCATCGCAAATATCTAGCCACACCACCAACGAATGTAGTGCCTTTGCGTAAGCCACGGCTTCCGCTGCGCTGCGCATGACGGGTTCGGTGACGATTTCTAGCAAGGGCGTGCCAGCACGATTTAAGTCTATGCCCGACATCCCTTGGTAGTCTTCGTGCAAAGATTTTCCCGCATCTTCTTCCAGATGCGCGCGCGTGAGTTCGATAACTTTGACTTCGGATTTGCCATCTTTTTCTAGCACGCAGGTAACCGAGCCGCCTTGCACCACAGGAATCTCAAATTGGCTGATTTGATAGCCTTTGGGTGAATCAGGATAAAAATAGTTTTTACGCGCAAAAATCGATTCAGGCGCTATCGTCGCGCCCACGGCTAAACCAAATTGAATTGCCTTTTCTACGGCGGTTTTATTCATGACAGGCAATACGCCTGGTAAAGCCAAGTCCACAGGGCTGGCTTGCGTATTCGGCGCGGCACCGAACTCAGTAGACGAACCACTAAAAATTTTTGATTGGGTTTTGAGTTGCGCGTGCGTCTCAAAACCGATAACAACTTCCCATTGCATAATTTTTCCTTAAACAGGTGATCGGGTATGCCAATCGGTCGCTAACTGGTATTGGTGGGCGATATTGAGCAGTTTGGCCTCCGCAAAATAGTTGCCGATTAGTTGCAAACCGACTGGGCGCTGACTGTTTTTTTCGCCTTGGCCAAATCCAACGGGAATCGACATGCCCGGCAAACCCGCCAAGCTGGTGGAAAGCGTGAAAATATCAGCGAGGTAATTTGCGACTGGATCATCCGCTTTGTCGCCCAAGTCCCAGGCCACAGTCGGCGCGACCGGCCCCATGATCACATCACATTGCAAAAACGCCGCTTGAAAGTCTTGTGAAACGAGCCGACGAATTTTTTGTGCTTGCAAGTAATAGGCATCGTAATAACCATGCGACAAAACATACGTGCCCGTTAAGATGCGGCGCTTGACTTCATCGCCAAATCCTTCGGCGCGCGACTTTTTGTACATGTCGCTGAGGTCTTTGTAATCTGCGGTGCGATGTCCATAGCGCACGCCATCAAAGCGACTCAGATTCGACGAGGCTTCAGCAGGGGCGATAACGTAATACACAGGAATCGATAGGTCTGTTTTGGGGAGGGAAATATCCACCAATACAGCGCCCAATTTTTCGAATTCGGCAAGTGCCGTGCGCACCGCTTGTTCCACGTCAGACGCTAAACCGGCGCCGAAAAATTCTTTCGGCACACCAATGCGTAAGCCGCGAATGTCTTGCTTTAAGTCGCGCGAGAAATCCTCAGGGCCACGTTCTAAACTCGTCGAATCTTTTTCATCAAAACCCGCCATGGCGCTTAACAGCAGGGCGCAGTCTTCAGCACTACGGGCAATCGGACCACCTTGGTCTAGTGATGAGGCAAACGCGATCATGCCGTAGCGCGACACGCGACCATAAGTCGGCTTGATGCCAGTCACGCCGCAAAATGCGGCTGGCTGGCGGATTGAACCGCCTGTGTCCGTGCCGGTAGCTGCAGGGCTAAGACCGGCAGCAATGGCCGCAGCCGAGCCACCAGAAGAGCCACCAGGAATGGCGCGCAGATCCCAAGGGTTTTTTACGGGGCCAAAGAAGGAATTTTCATTGCTGGAGCCCATGGCAAATTCGTCGCAATTTAACTTGCCCAAGGTGACCATGCCCGCGCGATTGAAGTGCTCAACCACGGTGGCATCAAATGGGCTGCGGTAGTTTGCGAGCATCTTTGATCCCGCAGTGGAGCGAAACGCTTTGGTCGCAAAAATATCCTTGTGCGCAATCGGAATGCCCGTCAGCACACCGCCCTTGCCCGCCGCGATTTGCTGATCCGCTTGCGCCGCTTGTTGCAAGGTAAATGCTGGATCGGTGCTGATAAATGCGTTCAGATTGCTCGCCTGTATGCGATTTAAAAAATGCTGTGCTAATTCGGTCGCGGAAATTTGTCTGCTTTGTAGCAGCGTGGAAAGGTGTTGTAACGAGTGCTTATGCATAAATGTGCTCAGGGTTTTTATTCGATGACTTTGGGAACAAGGTAAAGGCCGTCTTGCGTCGCAGGCGCTACTTGTTGGTAGTCGTCCCTGTGGTTACTTTCCGTGACTTTGTCCTCACGTAAGCGCAAAGCGAGCTCAGGCATCAGGGCTGCGATTGGGTGGCTAAGCGGTTGAATACCAGCCGTGTCGACCGCTTTTAATTTCTCTACCAAATCAAAAATCCCGTTGAGTTTGTGCAAAGTGCTGACGGTTTCATCGTCGGAAAGTTCGAGTCGTGCCAAATTCGCAATGCGACGCACATCTGAGAGTTCAAGTGACATAATTTTGAGTTGGTGACGGTGTGTAAAAAAACAAGCAAAAACGAAGCTTGGCGAAGGACTTTTGAGGTTTTCAATCCGGCTAGGACTAAGGCTGATAACTTATTCTAATTCGCTCCGAATTCCTAGCTAATTTCGCTCTTATTCCCTCTAACAAGCAAGATTATAAGGTAGAATGGCGGGTTATTGCCTTGCCCGATAAATTCCGTTCGATCAGTGATTTTGTGCGCTTAAGTGTTCAGTTCATTTAGAGAAAGTGGAGCAATCGAGTAGCTAAGGCTGGCAGGTAAGCAAAACTAGCGAGGGATGCGTCGTAAGCAGCAAACCATCTTATTTTTGCGCACTATTTCAACATTGCAGGTCAGAATACACAGGATTTTTACATGTTTGGTTCACTTCGTAGTTACTTCTCAAACGATCTGGCGATCGATCTCGGTACGGCAAACACGCTCATTTACGTTCGTAACCAAGGCATCGTTTTGGACGAGCCATCTGTGGTCGCAATTCGCCAAGAAGGCGGCCCAAATGGCAAGAAAACCATACAAGCGGTGGGCAAAGAGGCCAAGCAAATGTTGGGCAAAGTGCCAGGCAATATCGAAGCGATTCGCCCTATGAAAGACGGCGTGATTGCCGATTTTACCGTCACCGAGCAAATGCTCAAGCGATTCATCCGCATGGTGCACGACACAAAATTTTTTAAACCTTCGCCGCGCATCATTATTTGCGTCCCGTGTGGCTCCACGCAAGTCGAGCGTCGTGCGATTCGTGAGTCTGCTCTCGGCGCAGGCGCTTCACAAGTTTATTTGATTGAAGAACCCATGGCTGCGGCAATTGGCGCGGGTTTGCCCGTCTCCGAAGCAACGGGTTCGATGGTGGTGGATATTGGCGGCGGCACAACGGAAGTGGGCATTATTTCGCTGGGTGGTATGGTCTATAAAGGCTCAGTGCGGGTGGGTGGCGACAAATTCGATGAAGCCATCGTCAACTACATCCGCCGTAATTACGGCATGTTAATTGGCGAGCAAACTGCAGAAGCCATCAAGAAAAAAATCGGTTCAGCGTTCCCCGGTTCCGAAGTGCGCGAAATGGAAGTCAAAGGACGTAATTTGTCGGAAGGTATTCCTCGCTCCTTTACGATTTCCAGTAATGAAATTTTGGAAGCCTTAACCGATCCATTAAATAACATCGTTTCTGCAGTAAAAAACGCCTTGGAACAAACGCCACCAGAACTCGGTGCAGACATTGCGGAAAAAGGCATGATGTTGACTGGGGGCGGCGCGTTGCTGCGCGACTTAGATCGCTTGCTGATGGAAGAAACCGGTTTGCCCGTCATCGTCGCGGAAGACCCATTAACTTGCGTGGTGCGCGGTTCGGGCATGGCTTTGGAGCGTATGGATAAACTGGGTTCAATTTTCTCCTACGAGTAAGGCTAAACCTAGCGCTGCAATTGGCAATAAGCGCATTGCTCTAGGAAGAGAATTGCGCTCAACACCTGTTTTGTTTGCAGCGATTTAGCCGAGCCGAATTTCTCGCGTTTTTCCTTATTTGGCAATTCGTTTTGGCTTCCTTCGTAAGTTTGAGAATTTCATCCTTTGCATTTGCTGATATTTATTTTCCACAACGATGCAATACAGCCCACCGCCACTTTTTAAACAAGGCGCGTCTGCACGTGCCAAAGTGGTGTTTTTTTCTGTTCTCGCCATTTTTCTTTTGGTGGTGGACGCCAGAATGAAGTCTTTGGTGCTAGTGCGTCAGGCACTCGGCACTGTGCTCTATCCCGTACAAATGTTGGCAGTTGTGCCGCGCGATGCGGCCTTGAGTGTTTCGAATTATTTCGCTTCCACGGTCAAGCTTGAAAAAGAAAATGCTGCATTAAAGCGGCAACAAATTCAAAGCGCCGACGTATTGCAACAAGCCACGCAAATTACAGCCGAGAACGCGCATCTACGAAAGCTGCTCGATGCGCGCGAGCATGTTGCAACGAAATCCGTCCTAAGCGAAATTATTTACGACGCGCGTGACCCGTTTACGCGCAAAGTCATTGTCGACAAAGGTCTGAAGCACGGCGTTGCCCTGAGCCAGCCTGTGATCGATGATCAAGGTGTTGTGGGTCAAGTCACGCGCGTTTTTCCTTTAACGGCGGAGGTCACATTGTTGACCGATAAGAACCAAGCGATTCCCGTTCAAGTCGTGCGGAATGGCTTACGTAGCGTGGTTTATGGGCGTGGGCAATCGAGCTTTTTAGATATGCGCATCACCACTAACGCAGACGTGAAAGCTGGTGACGTGTTAGTCACATCTGGCATCGACGGTGTGTACCCAGCGGGTTTGCAGGTGGCGAAGGTGACGCAGGTCGAGAACAAAGCCTCGACCACGTTTGAAAATGTTTTATGTACACCCCTAGCGGGAATTGATCATAACAAGCAGTTACTGATTTTATTGGTGGAGACCAACCAACTCGCGCGGCCTGATACGGAAGAGGTCAAGGCAAAGAAGGAAAAATTAAATCGCAAAGTGACGCGCGATACAGGGCGGGATAGCGCGAAAGAGGGCGCGTCTTTAATCGATCAGAAAGCCGTTGAAGGCGCAGGACAAGCTGTAGCCCCTCCAAGTGAGGCCGCGGCAAGCGTATCTACTTCATCAGCGGCAACAAAGGATGTTGCGCCGCCTGCCCGTGCCGTCCCGCCGCCCGGCGCGAATAAGTCTGTCCCGCAAGGGTCGGCTTCTCAACCCAATGTCTCTGGTCATCGATAATGCCTAGTCCCAATTACATACTGTTGCCCGTCAACTCTGCGTTCATCGCAGTGAGTTTAATGTTGGCGTTTTTCTTAAATTTTTTACCGTGGGGCGGCTTGGTGGGCGTGCCCGATTTTGTTGCCTTGGTGTTGGTATTTTGGAGTATTCACCAACCGCGCAAAGTAGGGATCGGCGTGGCGTTTTTTATGGGTATTTTGATGGATATTCATTCCGCCATCCATCTGGGTGAAAATGCGCTTGCATACACCTTACTTTCTTATTTCGCAATTACGATTCATCGGCGCGTTTTATGGTTTAAGGTGTTTAGTCAGGCCATGCACGTTTTCCCGCTTTTTTTATTAGTACAAATCGTGCAGATTTTGGTGCGTATGGCGGTGGCTTCCGATGCGTTTTTCCCAGGTTGGTTGCATTTTTTGGAGAGCGTCGTGACCACGATGTTGTGGCCTATCGCGACATGGTTATTGTTGGCGCCGCAACGGCGCGCGATCGATAAAGATCACACGCGGCCAATTTGACCCATCACTGATACCGGCCATGACAGAACTTAAAAATACGGAACGCGAACTGCATCTGTTTCGCTCGCGCTTAGTGTTTATTGGCTTGTTCGCGTTTCTCTGTTTCGTAGGTTTGCTGTCGCGCTTTGTGTGGCTGCAAATTGTGAAGCATGATGTGTATGCCTTGCAGGCAGATGAAAATCGTATTTCTATTGTGCCTGTTGTGCCCAATCGTGGCTTGATCATGGACCGTAACGGGGTGATCTTAGCGCGTAATTTCTCGGCTTACACGTTGGAAATCACGCCTTCAAAAATTACTGCCGATCTTGATGTCGTGATTGATGAATTATCGGCGCTGGTGGATATTCAACCCAAGCATAGGAAACGCTTTCGTAAGCTGATTGAAGAATCGAAAAATTTTGAAAGCTTACCGATCCGCACTCGTTTAACGGATGAGGAAGTGGCGCGCTTTACTGCGCAGCGGTTTCGTTTTCCCGGTGTCGATATTCAAGCTCGCTTATTTCGCCAATATCCTTTGGGAGAAGTGGCGTCCCACGTGATTGGTTACATTGGCCGAATCAGCCAAAAAGATGCCGAGTTGATCGAGGCCTCGGACGATGAAAATGCCGCCAATTACAACGGCACGAACTACATCGGCAAAGAAGGTCTTGAAAAAAGCTACGAAGCCATTTTGCATGGCAAGACAGGGTTTGAGCAAGTCGAGGTATCGGCTGGGGGTCGGGCGGTTCGCACGCTCTCGCGCAATCCGCCGAAATCGGGCCAAAATTTAATACTTTCGATTGATATTGAACTACAAAAAGTCGTGGAGGAAGCGTTTGGTGATCGGCGCGGTGCCATGGTTGCGATCGAGCCAGCCACGGGCGATGTATTGGCCTTCGTATCAAAGCCAACTTTCGATCCCAATTTATTTGTTGAGGGAATCGATCAACAAAGTTGGAATGAGTTGAACACCTCGGAAGATAGACCATTATTGAACCGCGCACTGTCAGGCAGTTATCCTCCAGGCTCCACATATAAACCCTTTATGGCTTTAGCAGCCTTAGAGCTGGGGCGGCGTACACCATCGCAAGCCATTTCTGACCCTGGGTATTACAATTTTGGCGGACACAAGTTTCGTGACGACGCTGTTAATGGTCATGGTTCGGTCGATATGTACAAATCCATCGTTTTATCCTGCAATACTTATTACTACATCCTCGCCAATGACTTGGGCGTGGACACCATTCACGATTTTATGAAGCCGTTTGGCTTTGGCCAATTGACTGGCATCGATCTGGATAATGAAAAGCGCGGCGTATTGCCCTCAACGGCTTGGAAAAAAGCTGCATACAAAAAGCCTGCGCAACAAAAATGGTATGCCGGTGAGACGATTTCGATTGGCAATGGACAGGGCTACAACACGTTTACGCCACTGCAGTTGGCGCATGCCGTTGCCACGCTAGTGAACAATGGTGTGGTGATGAAGCCCCATTTGGTGCGCATTACAGAAGACCCACAAACCCGCGAACGCACGCAAGTGGTAAGCAAGGAAACCGAGCGTATCCCCTTAAAGCAGGAAAACATCGACTTCATAAAAAATGCCATGGTGGGTGTGGCAAAAGAAGGTACGTCAAGGGCGGCGTTTGTAAATACAGAGTATGTCTCAGGTGGCAAAACGGGCACAGCGCAACTTTTCAGCGTGAAAGCGAATGAAAAATATGATGCGAAGAAATTGTCGAAAAAATTGATTGACCATTCTTGGTACACCGCCTTTGCGCCCGCCGATAAGCCGCGCATTGCGATTGCCATCATTGTGGAGAATGGTGGTTTCGGTTCCACGGGGGCAGCGCCTATCGTGCGTAAGGCTTTGGATTACTATTTGTTAGGCAAACGGCCAACGGAAAAAGATACCACGCCGGTGGCCAAGTTTGATTCACTCGAAGCACGCTCGGTGTCAGAAGTAAAAGCCGAAGCGGAAGCCGAAGGTGGGCCCAAGCCGGGCGAAGAAACGCCCGCGAACAAGGACTAGCCGTCATGCAAAACAAAGGACTATTCTGGAAACAAGTGCGCTCACATCTTTTTGTGTTCGATGCGCCTTTGGCGATTCTGGTTTTCTTAATATTGTCCTTGGGTTTGGTGACTTTGTATTCCGCAGGGATCAATTTCCCCGGTCGGGTGGAAGATCAATTACGCAACATCGTGGTGTCGTTTTTTGTGATGTGGGTGCTTGCTAATATTCCACCGCAAACCTTAATGCGCTTTGCGATTCCTATTTACACGTTTGGTGTCGCGCTGCTGCTTGCGGT
>JAIETO010000084.1 GCA_019745005.1 Burkholderiaceae bacterium
GCGAGCTATTGGCAACTAAGGCCAACGATGGGCAGCAAAAATGACCGACAATGCGCCGCCAGCTCGCAAATAGCGCTGTAAGCGCGCCTAATGGAAAATCTGGGTTCAACTATTGCCGCAATGGCAATCGATTTCTTAAACGTTAAATTCAAAAAAAATTGAATTCAAACGCAACTTTTAATCTGCCATTTGCGACTTACTTCCAAACTGAAAATCAGGTTTACTGCGTAGATGTAAGTAAAAGCGAAAAAGTTAAGCAAAAACACCCACTTTTTCGTAATAAACTCGATGAGTCAAACGACTTACTCAGGATGTTCGCCTTGTTGACGGCAGTGCTTGTTCAACAATAAATGCAGCGCGCCGCTTTGCTGCTTAGCGTAAATGGCAAACATTTGAGCAAATTTCAAAGAAGTTAGACTTTTTTAGCTTACGTTAACGATAGATAACCCATAGGTGCTAAATGAACATCCAAACGCTCACCAAACTTTTTTTGCAGAAAATTACACAAACGCGTGGCATCGTTTTGCCTCTTGTTAGTCTGCTGACCGCACTCATTGCAGTGCCCGTTTTCGCGCTTGATGTGGGCAAGGCAGCGCCTGATTTCAATTTGCCAGGCATCAATCGCCCTATCCAGCTTAGCGATTACAAAGGCAAAGTGGTTTATCTTGATTTTTGGGCTTCTTGGTGCGGTCCGTGCAAACAGTCGTTCCCGTGGATGAATGCCTTGCAAGAAAAATATGGCGAAAAAGATTTTAAGGTCGTGGCAATTAATCTCGACGTGAATACTGAAGACTGGAAAAAGTTTTTGGAAACTGTGCCAGCTAATTTTGATATCGCGCTGGATCCCAAAGGCTTAATCGCCAAGCAATTTGGAGTGAAAGGCATGCCAACTAGTTTAATTATTGATCGCGAAGGCAAAGTTCACGTGCAACACGCCGGCTACAACGACTTCACCAAAGCAAAATCAGAGCAAATTTTGCAAAACCTTTTGGGAGCAAAAAAATGAACGCGAAACTAACAACAACATTGGGAAAATTGTTTGCCTTAGGCGCGTTGATTTCTAGCTTAAGTGCCTGCGGCACGATACAAGCCGTACAACCTTGGGAAAAAGGTACCTTGGCGCGCGCCGAGATGACAATTGAGGGAAGCGACCCCTTAGAAAGTCGATTTATTGAGCATATTTATACAAGTAAGGAAGCGGCCGCTAAGGGCGCTGGTGTGGGCGGTGGCGGTTGCGGTTGCAACTAATTCTATTTCTAAATCAATCGTGTCGTTGTTGCCTTCGCCTTGCCGTGCTACAGCACTGTCTGCGGCTCGTCGCCTAGACACAATTAATTTGGAAATTGAATAAAACATCACGATAAAACTTGACGATAAAACTCAATAAAATGAAAAATCTCAAACCTCTGACGCAACTCAACAAAAAATCGGACTCGAATGTCAATGTGGGTGCTGCATTAATGGCGGCGGCCTTAAGCTTACCTCTCGCCGGTAACGTTCATGCGGAAACCGCGCCCGAGCATGGCGTTGTCAGCATTAAATATCTCGATTACCTCGATAGCCAACCTGATAGAGACCGTATTCGTGTGAAAGCAACCGCATTTAGAGTGCTGGCACCGATTACCGATGAATGGGCAGTCAGCGCGGGCATCGTGACCGATAGCATTACCGGCGCATCCCCTGCATTTCACACCTTCGCAATCACGAAATTACGCGATTACCGACGTGCCGCTGATGCCGACGTGACGCGTTATTTCGAACATGGAAGCCTCACCTTCGGCGCTAATGTTTCTAGCGAATCTGACTATTTGTCGCGCGGTTTTTCGCTGCAAGGCAGCCTGTCCACCGAAGATAAAAACACAACCTTTACGGCTGGTGCCGGTTTCGTGAATGATGAGATCAACCCGAACAATAAGGTTGTGGTGGGCGAGCGCAAGCACGTTTCCGACTTTGTGTTGGGTGTTACGCAAGTCGTCACACAAAACGATATCGTCCAACTGACTCTCGGTTATTCAGACGGCAGTGGCTATTTTTCTGACCCCTACAAGTTTTCTGACGAGCGCCCTCGCAAGCGCAACAGCGGAACCTTGGTAGCACGTTGGAATCATCATTTAACGTCAACTGACGGCACCCTACGTTGGAGTTATCGCTACTACAACGACAATTGGGGCATTAATTCGCACACCTTGGGAAGCGAATATGTGCATCCGCTAGGAAATGATCTTCCCTCGCTATTTAGTTCACCATAAGTCCTTGCTTAAGCCGCCTGTTTAGGCAGATTTTGTTGCTGCTGCCAGCGCTGTAGGTATGCCATTGGCGACATATAGCCCAATGTTGAATGCATACGAATTCGATTATAAAAGACCTCGATGTATTCAAAGCTTTCTGCCTTGATTTCTTCATGCGTCTTGTACTTCACGCCGTGATAGCGCTCATTTTTAAAGCTGTGAAACCAACTCTCCGTTGGAGCGTTATCCCAGCAATTTCCCTTACGACTCATTGAGCACGACATACCGTACTCCTTGAGCTTGTCCTGAAACATACCGCTGGCGTATTGACTGCCCCGATCCGAGTGATGCATCACGCCTTTTGCGGGCTTCCTTCGAAACCATGCCATCGTTAAAGCGTCAGTGACGATGTCTGCACTCATCCGTGGTTTAAGTGACCAGCCAATCACTTCTCGATTGAACAAGTCCATGACAATCGCTAAATACAGCCAGCCTTCGTCTGTCCAGAGATACGTGATGTCTGATGTCCAGACTTGATTCGGTGCACTTGGGGTGAAGTTGCGTTCAAGCAGATTGTCTGCCACAGGTAGGCCGTGTTTGGAGTCAGTGGTCACTTTATAGCGCCGCTTGTGACGGGCGTGTATGTCGTGCTCTCGCATGAGCCTTTCTACTCGCTCTTTACTCGCAGATACACCGCTTGCACGTAGCTCACGCACTATGCGTGGACTGCCATACGCGCCTTTGAATTGGGTGTGAAGGCTTTCAATGGCGGGCAGTAACTGCTCGTCCGTGAGGTGCTTGCGATCTGGAACGCCACCACGCTGCCAAGCGCGATAACCTGACAGGCTTACCTCAAGGGCGTCGCTCATGTCTTTCAAGTCAAATTGCTTGCGGTGCTCTTTCATCCACGCGTACTTCACAGCACATCCTTGGCGAAGTACGCTGCCGCCTTTTTTATGATCTCATTCTCCCGTTTGAGGCGGGCGTTCTCTGCACGTAAATGGGATAACTCCATCATTTCTGGCGTGACTACTTTGCTTCCCGCACCTACCAACCTGCCTTCGTCAGCCGCAACAATCCAGTTGCGTAACGTCTGGTCACCTAAACCAAGTTCTTTGCGCACTGTGGTAATAGATTGGCCATCTTTGACTCGCCTGACTGCGCGCTCTTTAAACTCTGTGGTGTATTGCTTTCTTGGTTTGATCTTCATTTTTACTCTTTCCATGGTGACGTGATTTTACGTTACCTATGGGGAGCTAAATTTCGGGGGAAGATCACATAAGCTGCATGCGCAATAACCAGCGCCTGCATGGTCAAGCTATTCTCCTCCATCAAGTAAGCGATGCAAGGGTTCGAATTAATCACGATTTCATACGCCAGCCCCATGTGCCCGCGCTTATAGCTTTTTTCCGTCGCGACGAAATGCTTACCGAACGACCAATGGTTGTAGGACACCGGCATCCCGACCGATGCATAAGCATCCATCATCTGCTCCGCCGTAATAATTTCTAATTGATTGGGGTAGGTATCCAATCCAAATTGTCGCGCCACGCGGCTGATTTCTGTATGGGCTTGCTCAATTAAATCAAAGGTCCATTCAGACTGATCAGGCAGGCGATTCACTTTCGCGTCGTGCGAAAACTGCTTGGTTTTTGATGGCTCATTGTGAGCATGATCAAGAGCGGAAGTCATCGCGTCACTTCGTCATTGAAGTCGTTTGTTTCTTAAAAAGTTCACGGAACACGGGATAAATATCCGCGACTGATTCAATTTTTTGCATCGCAAAGTGGGGATGATTTTCTTGCACTTGCGTATACTCATGCCATAAATTTTGTGGTTCGCCCTCTGTGATTTCAACGTAAGCGTAATACTGCACCAAAGGCATGATCTGGTGGTTCAGAAGCTCACGGCAAATGATGGAGTCGTTATCCCAATTATCGCCATCTGAGGCCTGCGCAACATACACGTTCCAATCGCTCTTAGCGAAACGCTCTTTGATAATTTGTGTCAGCAAGTTCAGCGCCGATGAAACGATAGTCCCGCCAGATTCGCGCGAATGAAAAAAGTCATCTTCGCTGACCTCTAGCGCCGCCGTATGATGCCGAATAAAAACCACCTCTATTTTCTCGTAGGCTTTGGTCAAAAAAAGGTAGAGCAAGATAAAAAAACGTTTCGCTATTTCCTTCTTCTGTTCATCCATTGAACCTGACACATCTAGCAAACAAAACATCACCGCCTGCGTTGCTGGTTTTGGTACTTTGATGCGATTGTTATAGCGTAAATCGAAGGGGTCAATAAAAGGGATTGCCAGTAAGCGCAAACGTAAGTGGTGTATCTCCTGCTTTAACTCGACGACGCGATGGTCGCTCGCCTCTGTGCCTTGGCCAAGCAGCGCCAACAGCTCTTGTTCGGCAGCACGAAGCCGTCGTGACGACCGCCCACCAACCGCAATACGTCTACCCATTGCCCCACGTAAGGAACGCAATACGTGCAAACTAGACGCCGTACCAGAGGTTGTGTAACCCGCCCTTTGGCTCTTAAAATCTGTGGTTGAAGTAAGCTGCGTTTTAACTAAATTTGGCAGCGCCAAATCTTCAAAAAAATAATTGAGAAACTCTTCGCGGCTCAGTTGGAATGCGAAGTCATCCTCTGTCGTTTCCTCGCTGTTGCCTGCTTGACCTTTGCCGCTTCCGCCGCCGCCCTTAGGTCGCGCTATTTGGTCGCCTTTTAGATATTCCTCATTGCCGGGTTGCACCGATTCCCAAATGCCGCCTTTCGCATGCCCAAACGATGGTTCATTAACATCTTTGACAGGGATAGAAATCTTTTCCCCGTTTTCCATATCGGTGATAGAACGCCCCTTGATGGCGCGAGCGACGGCCGCCTTGATTTGCCCTTTGTAGCGTTGCAAAAACCGTTCGCGGTTGGGGGCTGATTTATTCTTTCCTTGAACTCGGCGGTCGATAAGGTGAACCAAAACGATCTCCTGTGAGCGCCACCCACTTTACATGGATGGCGCAAGCTGCAATTGTCAAGAAAATTTAAGGAAGCTCTGATTAAGTGTAGCGAGCGGTCAAAGTTTGAATCGAGAAGCGCACCTGTACGACTGTACAGCGAGCACGGTAGCCGGCGTCGCAGGCTCAAAATTTGGTCGCGTAGTAACTTAATCAGAGTTTCCTTAAGACGATTTTCTTACTCGTAGATACCACTCGCACAGCAAACGCACTTGCTTTGCTGTGTAGCCTTTTGCCACCATGCGGTCAACGAATTCTTGGTGTTTGTTCGCATCATCGGCACTTGCTTTCGCATTGAACGAAATGACGGGCAATAATTCTTCCGTATTCGAAAACATCTTTTTCTCAATCACCGTGCGCAATTTTTCGTAGCTAGTCCAATTCGGATTTTTGCCCGCATTTTGCGCCCTTGCCCGCAGCACGAAATTCACAATCTCATTGCGAAAATCTTTCGGGTTTGAAATGCCCGCCGGCTTCTCTATTTTCTCTAATTCGTTATTCAATGCTTCACGGTTAAAACTCTCGCCCGTATCTGGGTCGCGGAATTCCTGATCTTGTATCCAGAAATCGGCAAAAGTCACGTAACGATCAAAGATGTTTTGCCCATATTCAGAGTAACTTTCCAAGTACGCAGTCTGAATTTCTTTGCCAATAAATTCGGCATAACGTTGCGCTAAATATTCTTTGATGTAGGAAAAATAGCGTTGCTCAAGTTCAGGCGCGAACTGCTCCCTTTCGATTTGTTGCTCAAGCACATACAGCAAATGAACGGGATTCGCCGCAACTTCCGTATTATCAAAATTAAACACCTTCGATAATATTTTGAATGCAAATCGCGTTGACAAACCATTCATCCCTTCGTCAACACCCGCGTAATCGACATACTCTTGACGGGATTTGGCCTTCGGATCGGTGTCTTTCAAATTTTCACCGTCGTACACCAACATTTTGCTGTAAATGCTGGAGTTTTCCGGCTCTTTGAGGCGCGAGAGCACAGCAAACTGCGCCATCATTTTTAAGGTGCCGGGTGCGCAAGGTGCTTCTGCTAGTGATGAAGTACGCACCAATTTTTCGTAAATTTGTATTTCGTCGGATACGCGCAAGCAGTAAGGCACTTTGACGATATAAATACGATCTAAAAACGCTTCGTTGTTGCGATTATTCTTAAACGTTTTCCATTCAGATTCATTCGAGTGCGCCAAGATGATGCCTTCAAAGGGCATCGCACCAAAACCTTCCGTGCCTTTGAAATTTCCCTCCTGTGTCGCCGTCAATAAGGGGTGTAAAACTTTGATCGGCGCTTTAAACATCTCCACAAATTCCATCAAGCCTTGGTTCGCTAAACAAAGCCCGCCAGAATAACTGTACGCATCCGGGTCGTCTTGACCATAGTCCTCTAATTTGCGAATGTCGACCTTGCCGACGAGCGAAGAGATGTCTTGATTATTCTCATCACCCGGCTCGGTCTTGGATACGGCAATTTGCTTCAACACAGAAGGGTAACGGCGCACCACGCGAAATTGATTGATGTCACCATTGAATTCATGCAAGCGTTTCACCGCCCACGGGCTAGGAATGCCGCGCAAATA
The DNA here is from genome assembly GCA_019745005.1 of Burkholderiaceae bacterium. Taxonomy (GTDB): domain Bacteria; phylum Pseudomonadota; class Gammaproteobacteria; order Burkholderiales; family Burkholderiaceae_D; genus Undibacterium. The sequence continues at coordinate 6,832 of JAIETO010000084.1, forward strand.
GCGGCGCGGTATGCCGAAATCTTCTTCTAACAAAGTGCCATCTTCCTCCTCACTGAATAAGCCCAAAGGTGACTCATTCACAGGGGACCCTTTGATGCAGTAAAAAGGAATTTTTTCCATCAAATATTTAAGCCGCTCGGCAATCGACGACTTGCCACCGCCGACTGGGCCCAACAAATACAAAATTTGCTTGCGTTCTTCCAAGCCCTGCGCGGCGTGACGGAAATACGAAACCACTTGTTCGATGACTTCTTCCATGCCATAGAACTCACGAAACGCGGGGTAAAGTTTGATAATCTTGTTGGAAAAAATGCGCGAGCGCCGTGGGTCGTGGCGCGTGTCAACTTGTTCAGGCTCACCAATGGCTGCCAACATGCGTTCAGCGGCAGTCGCATACACCAAAGGATCTTTTTGCAGAGCGCTAAATATTCGCTGAGTGAGAACTCTTCTTCTCGCGTTCTCTCGTAACGTGCGGCGTAATTGTCAAAGATTTTCAATTTCAGCTCCTTCGGTAGCAACACCACGGCCAAATTTGGCACAAACCAACGGCAAATGCGCGGTTTGAATAAGAACACCCTCAATGACCAAAACGATAAAGGTCGTGTTTTGGTGCACAAGCATCTTCAACTTGTTATTTCAGTGTAGGTGAAATTTTTAAAAATGTGAGTGAAATTTCACGCTCATTTTTCAACAAAAAATTACCGCGTTGACTGTAAGGTCTAAGCGTAAAAGTAAGGATTTTTTTACTACACATCGAAAAAAATTACATGACAGGTTGATGCAAAGTAGTCGCACTCCTTGGCAGCTGTCATTTAGGCTATGTTCAGATTGAATGTTGATAAAAGTAATGCCGCCTATTACGAAGAAAAAACAAACCATTCAACACAGAGACACAGAGGTTCAGAGGAAAAACGAAGAGAAAGAACAACGGCTTTTTGCTTTTCTCTGTGTCTCTTTTGTAAAGCAATGCTTTACCTCTATGTTGAGAGGTTTTGATCTTTTTCATTACTATTTAATTTCATCAACACCCAACCTGAACACAGCTATCATTTACATATACTGTAGCTAGTAATAAATTAATGTGCTTTTAAAATAAGCGCAAAGTGCCATAAAAACTAACATACTCCATCAAAAATGATATTTTATTGAAAAGAGTAATCGCACTTTCTCATTATTTAATTCGACCAACCCTCATCAAAATACGCTTGTATTTAGTGTAAGAAGAATATGCGTCAACTGAGGCAAGAGCTATCGATTTTTTTGTGTAATCGTTCCAGCTTTCTTACGCATCATTCATCTGTTTTTCAATGCTTAACATTTTTCTTCGCAGCGTCCTCAACAAGCACAACGGTGTTCTCGGTGCAATTGCAAAAGCAAGGACGCCTCAAATCGTCGTTTTGGACAATTGCATGAATCATTTGTTCGGAAACGCCTAAAATAGCGATCTTTGTTCTTTATTTGTATTGGCTGTTTAATGACATTTCGACGCTCTTCCCACCTTCGCTGGCGCCAACTTTGTCGCGATTGGTCTCACGTGTTGTTCATGTCGCTCGTGCTATTACTCAGCACCATTGTTCATGCACAAGAGGTGCGCGATCAGTCCGCTAACGCACAAGCAACCAAAAAAGCAGGAAAAAAGCCGATAAAGAAAGTCAGCGAGAGTGTGGTGATGTACGCGGCGGGTGATATTGCTGATTGCAACAAAAAGCCCGCGCCAGACACCGTGGCAATGAAGACGGCAGAAATTATTTTGCAAGGATTAAACGCGCAGCCAAATGCGGTCGTCCTGACTTTAGGAGACAACACTTACCCAATTGGGCATCCCGATGAATACGCAGAATGCTACGAACCCACTTGGGGGAAATTTAAAGCACGAACACTTCCCACACCGGGGAACCATGATTATGGTGTGCCCCTAGCGTATGGCTATTACGAATATTTTGACGAGCTCGCAGGCCCCGATCAGCGTGGCTACTACCTGAAGCGGCTTGGCAATTGGCAACTATTTTCGCTCAATAGCAATGTGTACGGCGCTGACATGCGCAAACAACTAGATTGGCTGCGCCAACAACTCGATCAGCTCGCCGCCGCGAACAAAACAAGCGCGCCGAAAAAGTCGCAATGCATTTTGGCAGCTTGGCATCACCCCGTATTTAGCTCTGGCGGTCATGGCAATATCGATACCATGCGGGAAGCTTGGCAACTTCTGGCGAAAGCCAAAGCAGACGTGGTTTTAAGCGCACACGACCATGATTACGAACGCTTTGCGCCACTCAATAAAGAAGGTGAACGTGATGACAAAAACGGCATACGTAGTTTTGTTGTGGGCACGGGTGGTGCACGGCTTACGCCCATGTTTTTTGCCAAAGCCACGACCGAAGTGCGCAGCAATAAAACCAATGGCGTGCTGAAGTTAACGCTGCATCCAACAAGTTATGATTGGGAATTTATTCCCATTGAAGGCGAAAGCTTTACTGATAAGGGACAAGCCACATGTCACTAACGTCCATTACTAAACACCACACTTACTTGCCCCATTAAACTCAATTCATCTGTCGTCAGCACTTTTAGCGCGGCACCCTATTTAGTCACCATAGCATTGGAGTCATCATGCATATCGAAGAAAATCTCAAACTTGATTTTAAAGACGTTTTAATTCGCCCGAAGCGTTCAACGCTCACGTCGCGCTCACAAGTTGAACTGCAGCGCGAATTTGTGTTTCACCATTCGCGCAAAACCTACCATGGCATTCCCATTATTGCGGCGAATATGGATTCGACCGGCACCATGGAAATGGCAGCAGCGCTTGGCAAACATGGCTTGTCAGTCGCTTTGCATAAGCATTATGAAGAGCAAGAACTGATCGATTATTTTTCTCAACTGCAAAATAAATCGACGGCTTTTTATTCGATGGGCATTACGCAAAACGACTTTGATAAATTCTCCGCTGTCATGGCGAAGGCGCAAAACGCCATTGAGTACGTCTGTATCGATGTGGCAAACGGCTATACCGAAGGCTTCATTAATTTTGTGAAAAAAGTGCGCAGCGCTTACCCGCATCTCACCATTATGGCGGGCAATGTGGTGACGGGCGATATTACCGAAGAGTTGATCTTAGCGGGCGCCGATATTGTGAAAGTCGGCATCGGCCCAGGCTCGGTTTGTACCACACGCAAAATGACGGGCGTGGGCTACCCGCAGTTATCCGCAGTGATCGAATGTGCCGACGCGGCGCACGGTTTAGGCGGGCAAATCTGCGCTGACGGCGGTTGCGTGGTGCCGGGCGATTTGGCGAAAGCCTTCGGCGGCGGGGCAGACTTCATCATGCTAGGCGGCATGTTGGCAGGACATGACGAATGCGCGGGCGACTTGATTGAACGCGACGGTCAACAGTTCAAGCGCTTCTACGGCATGAGCAGCCGCGCCGCAATGGATAAATACGCAGGCGGTGTCGCCAAGTACCGCGCCTCTGAAGGCAAGGAAGTATTGCTACCCTACCGTGGCGCAGTGGAAGCGAGTTTGTTAGATATTTTGGGCGGCGTGCGCTCTGCCTGCACTTACGTTGGCGCGCACAAACTCAAAGAACTCACCAAACGCACCACCTTCATTCGCGTGACGCAGCAGCTCAATGAGGTGTTTGGGAAGTCTTGATTGGTGTTGAAAATTTGCCCTTCATCACAGACCTGGAAACCTCTCAACACGGAGACACAGAGACACAGAGACACAGAGACACAGAGAAAGACATAGAAAGGCTTAGAAAGAGATTTTTTCGCCACATTTTTTCTTGTGTTTCA
>JAIETO010000077.1 GCA_019745005.1 Burkholderiaceae bacterium
CGTCAGCCGATTGAAGAGCGATCAACAATTGAGGCGCTTAGCGCAGCGAACGTGCCAACGGCTGGCGGAAAGCCAGTTCCGCTAGGGCAGTTGGCCACTATTGGCCTTGCGTGGGAGCCTGGTGTGGTTTGGCGAGAGGGGCGCGAGTGGGCTGTAACAGTACAATCCGATGTCGCTGATGGTATTCAAGGGCCAACAGTGTCGTCACAAGTGTCACCGAAGCTAGACGAAATTCGGAAAAGCTTGTTACCCGGATATAAGATTGAACTTGCAGGTGCTGCGGCAGATAGCGGAAAAGCGCAGGCCTCAATCGCTGCAAATGTGCCACTGGTTATATTCATTATATTTACGCTCCTCATGCTGCAATTGCATAGCTTTTCTCGTGCGTTGTTGGTCTTCTTAACCGGGCCGTTGGGCGTTGCGGGTGCTGCAATGGCTTTACTGATACTACATCGTCCGTTTGGCTTTGTAGCGCAGCTTGGTGTGATTGCTTTGTTTGGAATGATTATTCGGAATTCCGTGATTTTGATTGATCAAATTGAGCAAGACATTCAAGCCGGGCATGCCCCATGGGATGCGGTTATCGAGTCCGCCGTGCGACGATTCCGTCCGATTATATTGACTGCTGCTGCAGCAGTTCTGGCAATGATACCTTTATCGAGATCGGTGTTTTGGGGTCCCATGGCGGTTGCAATTATGGGTGGACTGATTATCGCCACCGGCCTAACATTGCTTTTTTTACCAGCTTTATATGCTGCATGGTTTCGGGTTAAAAAAACAAGGACTTAGCTGATATTTTGCGGAGTTTTTTGCTTGGGTTTGGCCATCGAGCAGCACCCTAATCGGTACTACGCAAATGGCCTTGGAAAGGCGATGTAACAAAAAACGAGACAGAGAGTAGCAAACCCGTTAGAATGCAGGGCTGGAGTTAAAATGCCACAAGAAAGAGTTCTGGGCGACACTTGAATTTCGGGTCGCCCTTTGCTTTTGTTTTCAACTCTTCTGGTTTATATATCTCATCCCGCGAGGATGGCGAAATTGGTAGACGCACCAGGTTTAGGTCCTGACGCCAGTAATGGTGTGGGGGTTCGAGTCCCCCTCCTCGCACCACAGATTTTTTTATTTGGACGATTTTCATGGCAATTGCAGTCGAAACTTTAGATAAATTAGAACGTCGCATCACAATCTCTTTCCCTGTCTCAGATATGCAAGCGGAAGTTGAGAAACGATTAAAGGTGCGAGCTCGCACTGCGAAAGCACCTGGATTCCGTCCTGGTAAAGTACCAATGAAAATGGTTGCGGCTCAGTATGGATATCAAGTGGAGAACGAAGTTCTGAACGACAAAGTGAGCCAAGCATTTGGCCGTGCAGCAGACGAGAATAGTTTGCGCGTTGCAGGTTATCCCAAAATCGTTCCTAAAGAAAATGGCAATCTCGTCGACGGAAATTTAGTCTTTGATGCAACGTTTGAAATTTTTCCTGAAATTGCAATTGGCGATCTCACTCAAGTTTCAGTTGATAAAGTGAAGACAGATGTTTCTGAGGCTGAAATCGATAAAACCATCGAAATTCTGCGCAAGCAACGCGTGCACTATCATGTTAAAGGTCAACAAGGTGCTCATGGAAATGGCGGTGACGATTTGTCCGCGCAAGTTGGTGATCGTGCGACTCTTGATTTCGTAGGCACAATCGACGGTGTCGAGTTTGCAGGCGGCAAGGCTGAAGACTTCGTGTTTGTCTTAGGCGAGGGACGAATGTTGCCCGAATTCGAGGCGGCAACCTTGGGCTTGAAAGTTTCTGAATCTAAGACGTTTGATTTGACCTTTCCTACTGATTACCACGGCGGAGACGTTGCTGGAAAAACTGCGCAGTTTGCAATCACGCTTAAGCAGCTTGAGTGGGCGCATCTACCTGAAGTGGATGCAGAATTCGCAAAGATGTTAGGTGTTGCTGACGGTGATTTAGCAAAAATGCGCGCTGACATTAAAGAAAATTTGGAGCGTGAAGTTCGCGGTCGTGTGAAATCAAAGACCAAAGATAGCGTGATGGATGCCTTGGTTCGGTTTGTTTCCTTCGATGTGCCCAAGTCTTTGGTTGAACAAGATGCGCAACGATTGGCCGAGATGACACGTCAAGATATGGTGCAACGAGGTATGCAAGTTAATGATGCGCCATTTCCACTTGAATTGTTTTTTGCACAGGCAGAAAAGCGAGTGCGCCTTGGTTTGATACTTTCCGAACTCGTTAAGCTTAATAAGCTGCAGGCGACAACAGAGCAGGTTCGTTTGCAAGTCGAGGATTTTGCGCAGAGCTACGAAGATCCTAAGCAGGTGGTCAAGTACTATTTTAGCGATAGAAATCGTCTTGCAGAGGTCGAAGCCCTTGTATTGGAAGAAAATGTCGTTACATATGTGTTGGGCCAAGCAAAAGTAAATGAAATTGCTCTGCCATTTGATGAATTAATGGGTGGTAAGGCGGCGCAGTAAATCTAGGGGAAATTAGATGGTGGGTATAAATCGTAATGTAATGAGCGAGCCGCAAATGTTGGGCATGGTTCCCATGGTTGTTGAGCAGAGCGGTCGCGGAGAACGTGCATACGACATTTATTCTCGCCTCCTAAAAGAGCGGGTGATATTTTTGGTGGGGCCTGTGAATGATCAGGCTGCAAACTTAATTGTTGCACAGTTACTTTTTTTGGAAAGTGAAAATCCAGACAAAGATATTTCGCTCTACATTAATTCTCCCGGTGGTTCTGTGTCTGCGGGGATGGCGATTTTTGATACGATGCGTTTTATTAAGCCTGAAGTGTCGACGTTATGTACTGGTCTTGCGGCATCAATGGGTGCGTTTTTGTTGGCTGCTGGCGCTAAAGGTAAACGCTTTTCGTTGCCGAATTCGAGGATTATGATTCATCAGCCATTAGGCGGAGCGCAAGGTCAGGCCTCGGATATTGAAATTCAAGCACGCGAAATACTCTACTTGCGTGAACGTTTAAATAGTATTTTGGCCGAAAGCACTGGCCAAACAGTCGAACAAATCGCAAAAGATACTGATCGTGATAATTTTATGTCGGCCGATTCAGCGGTCGAGTATGGTTTGATTGATAAAGTTTTAGCGCATCGGGCGTAAGATATAGCAAAACCAAGTCAAATAACTCCAGCTATTCAGTATCGGTTACGCAATTCTAGAAATTGCGTATGATTGAAATACTTGTTCATGTTTTTATGCAAGTAATCGCTGACTTTTTAGCTCCCACTCCTGTACGACTTGTTTCAAAATGACAGAAAAAAAATCTTCAAATGGTGAAAAGTTACTTTACTGCTCGTTTTGTGGTAAGAGTCAGCACGAGGTCAAAAAATTAATTGCTGGTCCAAATGTATTCATTTGCGATGAGTGTATCGATCTTTGTAACGACATTATTCGCGATGAAATAAGCAATCTCGAATCGATTGAGAATGTAAAAACCGACTTACCTACACCAAGTGAAATCACCGCATTGTTAGACCAGTACGTCATTGGTCAGAAGCACGCAAAACGTATTTTGGCGGTTGCGGTTTATAACCACTATAAGCGGCTCAAACACTTAGGTAAAAAAGACGACGTCGAACTTTCAAAGAGCAACATTTTGCTCGTTGGGCCGACAGGTTCTGGTAAAACTTTGTTGGCGCAAACAATGGCGAGAATGCTCAATGTTCCATTCGTCATCGCAGACGCAACGACTTTAACCGAGGCTGGTTATGTTGGCGAGGACGTTGAAAATATTATTCAAAAGCTCCTTCAAAATTGTAATTATGAAGTTGAGCGTGCGCAAAAGGGAATTGTCTATATCGATGAAATCGATAAAATCTCCAGAAAATCTGATAACCCTTCAATCACAAGGGATGTTTCTGGCGAAGGCGTGCAGCAAGCCCTTTTGAAGTTGATTGAAGGGACGATGGCTTCTGTCCCACCACAGGGCGGACGTAAACATCCAAATCAAGACTTTATTCAAATTGACACCACCAATATTATGTTTATTTGCGGCGGTGCTTTTGATGGCTTATCAAAAATCATCTCAGATCGCTCAGAGAAAAGTGGTATCGGCTTCTCCGCAAGTGTTAAGAGTCAAACGGAGAAAAGTGCGAGCCAAGTGATGCAAGATACAGAGCCACAAGATTTGATTAAGTTTGGATTGATCCCAGAACTTGTTGGTCGTTTGCCCGTGATTGCAACTTTAAATGAGTTAGACGAAGCGGCCTTAATTCAAATTTTGGTTGAGCCAAAAAATGCCCTTATTAAGCAGTACTCCAAGCTACTCGAAATGGAAGGATGTGAACTTGAAATCCGGCCGGCAGCGCTGCAAGCGATTGCGAAGAAAGCCATTATGAGAAAGACCGGTGCGCGGGGGCTACGTTCGATTTTGGAGCATGCATTGTTGGACATTATGTACGACTTACCCAACGAACAAAGCGTCTCAAAAGTAGTGATTGACGAAAGCACCGTTACAAATGGTGCGAAGCCTTTGTTGATTTATAACGAGCAACCCAAAGTCGCTGGAGTGAAGTCTTAATTTTGCAAATTGCCAGTAAATTTGAACCGCATACAAGTTTTTGAATAAGCAGTACAATAATAAAAAAAGTGTTAACAGCTTCAATCGAAAAGCTACCCAGAATTTTTCTGTGTGGCTTTTTTATTTTTCGCGATGACGGGCTTGTGTTTTAGCCTTGTGCGCCAATCTATTTGTAGTATTTTCGAAAAAGGTGCGCCATGACAACTACCATTATTACCGAACGAACCGAATTACCACTTTTGCCCCTGCGAGACGTCGTCGTTTTCCCGCACATGGTGATACCACTTTTTGTTGGTCGCCCCAAGTCCATCAAAGCCTTAGAGGCCGCTATGGAACAAGGGAAAAGCATTATGCTCGCTGCGCAAAGAGCGGCGGCGAAGGATGAGCCCTCGGCTGATGATATTTATGAGATTGGTTGCATTGCTAATATTTTGCAGATGCTCAAGCTGCCCGACGGAACCGTAAAAGTACTGGTCGAAGGAGCGCAACGCGCTCGAATTCATAAAATTACTGAAACAGATTCCCACTTCACCGCTGATCTGACACCCGTTGTTTTGGATGAGTCTGATGATTCAGAGGTCGAAGCAATGCGACGGGCGATTGTTCAACAGTTCGATCAGTACGTAAAGTTGAACAAAAAGATTCCGCCAGAAATTCTCGCTTCACTATCTGGCATCGATGACGCTGGGCGTCTTGGCGATACAATCGCAGCGCATTTGCCGCTAAAACTTGAACAAAAGCAGGTTATTCTTGAAATATTTAGTGTCTCCAAGAGGCTAGAACATTTACTTGGACAACTCGAAGGCGAACTCGATATCTTGCAGGTTGAAAAGCGCATTCGCGGACGTGTAAAACGTCAAATGGAGAAGTCGCAACGTGAATATTATTTGAACGAACAAGTAAAAGCGATTCAAAAGGAATTGGGCGAGGGCGAAGAGGGCGCCGACATTGATGAGCTCGAAAAGAAAATCACTGCGGCTAAAATGCCAAAGGAGGCTCGCGATAAAGCAATGAATGAGTTGAAAAAACTCAAAATGATGTCGCCTATGTCAGCCGAAGCGACCGTTGTGCGCAATTACATTGACACGATCGTGAATCTTCCATGGCGTAAAAAATCTAAGGTCAATAATGATTTAACCAACGCTGAAAAAGTTTTAGAAGATGATCATTACGGCTTAGAAAAAGTCAAAGAGCGAATTTTAGAATATCTCGCCGTGCAGCAACGCGTGGATAAACTAAAAGCGCCAATTTTGTGTTTTGTTGGCCCCCCAGGCGTGGGTAAGACTTCGTTAGGTCAATCGATCGCCCGTGCAACAAATAGAAAATTCGTCCGTATGGCGCTTGGTGGCGTTCGCGATGAGGCGGAAATTCGTGGTCATCGGCGAACATATATTGGCTCAATGCCGGGCAAAATTTTGCAAAGTCTTGCAAAAGTGGGTGTAAGAAATCCGCTTTTTCTCCTAGACGAGGTTGATAAGATGGGAGCGGATTTCCGTGGGGATCCGTCTTCTGCTTTACTAGAAGTCCTTGATCCAGAGCAGAACCATACTTTTTCTGACCACTATATCGAAGTCGATTTTGATTTGTCAGATGTGATGTTTGTCGCGACTTCCAATTCCTACAATATTCCAGCGCCCCTGTTGGACAGGATGGAAGTTATTCGCCTATCGGGTTATACCGAAGATGAAAAAACGAGCATCGCGCAAAAGTATTTGTTGCCGAAGCAAATAAAGAATAATGGTTTGAAGGATGGTGAGATCAATGTTGCGGAGACTGCAATACGTGACATTATTCGATACTACACAAGGGAAGCGGGTGTTCGTTCTTTAGAGCGTGAGATTTCAAAAATTTGCCGCAAAGTGGTGAAAATGCTTCTTTTGAAGAAGACGGAAAAGAAGGCAACAATCACCTCGAAAAATATTGATAAATATTTAGGCGTTCGACGTTATGACTTCGGAGTTGCCGTAAAAGACAACCAAATTGGTCAAGTGGTTGGCTTAGCGTGGACAGAAGTTGGTGGCGATTTATTGACGATTGAGGCCGTTGCTATGTCGGGTAAAGGCGGCGTTATTCGTACCGGTACCCTTGGTGATGTGATGAAGGAATCAATTGAAGCCGCAAGGACAGTCGTGCGTAGTCGCTCAAAGCGCTTAGGAATTAAAGCAGATGTGTTCGAGAAGAGTGATGTGCATATTCACGTTCCCGAGGGCGCTACGCCGAAGGATGGCCCATCGGCAGGCATTGCGATGACAACGGCTCTTGTGTCGATCTTCACTAATATACCTGTGCGCGCTGATGTGGCGATGACCGGTGAGATTACGCTTCGCGGGGAAGTGTTGCCGATTGGAGGATTAAAAGAGAAGTTGCTTGCCGCTCATCGTGGTGGAATAAAAACTGTGATCATTCCCGAAGAAAACGCGAAAGATCTCGCGGATATTCCAGACAATGTAAAAAACAAGCTGGAGATCATTCCAGTTCGATGGATAGATAAAGTGCTGGAAATTGCCTTGGAGAGTCAGCCAACGCCGCTAGTTGATGAGGAATTGGCAGTTGCCGCTTCTTCAAAAACTGAGGCAGTAACTGACGCGACAGTCATAAAGCATTAAGTCACAAGATTGTTGTTAGGTTAATCCCCAAAAAAAACGACGATTAGTCGGTTTTTTTGGGGAATTAAAAATCTTAATTGACTGCCAAATGCCTCAATGCCAACTGCGTAACAAGCCGACGGCAATTCCTTCTAAGCTAAAGTTTTCGTCGGAAGCATCAACTTTTATAACTTGAAATTCTGGATTTTCAGGAAACAATTCCACGCCATTGGCGCTTCTTGAATAACGCTTAACCGTCACTTCGTCACCGATTCTAGCGACAACAATTTGGCCATTTCGTGCATTGTCAGCTTTTTTTACGGCGAGTAAATCGCCTTCCAAAATGCCAGCATCGCGCATCGACATGCCGCGAACTTTTAATAAAAAATCTGGTTTTGCAGAGAACAACGCAGGATCAACGTTATAGCTCGCTTCAACATGCTCAGTTGCCAAAATTGGTGATCCGGCGGCCACTCGCCCAACTAAGGGTAAGCTTAATTGCATCAAACTAGGATGCGGTAATGCCATTTGCGATTTTGGCATATAACCTGAAAGTGGGGATTCGCAAAGGCGGATACCTCGTGATGTACCCGCAGCAATTTCAATCACGCCCTTTCGTGCAAGTGCCTGCAAATGCTCTTCGGCAGCATTAGTCGATTTGAAACCTAATTCATTCGCGATCTCTGCGCGCGTTGGCGGAAAGCCTGTATTTTGTATTGCGTCTTTAATTAAGTTAAAGATCTGTTCTTGTCGTGCTGTTAGTTTGAGCATTTTCGAACCTCTTGCTGTACGTATAAACAGCCTGTATTTTTGTACAGTAATTGCAAATTTGCAAGCAAAATTTTGCCTTAAATCGATTTTTATTGGATTTGTACTGATTCAATCGAAAACATTAAGCGCATCCGGAATTAAGTCATTGAAACGATTGAAAAAATTGGCTATCTGCGTTATTATTGTCGGCTTTCCTCTTCCCGCACTCGTCTTGACGCCGAGGCGGGCTTAATTTTTATTGTCCACAAGGAGAATTTATGCGTCATTATGAAATCGTATTTATCGTACATCCTGATCAGAGCGAGCAAGTGCCTGCAATGATCGAGCGTTATAAAGCCAGCGTTACAGCGCGTGGCGGTCAGGTTCATCGTGTAGAAGATTGGGGTCGTCGCCAACTCGCTTACATGATCCAAAAATTAGCGAAGGCACATTATGTTTGCATGAACATTGAGTGCGATGCAGAAACTTTGCTTGAGATCGAAACTGCGTTTAAATTTAATGATGCGGTTTTGCGCCATTTGACAGTTAAATTGAAAAAAGCTGAAACTGCACCTTCACCAATGATGAAGTCAGTGCAAAAAGAAGATGCGAGCAAAGCAACGCGCGCAGAAGCACCAGCAGCTTAATTTTTAACTTTGGGAACGTCATAATAAATTTGTGAATCAGCTCAAGCTTGTCGCAAGCATTCTCGAAAAATCAGCACTTCGTTACACGCCGGCAGGTATTCCAATTGCAAATGCAGTGTTGGCTCATCGTTCGCAGCAAATACAAGCAAATGCGCTTCGTGATGCGGAGTTTGAAATTGTAGCAATCGCAGCGGGCGATATTTCGAAGCGGTTTTTAGAGTTGGAGCTTGGAGTCACCTCAGAATTCACAGGTTTTTTAGTACGTAAAAATCGCAACAGTAAATCCCTCGTTTTTCATATAACGAATTTCGAGAAAATTGATTAGATTAGGAGCCAAAAATGGCATTCGGTAAAAAATTTGATAAAAGCAAATTAAAGCAAAAACGTCAGCAACAAAATCCATTGTTTAAGCGCAAAAAGTTTTGCCGCTTTACAGCAGCACATGTGCCATCAGTTGATTACAAAGATATTGATACTTTGAAAGACTTCGTGCAAGAAAACGGCAAAATTATGCCAGCGCGTTTAACCGGCACAAAAGCTTTGTATCAGCGCCAAGTTGACACGGCAATTAAGCGCGCGCGTTACCTCGCGTTGCTGCCGTACACTGATTTGCACACAGCTTAATTGACGACGAGTATTAGGAGAATAATATGCAAGTAATTTTGATGGATAAAGTCGTTAATCTCGGCAATCTTGGTGATGTGGTTCGTGTTAAAGATGGCTATGCGCGTAATTTTTTGATTCCACAACGCATGGCGCGTCGCGCTACTGCGGCGGCAATTGCTGAATTTGAAGCAAAGCGCGCTGAGTTGGAAAAAGCCGCTGCTGAAAAATTGGCTGCAGCACAAGCGCAGGGTGAAAAGTTGAGCGGTTTGACTGTTCAGATTTCTCAAAAATCGGGCGTTGACGGACGTTTGTTTGGTTCAGTAACAAACTTTGATATCGCTGAAGCATTGACTAAACAAGGTTTCGCCGTTGAGAAAGCGCAAGTTCGTTTGCCACAAGGGCCACTTAAAAACGTGGGTGATCATGCTGTTGCGGTTGCATTGCACTCAGACGTGGTTGTTGAAGTGAAAGTTGCAATCTTGGGCGAGCAAGCTTAAGTTACTTCTTCTTCGTAAAAAAAGCCGGATTTTTTCCGGCTTTTTTTACGTCCTTCAGTTGCTTAAAGCGTTCAAACCTCAAGCCAAATTAGAGAAAGAAAATCCCACGCTTTTTAGCACACAATGCGTGGGTCTTCTGGGCGAGCATCAGCATATTTAGAAGGTATAATTCGCGCTATGAAAGCTCCCTCAGATCCACAACTCGATTCAATTCGCGTACCCCCTCATTCCATCGAAGCCGAACAATCTGTTTTGGGTGGTTTACTCCTCGACAATACTGCGTGGGATAGAGTCGCTGATTTGATCAGTGAAAATGACTTCTACCGATACGATCATCGAATTATTTTTCAATGTATCGCCAAGTTAATTAATGCCACCAAACCCGCCGATGTGATTACCGTGTTTGATGGACTCAATGCCATCAACAAAGCGGAAGAGGCGGGCGGTCTAACGTATCTGAATGCGTTGGCGCAGAACACGCCATCTGCAGCAAACATTAAACGCTATGCCGAAATTGTGCGCGACCGCGGCATCTTGCGACAATTGATTTCCGTTGCAGATGATATTGCGGGTCAAGCATTTAACCCGCAAGGCAAAGAAGTGAAACAAATGTTGGATGATGCCGAGTCCAAAATTTTTGCCATTGCGGAGGAAGGTGCGCGCGGTGCACAAGGGTTTCACGCGATCCAACCTTTGCTTACTCAGGTTGTTGAGCGTATCGATGAGCTCTACAACCGCGACAACAATAGCGATATCACTGGCGTCCCCACGGGTTTTATTGATCTAGATAAGATGACGTCTGGCCTGCAACCAGGTGATTTAATCATCGTCGCTGGTCGCCCATCTATGGGTAAAACAGCGTTTTCTATCAATATCGGCGAGCATGT